>CAJFNK010000047.1 GCA_904394685.1 Candidatus Heritagella gallinarum
CTTAGCTTTGCTATACCTTTTTTGAGCTATCCTTTTTCACCACCACCATTCATTTTGGGGCTTGACTTTTAATAGTTAATCTTTCTCACCCGCATGACTCAATTAACGGCGTAACGCAGGACAAGACCGTGGAAGACGTTCTGTATCGCCTGAATCAGGCGCTGGAGCTTGCCGGTGTTGGCGTGAATAATGCCTGCAAACGAATTCTCCATCATATCGATACCTCCTGGTTGGAAAAGGATGATATTGTTTTTGTGGTATTCAATGCTGCTCCCTTTGCCCGCAACGAGGTAGTCAAGCTGTTTTTGGATACTCCGCAGGAGCAGAGCATTTGGGAATTTGAAATCGAGGACTGTGAGGGGAACGACTGCGCTGTACAGCACGTAAGCCGCACCACCAAAACTGTCCCGGTGTCCGACATGAGCGCCCGTCCCTGGCCGCTCGACTGCGACCGGCATGAGGTTTTCTTTGAAACCGGAGAGATTCCTGCCGGTGGATACCGTCTGTATCGTCTGAAAAACAAGGTAACGTTTGCTAGAAATACAGAGTTCTGGGCGAAAACCAGAAAGACAAAGGGCGACGAAATCGCCGTGACTCCTTCCTGGATGGAGAACGAGTTTCTCCGTGTGGACGTGAATGGAAACGGCACCGTGAATGTTCTGGACAAGGTTACCGGCCAGCTGTTTGAAAACCAGAACTGCTTTGAGAGTACAGGCGATGTGGGCGATTACTGGATGTACTATCCGCCCTACCATAACCAGACCTATACCTCTGCAGGCTGTTCGGCAGATATTTGGCTGGAAGAAAACGGCCCGCTTTCCGCTACCATTGCGGCTCGCATTGTCATGCGTCTGCCGGCCGACAGCCTCCGCCCGGAGAAGTATCACATTGGCGAGAGCAAGCGTACAGAAGAAATGGTCGAGCAGCCGATTGTCACACGGTATACCCTGCGTAAGGGAGAGAAGAAGCTGCTGGTGACCACTGAAATCGAGAACCGGGTTCGTGGACATCGGATGACTGTGTGGTTTGATACCGGCGTTGAGTACCAGAATGTGGACGCACAGGGTCATTTCTGCGTGGATAGAAGACCGAGATTCCCCCTGCGTGATCAGAATGGCGCATACTTTAACGAGTTGACCTGCCAGCCGATGCAGAATTTTGTCAGTGTAGAGGATGGAAGCAGCAGAGGCCTGGGACTTTTGACAGAGAATATCGGGGAATATGATGTACGCACCAACGGGACAGAATTGGGACTCACCCTGCTGCGGGCTGTTCGGAATATTATTTGTACAGAGATGCGTTCGGCAGGTGACTTCCCCAACCAGCACGGCGGTCAGGTGCTCCAGAAGCTGACCTATCGGTATGCAATCTATCCCTTTGCCGGTGATTGGCAGAACAGTGAGATCGTGCGTGAAACCCAGCGGCTTTGCCGTCCGGTAAAGCCTGTGCAGACTGCAAAGGCACTCCACGAAACCGGCGAGCTGGGCGGTGCAGAGAGCTTTTTCGCAGTAGATGGCGATGTGTGCGTGTCTACCTGGAAACGCTGCGAGGAGCGGAATTCTCTGCTGGTACGCATTTGGAACCCCTATTCGGAGAAAAAAGACGCAGTGCTTCGGCTGCACAACCCGATCAAATCGGCTTGGATTACAGATTTGAACGAAACCAGAGTGGCAGAGACAGCAGTGGACGGATGCACGGTTTCGGTTGCCGTAGAGCCGGATAAGATCATGACAATTGAAATGGAACTTTAAGCCAGGAGGATGGACAATCAGATGGGTATTTTAACACAGCAGGAAATCGCAGGTCTGTGCCCGAAACAAACAGGTGCGGACGGGATGTTTACAGCCGGAAAAAATGGTGTAGAGGGCATTTATGCCACCGGCGATGGAAAAACAGATTTTATTGAGATGGGGGATCACTGCCTGGGATATGTCTATTCTGCAATGGGATATCCCGCACTGTATCCTGTGCGTCCGATTGAATATGCCGGGAAGGCCAAGGCAGTGCTGATGGATCTGGACGGCACCAGCGTACACAGCGAAGAATTCTGGATGTACATCATTGAGAGAACAATGGCGGGGCTTTTGAAAAATCCCAAGTTTACCTTGGAGCAGTGCGACGTCCCGTATGTTTCCGGCCATTCTGTTTCGGAACATCTTTTGTATTGCATTGAGAAATATGCTCCCGATAAAACGGTGGAGGAAGCTCGTCTGATTTATACCCAGACTACGGAATATGAGATGAACGAGATTCTTCATGGCCGTGGAAAAGAAGGAGCTTTCACCCCGGCCCCCTATCTGAAAGAGTTTTTGATGGAACTGAAAGCTCGTGACATTAAAATCGGTCTGGTGACTTCCGGGCTATATGTAAAAGCGATGCCGGAAATCATTTCCGCCTTTAAGACATTGAATATGGGAGACCCTGTCGATTTTTATGACGCCATTATTACCGCCGGTACGGCTTTGATCAAGGGGCAGACCGGAACCATCGGAGAACTGGCACCCAAGCCCCACCCGTGGCTCTATGCGGAAACGGCTCGTGTAGGACTTGGTCTGGATGAATCTGATCGTCCCTATATTTTGGGTCTGGAGGATTCCGGAGCCGGAATTGTTTCCCTGCGGTTGTGTAACTTTGCCAGTGTTGGAATTGGCGGAGGAAATATCGAAAAGAGCGGGGCAAAGAGTCTGTGTACTGCTTACTATGATGGCTTGCAGGAAGTCCTGAAAATGTGCTGATGCAGTCGTTCATAAAATAAACAGAATCTGATTTGTTTTGCGGGTTCATCATACGATCCTGCTTTTGCGGAACTCTGAAACCATAATAGATTTCAACCGGGTTTCAGAGTTCCGATTTTTGTTTATACAGCATCAGAAAAGTATACGTGGTTTTGAAAATGCAAGTAAAGGTGGAACGGATATGACCAGTAGGGAAATTGTAAAACGTGCGGTGCGGTTTCAAGACCCGCCGAGAATCCCCTATAATTTTGACTCCAATCGAACAGAAAATGGAATTACCTATGGGGAAGACATGGAACGCTGACGATGAATCGTACTCAAATTGACGAGAGGGTAGAGGAAATGATACAGGCATTTGCTACCCCTTATGGAGGGTTTATCGCCAAAACCTACCCTCAGCCCAGAGCGATTGGGATGACTGACGAATATCTGCGTATGATGACAGATTCATTCAAAGAATATGACTACAAAAAGATCAAAGAGTAAAGAGTTCACTTGTGTAAAAATGAACTTGGTTTTGGAAAGGACTTGATTACAGTATGGAGTTGGAAAGACGTATTGCGCCATCCCCATGGACACTGGAGGACGGGCGTGGAAATCACCGGATTTTACTGCGGGTTTCGGAAGCATCGCCATATGTACATATGAGCGTAAAATGGAGACGCAGAGACTATAACCCGGAGAATACCGCACTGGTACTCATTCACAATGAGACAGAAACCAAAGTGGCCAACATTTTGCCGGTAAAGCTGACACGGGAACAGGGAGAAATTTTCTTTGAAGCCCCTTATGCCGGAGAATATGCGCTGTATTATTATCCCTATTATCAGAAGTCTAAAAACTGGTGGTTCCCCATCGTGGACTATACTTGGGATAATGTGGAGAAGGCCGATGCCGCATGGGTGGAAAACGTTCCGGCAGAAGCACCGGAAGCAGAAGTAATCTGCGAGGAAAGCCGCACAGAGTTTGACAGCTTTTACCCCATGGAGGTACCCGCTACATCTGCGGAAAGCCAGAAAATTCTGGCAGAGGCAAAAGACGCCCCCTGGCTTGCGTTTACAGAAGACCGCCGGTATCCGGTTCGGATGTTCCACGAGATTCCCTATCGTTGGGTAGGCAAGGGAACGAGTACCAGATTTTCGGGCACAGCACAACCAAATGAATATTATGTTTTTCAGCTGGTTCTGTGGGCGCAGCGGCCTCTGCATCATGTAACAGTAGAATTCCAGCTTCCCGAAGGAGCGATGGTCAGCCAGAAAGAGCTTACCTGCTTCCAGACAGAAGGGGTGGACTGGCTGGGTCGTCCCTTTACCCGTGAACTGGATTTGGAGGAGAATTTTATCCAGCCCTTCTGGATCGGCGTAGACCTGCCCAAAGATCAAACCGGAAAGCTGGAGTTCCAGACAATCATCCATACCGATTGCGGCGATCAGGTGTTCAACATTGATCTGGATGTGCAGGGAGAGAACCTGCCTCATAGAGGCGACCACGAATTGTGGAGACTCAGCCGCCTGCGCTGGCTGAATTCCACTATTGGGCTGGATGATGAAACAACGGAGCCGTTCCCGCCTATGGAGGTTTCCGAGGATCAACATGCGGTTGATTGCGCCGGAAAGCAGTATCAGTTGGGAGAGGATGGACTGCCCAAATTCATCCAGAGCCATTATAATACGGTTGGAAAGCTGTGTGAGGAGAGCACCCCTATTCTCAGCGAGGGAATTACCTTTAATTTGACCGCTAATGGAGAGCCTGTAAAGCTGGCCTCTGATGGATACCAGGTACAGCAAAAGGGAACGGGTAGTGTAGTGGTTTGCACCGAACAGCAGGGAGCGGGTGTTTCGCTCCACACGGAGAGTACCATAGAATATGACGGCCACGCCGATACCCTGTTGACCGTGACGGCGCTGGAAGATCTCACACTGGATGATGCACAGCTGTCTTTTGCTATTTCTCCCGAATGTTCTTCTTACATGATGGGCATGGGCTGTGAAGGCGGAGAAACCCCGGATTCCTGGGAGTATCACTGGCAGAGAGACCGAACCAACAATTTCCTCTGGGCAGGCGGCGCTAATGGTGGCCTTCATATCAAGCTGAAGCACACACAGGACGTGTGGGAACTGTATACTTATGAGGAAATCGGGTTGCCCGAAAGCTGGGACAATCATGGAAAAGGCGGATGCAGAATTACCCGTGAAGCAGACGGCCTTCACTTTGTGGCCTTTACAGGGGAAAGAACTCTGAAAAAGGGAGAAAGCATCACCTTCCGGTATGCCCTGCTTCCCTCCCCGTTTTTCCCGCTGAACAGCGACGCTCACTGGCGTGACCGTTACGACCATCCCAGTGAAAAATCTCTCGATCTGGAGTCCTCTGTGGCTGGTGGGGCAACGGTGGTCAACCTCCATCAGGGAGAGCGCTATAATCGCTATATTAACTATCCCTTCTGTGAGGATGAGCCTTTGAAGAAGGAAATCCAGAAAGCGCACGAGATGGGACTGCGGTATAAGCTGTATTATACCGTTCGTGAGCTGACGACCCATGCCGCTGAATTCTGGGTGATTCGCAGCCTGGGCGATGAGATTCTGATGAAAGGCCATTCTTTCCGGGTAGCGGAGCACTTTATCGATGAGTTCTTCAATCAGGATACTTCCAACCCCAGCACCGGCGGCCCTTGGGTGTGCGAGCATCTTACAGAGGGATATGTGCCTGCCTGGCAGACGATCTTTAAGGATAAGGACTATGACTGCTCCGTTGCGACAGTGGGACTTTCCCGTTGGCACAACTATTATCTGGAAGGATTGCGCTGGCTGGTGGGTGAGCTGGATGCTGATGGAATTTATCTGGATGGAGTGGGATATGACCGCCAGATCATGAAACGTGTGAGAAAGGTCATGAACCAGACCAAGAAGGGATGTTTGATCGACCTTCATTCCGGCAACAATTTCCATCCGCAGTATGGGCTTTGTAACGTGCTGGGAGAATACATGGAACTTCTCCCCAGTGTGGATAGCCTGTGGATTGGCGAGGCGTTTGATTATGAAGGCACCTCTCCGGCATACTGGCTTGCAGAAGTCACCGGAATTCCCTTTGGCCTGATGGGTGATATGCTGCATCGTGGCGGTAACAAATGGCGTGGAATGGTCTTTGGCATGACGCCCCGGTGTAACTGGCCGGAGGGTGGAAGCCCGCTGCCCATCTGGAGACTGTGGAAAGAGTTTGGAATGGAAGGCTGCACCGTACAGGGCTGGTGGTCTGAACAGTGCCCCGTGTCGCTTCCCAATCCCAACATCAAAGCAACTGCCTTTGTACAGGAGGATCGTGCCCTGATTGCGGTGGCTTCCTGGGATGCTGAAACGGTCAGTGTTCCGGTGGAAATTGACTTTAGTAAACTTCCTTTTGAAAGCGGCAACGTAAGCTTCCGTATTCCTGAAATCGAAGGCTTCCAGACAGAAGAATCCTGTTCGGAAACCCCGGTGGTCACCATTGAACCCGGTAAGGGAAAAATTATTCTATTGGAGAAAAATAGAGATTAATTTTGTAAAAGAATAGAGGGAGCCGGCAAATATAATGGAGAAATTTCTTTTCTTTATAATTTGCCGGCTGTTTCTGTTATGGGAGAGAGTACTATGAAAAAAGGAATGCCACAGGCATATACAAACCTTGTGTTTGAAAAGAATATTACCCAATGGGATGAAGCAATCTCTCTGGGAAATGGACTATGCGGCGCTTTGATTTGGGGCGATTCCAACGGCCTACGTTTTAGTCTTGACAGAGGAGATATCTGGGATAACACCCCGTTTGAAGGCGTATTTTCTGAAGAATTTACTTATGAGAATATGGTCAGGCTGGCAAGAGAGGGGAAAGAGGAGGAGATTCGCCGTATTTTTGACGCTCCTTATAATCATCTGGTTCCCACCAAGCTGCCCGCCGGAAAATTGATTTTCGACTTTTTGTGTAACGAAAACGTCCGCTCAGAACTGGATTTGTCCAAAGCGGAGGCTCTGATTACTATTGGGGATAAAATCCATCTTCGGAGTTTTCTCCATGCAGAGAATAAATTGGGATTTATCTCGGTTGACTGTTCCGAAAACGGTTTTCGGTATTGGGTCGAAAACCCACAGTATGGCATAAAGGGAGAAAATGAAATCAACAGCGCAAGTCAAAGCAGCAGTGTGAATACCGCTTCTTTACAGCAACTAAAATATGAACCTGCCGTGATTACAAAAGTTCCTCAGTCGTGCAGCTTTACGCAGAAAATCACAGAGGATTTTTCCTATGGTGTGTTTGTCAGAAGCCAGGAATATCATGACCATACGGAAATTGTCTATCTGATCGCCAGTTCCTTGGATGGCTCTGATTGGCAGCAGCAGGCAATCTTAAAGCTGCAAACTGCGTTACAGGAAGGATATGAAGTCAATTTTGAAAGCCATTGCCACTGGTGGGAGCAATATTGGAGACAGAGCAGTATTTCGCTTCCTGACAAATTTTTTGAGAAGAACTGGTATCTTACCCAGTATTTCCTGGCCTCCTGTTCCCGCAAAGGGTGTTATCCGATGCCGCTGCAAGGCGTATGGACGGCGGATAATGGTTCCCTGCCGCCCTGGAAGGGGGACTATCACCATGACCTGAACACGCAGCTGAGCTATTACAGCTATCTAAAGGCCAACCACCTTCCCGAAGGGGAGAGCTTTTTGGATTACCTTTGGAATATGGCTGACTGCGGCCGGGATTTTGCCAAAAGCTTCTATCATTCCAAGGGGCTTTGCCTGCCTTCTGTCATGACCCTGACCGGACAACCCTTGGGAGGCTGGGGAATGTATGCGCTTTCTCCCACCAATCAGCTCTGGCTGTGCCAGTCATTTGAGCGCTATTACCGCACAACCGGCGACCGGGACTTTCTTATTAACAAAGCATACCCCTACCTTTCTCAAAGCGCTGAATGTATCCTGGGCCTTTTGGAGGAGCGAGATGGGCTGTATTATTTGCCAATTTCCAGTAGTCCGGAAATTCACGACGACCATATCCAGTCTTTTGTAACCCCCAACAGCAATTATGATTTGTCACTCATGCGCTATCTATTTGGCACACTAAAAAAGCTGGCAGAGGAGTTAGAGAATGGAGAGGAAGAAAAATGGCACAAAGTCTTGCTCAAGCTGCCGGAGCTGGCAGTAACGGAAAATGGAGTGCTTATGGTCAGCCCGGATGAAAGGCTGGAGGAATCCCACCGGCATTTTTCACATGCGATGGCCATTCACCCGCTGCGGCTGATTCCGTATGAAGGGGAAGAAAATCGCCGAATTATTGACGCAACCATTGAGGACTTGGAACGTCTGGGAACGGGATATTGGGTAGGCTATTCCTTTACCTGGATGGCAGAATTGTATGCGATTCAGCGAAATGGTAATGGTGCGGCCTATCAGCTGGAAACATTCTGGAGAAACCACTGCTCACAAAATGGATTCCACCTCAACGGCGATTATAAAAAGAGGGGAACTTCTCTTTTCCACTACCGTCCGTTTACATTGGAGGGCAACTTCTGCGCTGCGGATGCCTTACAGGAAATGTTGCTCCAGAGCGAAGAAAATCAAATTCGGCTCTTCCCTGCAATCCCAGAGGAATGGGTTGAGCAAACTGTTTCTTTTGATAATCTGCGGGCGGAAAACGGTGTGCTGGTTTCTGCTACCTTGGAGAAAGGAAAAGTTACCTTGCTGGAACTCCACTTTACCAGAGAGGCAACGGTAACATTATATCCATATCCGGAACAGGAAACCAAGCGTATAGTCACCGCAAAGGCTGGGGAAACGGTAAAGCTGAATTTATAATAGTTATAGTCATAAGAAAAAACATCATCCGGTATGCAAAATACTGGATGATGTTTTTTACGATATAGCTTCTAAACTAACTCCGGCATCATGAATTACAGAGAATTGAAAAAAAGACGAGGTATGCTATAATAATGTAAATTAGTTTATTACACAGGGAGAGCGATAGAATGCTTGAAAAAATGGATGAGTTTTTTAATAATCGTTTAGACGGCTATGATGAACATCAGCTGAATGTGATTGATGATGCAAAGAGCTTTTATCCTTTTACAGCAAAATGCCTTCCTCAGACTTCAGAAGCTGAAGTTTTAGATTTGGGATGCGGTACCGGACTGGAACTTGGCTATTATTTTAATCTGAATTCCTCTGCCAGAATCACTGGGATTGATCTTTCAGAAGGGATGCTATCAGCCTTGAGAGAGAAATTCCCCAATAAACCGATCACATTGCTTCAAGGCTCTTACTTTGATGTTCCTTTTGGAAACAGCTGCTACGATGCGGTTGTTTCAGTTGAATCTCTGCATCATTTTACAAAGGATGAAAAAAAGCCGCTATATGAAAAAATTCGTCGAGCATTGAAAAAAGATGGTTATTTTATTCTAACAGACTATTTTGCGTCTTCTGAGGAAGAAGAAGTGCGTTGTCGCCAAGAGCTAAATCGATTGCGTTGCCAACAGAAAATAGAGGAAGGGGTATTCTATCATTATGATACCCCCTTGACAGTAGAACACGAAATAGAGGCACTGTTAGCAGCAGGTTTTTCCTCCATAAAGGTTATCGGAAAATGGGGAGCTACCTGTACACTCCGGGCAGAAAAGTGAAGGGGATTACTGAAAAAAGAGATATGGAAATAAAAATGGGGAAGTATTTATTATGATTCATTTACTTTTAGCGATTATTTATCTCTCGTTCATCAGTCTTGGCCTTCCAGATGCTTTGCTCGGCTCAGCATGGCCAACTATTTATCAGGAATTTGAAGTCCCGGTTTCGTATATGGGAATCATCTCCATGGTCATTTCAGCTGGAACAGTGGTATCCAGCCTGATGAGCGATCGTCTAACCTTAAAATTGGGCACCGGGAAAGTGACTGCTTTCAGCGTGGCTCTAACGGCTGCCGCACTGTTTGGTTTTTCTGTTAGCAGCAGCTTTTGGATGCTGTGCCTTTGGGCTATCCCTTATGGATTGGGAGCTGGAAGTGTGGATGCGAGCCTGAATAACTATGTGGCACTGCATTATGCCAGTCGTCATATGAGTTGGCTGCATTGTATGTGGGGCATTGGGGCTTCAGTTGGCCCTTATATTATGGGATATGTGCTGTCGGGCGGACAACATTGGACAATGGGGTACCGTTTGATTGGAGTGATTCAGGTAGTGTTGACAGCGGGGTTGTTTTTGAGCTTACCCCTCTGGAAAAACAGGACAGGAGCCTCAGAAGATGGAAATCCAGTTTCGGAGCGAAAACCGCTCTCACTAAAGCAGATTATCCGAATTCCAGGTGCTAAAGAAATTATGATAGCCTTCTTTTGTTATTGTGCACTGGAACAGACCACAGGCTTGTGGGCGAGCTCTTACCTGGTACTACATAAAGGGGTAAACAGTGAAACAGCTGCATCGTTTGCCAGCCTGTTTTTTGTGGGAATTACTATCGGACGGGTATTGAACGGCTTCTTAACAATCAAAATGAGCGATACACAACTGATTCGGATGGGACAGATGATCGTTTTGGTGGGAATTGCCGCATTACTTTTGCCAATGGGGGAGATCGTTTCTCTGGCGGGTTTGCTTCTCGTCGGGTTGGGATGCGCCCCTATTTACCCGTGTGTAATTCATTCCACTCCCGCTCATTTTGGTGCTGAACGTTCTCAGGCGGTGATTGGGGTTCAAATGGCCAGTGCTTATGTAGGAAACTGTGTGATGCCGCCTGTGTTTGGCCTTATTGCCAATCATATCAGCATCACCCTGCTGCCGATTTATTTATTGGCAATCCTTCTTTTGATGGTGTTTTCACATGAAAAAATGTTGAAAGCTGTGAAATTGAAAGAATAGGTTAAGAAAATAATACTCTCAAAAATAAAAGACTTGCCGCATATTTTAATTTGCGGCAAGTCTTTTATTTTTTGATGATAGATTCATACTTTTTTAAAGAATCATTCCATTTGGCGTATGCCTGATCTTCTCGATGATCGATTAAAAGCTGCTTTTCTTGAAGGTATTGCGATAGATATCGGGTGACTTTGACAGCGCCGGAGTGATTCAGATGGTCGCCCTTGTCACGGGTATCCTTTTTCCAGTCAATTGGAACCTCTTTGGTCATCAGATTGAGGTCGATGTATTCACATTGCAACTGGCTGGCCAGCTCCTGTACTGCATTATGACGTTTGTAATTCCAGTTGACCGTGCTGGGTGTACTGAGAAATATCAACTGCGCTCCGTTTTCTTCGCAAAAGGAGTGAATCTGAGAAATATACTGGAGGTTGAGTTTTTCAATGGAAGCAACTACTTCGGTAGGTTTCATGTGGTCATTTCTTTTGCTGGGGACTGTTCGCTTATCATAATGATATCCTTTGTAATCATCTGTCCAAGTGAATTTTATACTTCCAGTGAAGTCATTCCAATTTAATGACTTCCAACGGTTATGGTATTGGAAAACCGGTAAATAAGTAGACAACTTGGTGATAGCTGCTTTGGCAGGGGAAACCTTTCGGAAGATAGCGTTGGTTTCAAGAATAACAATTTTAGGAGTTTGATGTTCAAAAGCACGATGTAACATAGTAACGGTATAATCTAGTGGTTGACCACCCGTGCCACATACATAAGTAGTGTATCCGGTTTCTTTCCAGATTTGCATAGGTGTAATGGAGGAGTAGGACTCACTATCCCCTAATACCAGTACATCGATCGTGTTTTCTTTTTCTCCCAAAATCCCGTTAGCACAAACATTTTCCATTCCGAATTCTTTCATGTTGTTTTTGGGCTGGAACAGGTAGGAGAAGCCCTGAAGCAGGACGAAAAGCCCTGCCAAAAACAGCACCACAGAGACGCCCCGTTTGAGATAGGTCATGAAAATCCCTCCTTAAAATCCGGCATAAATGGGGTCAACCGGGATATAACCTGCGCCATAGGCGCCGAAGATGACAATTGCCAAAATCAACAGGTAATAAACCGCAAAACGGACGGCAACCGGTTTTGCAGAGAGCTGTTTCCGGATCACCTTTCCTTTTTCCTGCCAGATTCCGATTATAAAGATGAGAACCATAGCAAGGAACACCACCAGAAAATCAAACTTGTCCATCCCAAAGGAGAACAGGGTGCGGTCGTGGAAGGTGGCAAGGCTGAAATCGGTGAACATCTTCTGGAACATGGTGAGTCCGGCACGCAGCCCTTCGGCACGGAAGAACAGCTCACCAATGCAAACCAGAATCCCGGTGCGGATGATCTGCATGATGCGGTAGGGAAGGCTATCACGCCGGATATGAAGTGCGCCCGTCAGGCGAATGACAAACGGCTCGATCAGGCTTCCGCAGAGAATCAGGGCAAAATGGTACATACCGAAGAATAGATAATTCCAGCCGGCGCCATGCCAGAGACCGTTGCATAGCCAGACACAGAACAGGGCAATCGAGCCGGAAACCAACGGGCCAAAATGATTCCCCAGACGCTTTCTGGAACGGGAGGTGAGCTTTTTAAGCGGTTTTGACATGCTCAGGGGATAGAAGATATAATCCTTAAACCAAGTGCCCAGGGTGATATGCCAGCGTTTCCAGAACTCCGAAATGGTGCGGGAGAAAAAGGGTCGCTGGAAGTTTTCGGGCAGCCTGACGCCAAAAATCTGTGCGCTGCCGATTACCAAATCCATGGTGCCTGAAAAATCCATATAGAGCTGAATGGTGTAGCATACCATGGCAATCGCCGTGACAAACCCGTCATAGGACTCATAAGCGCCAAAGACATTTTGAATAAAAAGGTTCAGACGGTCGGCCACCACCATTTTTTTCATCATGCCAAAAAGGATTCGCTGCATGCCAAAGGTCAGGTTGTGCCATTGCAGCTTGGGAGCTTCCCACAGGTTTTGTGCTGTATCCGAATAGCGGCAGATAGGGCCTTCCATGATTTGAGGGAAAAATCCCATAAACAGAGCCAGACGGAATAGGTTCCGGTCTGCCGGAATTTTCCGGCGGTATACGTCAAAAAGATAGGACACCGCCTGAAGCGTATAGAACGAGATGCCGATAGGAAGCACAAAAGAAGGGATTTCCATCTCGATTGGAATCTGGAAAAGTTTAAAAAGGCTATTGAGATTAGAAGTAAAGAAAGGCGTGTATTTGAGGACGAGAAGAATCCCGATATGTAGAATGACGGCAAAGCCCATGAACACACGCTGTTTAGAGAGAAAACGGGCTTTTAGCTCTTTGCGGGATTCTTTCGGCACGGTTTGTACAGTGCGGTCACATTCATCCTGGATACTGGCCAGCCATAGCCCGATATGGTGAATCGAGAGGGTGGAAAAGAGCAGATAGGCGATCAGTTTCCCACTAATTGCCCAGAAAAACACATAGCTGGAACCAAGTAGAACGACTCGGCGGGCTTTTTGGGGCAAAAAGGCGTACAATGCCACCGTAAAGGGCAATAATAGCGCCAGATATTGAATGGAAAAATACGAATTGAACGTAAACATTGTTATGAATCCTCTTGCAGACGCACGACCATCTTCCACAGATTTTCGGCAGAATTAAAGTTATCGGGGATAATTTCCACGGTGGGAATGGTAATGTCAAATTCATCCTCCAGCTCTGCTACCAGCGAAATAATGGACAATGAATCCAGATGATGTCCGTCTACCAAATCGGTACAGGTGGCATAATCAACTTCGGGCTGGATTTCCTCTAAAATTTCAAGTAATCTTTCCATAATGATTTTCTCCTTTGTATTATAGAGTAGTAGTTATTAAAGCCCCTCTCCAAGGGCTGTGCTACACTGTAAGGGATGCTGTGGATTGGTGATCATCTCC
>CAJFNK010000048.1 GCA_904394685.1 Candidatus Heritagella gallinarum
CGGTATGGGTCTGGAGCGTCTGGCCTGCATCATGCAGAACGTGGACAACCTGTTCCTGGTGGATACCGTGCAGAACATCATGAAGCATATCTGCAAAATCGCTGGTATCACCTATGGTGAGGATAAGAAGAAGGACATTTCCCTGCGTGTGATCACCGACCACATCCGCAGCACCACCTTTATGATTGGCGACGGCGTGATGCCGAGCAACGAGGGCAGAGGCTATGTGCTCCGCCGTCTGCTCCGCCGTGCTGCCCGTCATGGACGTCTGCTGGGGATTAACCACACGTTCCTCTCTGAGGTAGCGGAAACGGTGATCGCTGAGAACCGCTCGGCCTATCCCGAACTGGAAGAAAAGCGTGATATGATTCTCAAGCTGATTCGTGTGGAGGAGGAGAGCTTTGCCAAAACCATCGATAAGGGTCTGCAAATGCTCAATGACCTCATTGACGAGAACTTTGCCGGCGACCTCTCTGACAAGGCTGTTGCCCGTGTGCTTTCCGGCGAAGATGCTTTCAAGCTGTATGATACTTTTGGATTCCCGCTGGATTTGACCCGTGAAATTCTGGCGGAGAAGAATACCAGTATTGATGAGGAGCGTTTCCAGGAGCTGATGAAAGAGCAGCGGGAGCGTGCCCGTGATGCCCGCAAGAACGCTGGCGCCGATGCTTGGGAAGGCGAGAGCAACGTGCTCGAAGGTCTGCCCGCTACCGAGTTTGTGGGTTATGAGAGCATGAGCTGCAAAGCCAAGATTCTGGCTATTGTGAAGGACGGCCAGCGTGCCGACAGCGTTGTGGGCGGCGAAGAAGCCATACTGGTACTGGATCGTACCGCTTTTTATGCGGAGAGCGGCGGACAGGTAGGCGATACCGGCGTGATTTCCGACGCAGACGCCGACCTGCATGTGCTGAATACCACCAAGAACCATGGCGGCGTATATCTGCATGAAATCATGGCGGCTGCCGGTGCTGTGGAAGTGGGTGACGAAGTAGAAGTACAGGTCAATGTAGACCGCCGTGCATCCATCATGCGGAACCACACTGCTGCCCACCTGTTACAGGCTGCTCTGCGTGAAGTCCTGGGCACCCATGTAGAACAGGCCGGTCAGCTGGTCAATGGCGAGCATGTGCGCTTTGACTTCACCCATTTCTCCGCCCTCACCACCGAGGAGCTGGCCAAGGTGGAAGCCAAGGTCAATGAGGAAATCCTCAAAGCTGTGCCGGTAGAAATGAAAGAGATGCCCATTGAAGAAGCCAAGAAGCTGGGCGCTATGGCTCTGTTTGGAGAAAAATACGGCGATATCGTCCGGGTTGTCAGTGTTGACGATGGATTCTCCCGTGAGTTCTGCGGCGGTACCCATGTGAGCAACACCGCCCGTCTGGGCCTGTTTAAAATTGTCAGCGAGTCCTCTGTGGCTGCCGGTGTTCGCCGTATCGAGGGTGTGACCGGTGTGGGGACGCTTGCCATGATTCAAAATGCCCTGCACAGCATCCATGAAACAGCAGCTGCTCTCAAAGTGAACAATCCTGCCGATCTGGCAAATAAAGCGCAGCAGATGAGTGCAGAATTGAAGGAAAAAGACCGCACTATCGAAACCCTGAACGCAAAACTCGCTTCTCATCAGGCAAACAATCTGTTGAATTCTGCCCGTGATGTAAAGGGCGTACAGGTGATTTCCGCCATCTTTAAGAATATTGATGCCGGTTCCCTGCGCACCATGTGTGATAAGCTCCGTGATGCCCGTCCCAATATGGTGGCCATTTTGATTTCCGCTCAGGAGGATAAGGCCAATATTGCCGTCAGCGTGGGTAAAGAGGCACAGGGCAAGGGCCTGAATGCTGGTAAAATTGTCCGTGAGGTAGCTAAGGTAGCAGGCGGCAACGGCGGCGGTAAGCCCGATTTTGCTATGGCCGGTACCAAAGATGTTACCAAGCTGGATGATGCTCTGCAAGCTGGCGATGAGATTATCGGCAATATGATGTAATCTGGTTTTCAGCCTTCCCGCTGAGGGAAGGGTTCGATATACGGCTGGAGAAAGTTTGGGCGCACCTCTCCGTGCGCCCCCTATCACCAGTGCCGGAAAGCTTGAGATTTATTTGGGAATATGCTACAATAAATAGTGGCGAATGAAGATGTAAAGGAGGCGTTTCCATGGACTGCATTTTCTGTAAAATTGCAAATGGGGAGATTCCCAGCAAAAAGGCCTATGAGGATGACCAGATTTTGGCATTTTATGATTTGGACCCGCAGGCACCGGTTCATATCCTGCTGATTCCCAAGAATCATATTTCTTCTGCCAATGAGCTGACAGAAGAAAACAGCAAGGTGGTTTCCCATATTTTCGTGGTGGCTGCCAAATTGGCAAAGGAACTGGGGCTGGAGAAAGGCTACCGTATTGTCAACAACTGCGGAGAAGATGGCGGACAGACTGTCCAGCATCTGCATTTCCACCTGTTGGGTGGCCGTTCCATGAAGTGGCCTCCCGGCTGATGGCCGTTAATAAAGAATTGATTGAATGTTGAATGAATCCTCAGGGAGTGAATACTGCAATGGCAGAGTTAATTACAAAAGAAGATGGCCGCCAGTACTATCGTATGGACATTGCCGGGTGCGTACGGGATCTCCCGATTTGCCCGATCAGTGACTCGGTAGACATTGCCGGTTTTGTGATGTTTGGCGATGTAGAAATCACCGAGCGTGCGGCGGAAGAACTGCTCAAGCGTTCTCCAGAACACGACGTGGTGGTAACCGCTGAGAGTAAGGGAATCCCGCTTTGCTATGAGATGGCACGTCAGGGAGGCCGCCGGTATGTGGTTGCCCGTAAGGGAATCAAAGCCTATATGCGTAACCCCATCCATGTGGAGGTCAAGTCTATTACCACCGATCATGTGCAGAAGCTGTATTTGTCGGAAGAAGACCGGGAAGCCATTCAGGGCAAACGTGTCCTGATTGTGGATGATGTGATTAGCACCGGAGAATCTCTGGAAGCGATGGAAGCGCTGGTGGAGAAATTCGGTGGAAATATCGTAGGCAGAGCTACGGTGTTGGCGGAGGGTGATGCTGCGGAACGGGATGATATTATTTTCCTGGAACCCTTGCCCTTGTTTTTTAAATAATACTACCGCCTGAAATTCTCTGACGGATAGGAGCATGATTCATGAAGCGGCCGTTTGCGTGTGTAGGATTTACCCTTTTACTCTCGCTGACGGCTGCTATTTTTTGTATTGGAGAATATTCCCTTTGGATTGCGGGAGGATTTTTGGCGGCGTTTGTGGTGTCCATGTTCTTTCCCAGTTTGCGTCTGGTAAAAGTGGTGCCGCTCACGCTGGCAGTCGCTGCCCTTTCCTTTTTCTGGTTTTCTACTTTTGTCCCGCAGTTTTCCAAAATGGACGTTTATGATGGGCAGGATTTGCTGGTGACAGCCAGAATTACAGAACGCCCAGAAGATAACGGGCGTAACTTCATTTATATAGCCGAAGTGATGGAAGCGGAAGATTTAGATGGAGAAAAGGTGGAAATTCCCGGAAAAGTGAGGGTGACCGCTCAAAACGCATTGGCAGCAGATGCGTATGATTCTTTTTCGGGGAAAATCCACCTCTATTTGCCAGAAGAAACCATTCGTCCGTATTATGCTGCTCATGGGATTACGGTATCAGCCTTTCTTTATGAATATGAGGGCGTTTCCATAGAGCGATGTGACGAAAAGCCATGGCAATATGCTTTTCTTCTGGCCCGTGACAGGATGGAGGATGTGTTGTTCTCGCTTTTGCCCGAACGGGAAGCCGGGTTGGTGAGTGGGATTGTATTGGGAGACAGAAGCCGAATTCCCGAAGATCTCGAAACCAGTTTTCGTATGGCAGGCGTGTCCCATTTGCTGGCGGTTTCGGGCTTACATCTTTCGGTGCTGATTCAGGCGATTTTGTGGCTGTTGCAGGCAATGCGGATTCCCCGCAGGGTTTGCTGTGCTCTTACCATTCCTGTGGTGTTGGGCTTTATGGCACTGACCGGGTTCTCGTATTCTGTTTTGAGAAGTGGCTTGATGTTTCTTCTGTATCTGATTGCAGAATTGATTGAAAGAAAACCGGATGGCCTGAATTCTCTGGGCGTTGCAGCGTTTCTCATCTGTCTGGGAAATCCTTTTGCAGTAGGAGATATCGGCTTCCTGCTTTCTTTTTTCTCCACTTTGGGAATCCAGCTGTTTTATCCCGGACTGTCCAGATGGTTTCGTTCCCGGTTTCCCATGCGCCTGACCGTCACCCGCTCCGGGAAAGTTCTGCAATACATTTGTGATTCTGTTTCACTCACAATGGCATCGTCGATTTTTACCGTCCCAATTTGTATTTTTTCTTTTGGAACCTTTTCAGTATTGGCGGTTTTCTCCAACTTGTTACTGGTATTTCCAGGAACCGCTTTGCTGATTTCAGGCGCAGTCACGGTTCTGCTGGGGCTGGTTTGTCTTCCGGCGGCGTCTCCGGCAGGGCTTGTGGCGGGGCTGCTTGCACGATATGAGGATGTGGTCAGTTCGCTTTTATCCAACGTTCCTTATGCGGTGGTTGGCGCATCTTATTCTTTTGTATATCTTTGGATCGCTTTGCTATTGTTTCTGGTTGGCATTTGCCTGATGATGAAGAACCGGAGAAAGCTGTTGCCCAAAGCAGTGGCTATATCGCTGGCAGGTCTGATTGTTGGTTTAGCGGCACATTGTTATTTCTTTGGCTCCAGCGTGTCGATTGAATCTTTTTATTATGATGGGAAAATTTGCGTTCTGGCCTCTAAAGGTGGCAGAGGGGCTGTATTGTGGGGCGGTCCTCTGGACAGTTATCAGCTGGCTTCCCATTGTGTCAATCATCTCGATTACGAATATGGGATGTCGGAAGAATCCGGCGAGATTTGGGAGGACTGTCTAGCGGTTTCCGGATACAGCGAAGACGCTTGTTTTCTGACCGTATACGGTGTTACGATACTGGTGTGTGAAGAAAACTGTGATGCGGCAGAGATTCCAGAAGATTGGCGCTCTCCGGACTATTTGTGGTTGTTGGGAACACTCGAAAACCCAGAGCTTCTTTCGCCGGAAACGGCAATTATACTGGATGAAGAAAGCCAGGAGTTTGGATTTGACAAGATGATGGTTACAGAACGATATGGATATTTTGTGATTACCTGTTCGCCGGAAGGGGAAGCCAGGATTGGAAGGGGGATGTAACATGCCGCAAATGGCAGAAGCAGATTTTAAAAGGCATATGGAGTCGGGTCCTTTGTCGGGGTTGTATCTGTTATATGGAGAGGAAAAATATCTGGTAAGGCGAAACGCCCGAAAGTTAATCCGAAAAGTGACGGCCGAATTGCCGTTTCCCGATTTTAACTTTCAACGCTTTGATGGTACGGCTTCCGTAGACGATATCGCAGCAGCGGTTGAATCGCTCCCTTTTATGGCAGAGCAAAAGTGTGTTGCAGTGTCAGACTTGGCACCGGACAGCCTTCGGGCTTCGGATTATTCCAAATGGCAGGAGCTGCTGGCGGGAGTGCCGGAATCCACCGTGCTAGTCATTTATCAGCCGAATACCAATCCCGAAAAAAAGGCGACACGTTGGAATGCCCTGCTCAAGCTGGCGGGAAAATATGGCAGGACGGTTTCCTTTGCCCACCGGGAAGGGGCAGAGCTGGAAAAATGGCTCTGTGCGGAAGCCTCCAAAAAATCCTGTACGATTTCCCGGCGTGACGCACGGAAGATGGTGGAGCTGTGCGGGGAAGATATGCAGTCCCTCCATAATGAGATACAGAAGCTGTGTGCTTATGTGATGCAGGGGGAAATTTCGGGAGAACTGATCGAAAAAATGGTGGCCAGGCGCACCGAAACCACTGTGTTTATGCTTTCCCGTGCGCTGGTAGCGGGAGAATACAACCGGGCCTATCAGCTTTTAGATCAGATGTTTTATCAGAATGAGGAGCCGATTACGGTGCTGGCAGTGTTGTCGTCGGCTTTTGTTGACATGTACCGGGTGCGCTCTGCTGTGCAAAGCGGCGCCAGAGTAACGGATTTGGCGCAAAGCTTTGCCGGGGAGTATAAGGGCAGAGAGTTTCGGCTGCGAAATGCAGAGCGGGAGGTCAAGCGGCTTTCCACCGAGCAGCTTCGGCAGATTTTGTCCGAGCTTTTGCGAACAGATCTGGCGCTGAAAAGCTCCCGCACAGAGAGCCGGATTTTGCTGGAAGAAATGATAGCCCGGATAATGGTAATTACGGCAAAGGGGAGACAGGATTGATACGAATAAAAGAAGCGGTCATTGTGGAGGGAAAGTATGATAAAATCAAGCTGTCCTCCATTATCGATGGGCTGATTATCGAAACACATGGGTTTCAGATCTTTAAAGATCAGGAACAGATGGCTTTGCTGCGCCAGCTGGCGGCTACCAGAGGACTGCTGGTGCTGACAGACAGTGATGGGGCGGGATTTGTAATCCGAAATTATCTTACAGGCTGCATCCCCAAAAATCAGATTCGTCACGCCTATATCCCCGATCTGTTCGGCAAGGAAAAGAGAAAACAGAAAGCCTCGAAAGAGGGGAAGCTGGGCGTTGAAGGGGTGCCGGCTTCGGTGATTCGTCAGGCGTTGGAACGGGCTGGCGTTTGCTGTGAGGAACAGGATTCCCCGCCAGAAAAAAAGGAGCCGATCACCAAGGCTGATTTGTTTGCAGCCGGGCTTTCGGGCGGAGAGGGCAGCAGCGAAAAGAGGATGCGGCTGCAAAAAAAGCTGTCGCTTCCCCAGCGCCTTTCTCCTAACGGGCTGTTACATATTCTCAATGCCATGATGAGCCGGGACGAGTTTTTTGAGATGATGGAAACCCTTGAATAGCATTTCTGCCTTTTATGGCCGGAAGGCTCCAGAAGATTGATGATGGGTTGTCTATTCGGACACGAAAAGGAGGTTTCTTTCTATGAAGCGTTGGAAAAAACGATGCCTGATAGCAGTGGGGACACTATTGCTGCTCGTGCTTGTATTATTCGGAATCCGAATGATTGCCGGGAGTGAACAGGTTTCGGATGATACGGGTTTTTATGAAGAAATCAGGCAGGAATATGAGATGCTGCCCCCTGTTTCAGAACTGGAGAAAAATGGACAAGTTCGCTTCCAGTATTACAAAAAACGGGATCTGTTTTTTATCAGCGAAAGCTATACCATGCAGGTTCAGTATGCACAGGAGGATTTTCAGTCACGGGTTGAGCAGCTGGAAAATCAGTTTGTATTTCAGCAGGAGCCGCTGGAAGACGGAAAGGCCCCGAAGTTTTCGATGGATGGGATTTCGTTTCGGATGCTTTCGATGGAACACTACGAAATGATGTATCCTCATCAGATGGTTTTTGTTGGGGTTTCGGAAGAAACCAGAGAAGTTATCTATATCGCTTTCTATGATGCCGATTTGGATCTCATCGACACCCCCTTCCCGGAATTTTTGCGGGAAACTTGTGGCTGGAATAAATTTATAAAATAAAAATGTATTCCAATGCAGGTACTGAAACAAATGAAAGATCAGGCTGGAACGAGGTGATTGCCATGACAAAACTGGAAGAAAAATTTACGCAGGATTTACTGAGCCGGATTCAAAAAGCGGAACTTCTTGGAGTGAGAGGGAAGCGTCTGGCGGCGCAGGTGGAAAAAGACGGCGGCGTGCGGGTGATGCAGGAGCTGATCCGCCGGGAACGTCTTTCTGAATTGTTTGACGGGCTGGAAAAGGCTGGGCATTTGGAGCTTTCACCGGAAGCAGCTGTAACAGAATCTGCCTATGGGCAGCTGTTCAGCGACGACGAGGTGAATTGGTGCTTTCAGCAGCTGTGTGATGCAGGATATTATTTTTAATCAAATGCTGTTTTGCAAACGGGCTTCCTTTTGGGGGCCTGTTTGTTTTTTGTTTAGAAAACGGGGGGCCTTTTTAGAATCTGCTTGTTTCCCTTGATTCTGCGTTCAGTTTTGAGTATCATGAAAGAAAACGATTTGGAAAGGATTGCAAGTGGATGAGAATTCATCATATGGAATATCAGGAAAAAAAAGGCGTGGGATATTTGGAGTTCCCCGCATTTTATCAATTTAATTGGGTTCGTCAGGCGTTTTCTACCCGCAAAGGCGGCGTGAGCGAGGGGGAGTTTTCCACCATGAACCTGAGCTTTGGCCGGGGGGATGACGACGAAACAGTGCGGGAGAACTATCGCCGCCTTTGTGCAGCGGTGGGGTTTGAGCCGGAGAGCCTGACGGCGTCTGCACAGGATCACCATACCGTGGTGCGGCGAGTTGGAAAAGAGGAACGGGGCGTGGGCATCTGGCGTCCCAAAGACCAACAAAGCGTAGACGGCCTGTGTACCAATGAGCCGGGTGTTACACTGGTTACCTATTATGCCGACTGTGTTCCGTTATATTTTATCGACCCCGAACACCGTGCCATTGGCCTGGCACATGCCGGTTGGCGTGGGACGGTGGCGCAGATGGGCAAGGTGATGACGCAGCGGATGCACGAAGAATTTGGCAGCCGTCCCGAAGCCATGTTTGCGGCAGTTGGGCCGTCCATTGGGGTGTGCTGCTATGAAGTGGATGAGCCGGTGGCAAAGGAATTTCTGGCGCTGACTCATTTGCACCCAGAGGCATTTGTGTTCCCCAAGGAGGGCGGAAAATACCAGCTTGACTTGTGGGAGTGTAACCGGCAGGTGCTGTTGCATGCAGGAATCCCGGAAAGCCATATTTCGGTTGCCGGGGTATGTACCCAGTGCCATAGTGATTTATTGTTCTCCCACCGTGCGACAGGCGGCAAGCGTGGCGGGTTGGCGGCGTTTTTGGAAATCAAAGAGGAAAGAGGAGAACGGCATGGTGATTGAGTCCTGCACCCAGTGTCCACGTTCCTGTGGAGTGCGCCGGGAAGAAACCACCGGGAACGGCTTTTGCCGAATGGGAGTCCTGCCGGTGGTGGCACGGGCGGCGCTGCACCAGTGGGAGGAACCCGCTATCAGCGGCACACGGGGTTCCGGTACGGTGTTTTTTACCGGCTGTTCTCTGCAATGTGTGTTTTGTCAGAATTACAGCATCAGTACCCAGCGGGAAGTGGGGAAGATTCTTACCCCAAAAGAGCTGCATGAGGTGTTTTTGCGCCTGATTGAACAGGGGGCGCACAACATCAATCTGGTAAACCCCACCCATTTTGCACTTCCAATTGCAGAGGCGCTTTCTATCGAAAAACTGCCGGTTCCCATCGTGTATAACAGCGGAGGCTATGAATCGCTGGAAACCCTGAAACAGCTAGAGGGGTTGGTGGATATTTATTTGCCCGATTTGAAATATGCAACCGATGAGCTTGGCCAAAAGTATTCCGGTGCTCCCGATTACTTTACCTGTGCTTCCCAGGCAATCCTCGAAATGGTACGCCAGACAGGACCGGCCCGATATGACGACGACGGCATGATGAAAAGTGGCACGTTGGTGCGCCATCTGATATTGCCGGGGAATACCCGCAATTCCATAGCGGTTCTCGAATGGCTTCATGAACATCTCCCACAAAATCCAGTCAGCCTGATGGCACAATATGTCCCCTGCGGCCGGGCGGCAGAGTTCCCCGAAATCAACCGGGTCATCACCAAACGAGAATATGAAAAGGTGCGGGACGCTCTGTTCCGGCTCGATTTGGATGGGTATATGCAGGGACGTTCGGCTGCCAAAAAGAAGTTTATCCCGCCGTTTTCGCTGGAAGGGCTGGAAGGAATCGGGGAATGATGCGATTCACAGAAAAGTTACAGAATGGAAATTCCATATAGTTGACAGGCTTTTTTGAGAATTTTATAATAAAAAATAATAATGGATACATTGTGTCTGTTGGTTTAGTAGATTTGGGTGAAAGGGTGAAACCTATGCCGGTTACTGATATTATGAAAAAGAATATTTCGTTTGCTTCTGTTGTGCCGGGAGAGCGGATTCAGGTTCGGATTACAGCGCCCGGAGATGCGTCCGATATTTGTGGAATCATTCAGATTGCCCATGGAATGGCTGAGCACAGCGGCTTGTATGAGGACTTTGCCTATACGATGGCGGAACAGGGTTTTCTGGTAGCGGCTAATGACCATTTAGGGCATGGGCGCTCTGTTTCCAGCGGCGGTGCTTTTGGCTATTTTGGAGAGGGCGGCTGTCACAACCTTGTAAGCGATATGAAGAAGCTCTCTACCATCCTGCGGCAGGAGCATCCCGATGTGCCGCTGATTTTGCTGGGACACAGTATGGGTTCATTTCTGGTGCGGGACTATCTGGCCCGGTTCGGCACAGAGCTGGCCGCTGCTATCATTTTGGGAACAGGGGAAATCCCCAATCAACTGGTATGGAAATCTCAGTGTCTGCTGGCAGAGAAGATTGTAAAGAAAAAAGGCCCTAAAGGGCACGACCCACTGTTTGCCCGATTGTCTACCCAGCGGTTTAATAAATTTTTTGCGCCGAATCGCACTCCTAATGACTGGCTTTCCCGTGATACTGCCGAAGTAGACCGCTATACTGCTGACCCATTGTGTGGTTTTCAGCTTACGGTTTCGGGATATCGGGATATCCTGTTGTTACAGGGCGAAATTGCCGGAGAAGTCTGGGCGAACAAAGTCCCCGATATCCCCATCCTGGTTCTTTCGGGAGAGAAAGACCCGGTGGGCGATTTTGGAAAGGGCGTGCTTCGGGTAATCAAGGCGCTGGAAGCCACCGGACACACCGTGGACTGGGAACTGTATCCAGAAGCACGGCATGTGCTGCTGTGTGAAATCAATAAAACAGAAGTAACCCGCCGTATTTTGAGATTTATTCTGGAGAAAGCCGGTATCCCTCAGGATGAGGAATCGCTTTGAGGCTGACATGGCAGGGAAGCTATGAGCGGGAAGAACAGCTTCCCAAAGCAGAACTTCCCACAAACGCCGTATGCCTGCGGGAACCCGATAATCTGGAAGAAGTGAACCGGCAGGCGGTGCGCTTCCTTCCGGCCGCCATGGTGCCGGTGCTGTTGGCGGACGCACTACGTTGTTTCTGCTGGGGATTCCCCGGATGGAGCGGATTTTTTCACTGGGGCGGGCTTGTGGTGTCGATTTTTCTGTTGCTGCCCCACGAGCTGCTCCATGCGGCGGCCTATCCCCGTGGCGCTGAGTGTGGACTGTGGATTTCCCTACACGGCGGCGCCCTTTTTGTTACGGGGACGTCCCCGATGAGCCGCCAACGGTTTTTGTGGGTTTCGCTGTTGCCGGCGTGTTTGTTATCTCTTTTGCCGCTGACAGCGTGGGTGATTTTTCCCGCTATGAACGGAATCTGGTTTACGGCTTCCGCTTTGCACCTGGTTTCGTGTACGGGGGATTTTTGCAATTGCTGGAATATGATTCGGCAGGTGCCGAAAGATGCTACAATACAGCAGTCTGGGTTTCATACCTATTGGTATTTTTCACCGGGTTCTGCTGAAAAAGAGGAATAATGCAGCTCCTTTTCGACTATGATGGTATCATGGAAGGAAGGGGCTGCTTTTTTATGTTTCAAAGTTTTGCAAAGTCCAAAAAAATTTTTCTTTCCGTGCTGGTGCTATTGTTGGCGGTTGCAAGCTGTGGCGTGTTGGCTGGAAGAAGCGTGAATACAGGGGCTTCTGTAAAAGCTGCGGGAAAAGATACTCGATCGTTGCCGGTCATTATGTACCATGGTTTGCTGAAAGATCCTGCCTATCAGGGGAAATATGTAATTTCACCGGATGAATTGGAGCAGGATCTTTGTTATCTTCAGAAAAAGGGATACACGCCGGTACATATGCAGGATGTTTTTAACTGGCAGGATGGAAAAGGGAATCTGCCGGAGAAACCGATTGTGCTTTCGTTTGATGATGGATATTACAACAACTATGTTTATGCGTATCCGCTGGCAAAGCAATATCAGATGAAGCTAGTGATTGCCCCCATTGGAAGCTGTACCGACCGTTTTACCGGTGCCAATGATGACCACGCCAATTATTCCCATGTCACCTGGCCGCAGATTCAGGAGATGATGGATTCTGGGCTGGTGGAATTTCAAAATCATACCTATGACCTTCATTCCAATCGAAACGGGCGCTTGGGAGCGCAAAAGCTGCGTGCGGAAAGTATGGAAGAATACCGCCGTCTGCTTTGGGAAGATGTAGGGGGCTTACAGGAGAAGTTTGCGGAAAAAACCGGGTATACGCCTTCGGTTTTTGTGTTCCCGTTTGGCGCTATTTCAGACGGCGCCGAGGAGATCGTGTGGGAAATGGGGTTCCGTGGGATTTTTACCTGTGAGAGCCATATCAACCAGATTTCCAAAAAGGAGGAGCATTTGGTGTTGGGGCGATATCTTCGCCCACACGGAGTTTCAGGAGAAAAGTTCCTGTCGGGGATTTTAGAAAGTCAGTAAATCTGTATTTTTATGAAAGGTGGGACAGGAAATGCCCAATATTTATCTCAGCCCTTCGTTGCAGCCGTTCAACAAATATATCAACGGCAGCGATGAGCAAACCGTAATGAATCAGATAGCAGACGCCATGGAGCCGTATTTGAGAGCTTCGGGAATCCGTTTTACCCGCAATCGGATTGGAATGACGCTGGGTGATGCGATTCGGGAGTCAAATTCCGGCTATTATGATTTGCATTTGGCGCTCCATTCCAACGCTGCGCCCGAAGAACTGGCAGGAAAGATTCGGGGGACAGATGTTTATTATTATGCCCACAGTACGCTGGGAAAGCGTGCGGCAGAGGTTTTGGCGCAGAATTTCAAAAAGATTTCTCCTACCCCGGAAAAAGTGAAAGCGGTTCCCACCACCAAGCTGGTGGAGTTGACCAAAACCAATGCGCCGGCAGTCCTCATGGAAATCGCCTATCACGATAATCTGGAGGATGCCCAATGGATTAAGGACAACATTCAGGAAATTGCCGCCAATATTGTAGAAGGGCTTTGTATCTATTTTGGGATTCCCTTTATTGCAGATCCTCAGCCGCCCCGTCAGGGTACGGTTGTCACACAGTCTACCCCGCTGAATATCCGAAAGAAGCCGTCCACAGATTCTCCGGTGCTGACACAGGCGCAAAAGGGAGAGACCATCACGGTGTTGGGCTATTGGCAAGGTTGGTATGTGGTGGAAGTACGAGGTGTGATCGGATATGCCAGCGCCGCCTATGTAAAGGTATAAGTATCGGTAATACAGGACATAAAAAGCCGTGGACGGCCACCCAATCCGGTGTCCATCCACGGCTTTTCTGTGTTTATTTTCTTTTTCTGAATTTCCGGAAAAATCTTCGGCTGACAATGCCCCAGAAACGGGATTGCTTTTGAAACTCAATGCTGATTGCATCCAGGCGTGGAACGATGCGGTGGTCGATGAGGTGTAGAAACAGGGAGATACATCCTACGGCAAAAACCAGCAGGATGACAAGCGTTATCGCCATTGTCAGTGTAAGCGGCACCAGGCTGAAGAAGTGGGGGAAAAGGAGGATTGCCAAAACAAAGCCCAGCGTCATAGCGCCCATCAGAAATCCACGCAGCAGGTTGAAGGGGGTGCATACCCGGAACAGCATCATGAGGCCGGTGGCGCCAGTAATCAGGACAGCCATGGTGGAAAACTGGTCGTCTGAAAATCCAAGCGGACGATATAAGATTGCCAGCACCAGAATGTTGAGAGCCATTGTCAAAGCAGCGGGGAGTGATTTTTGAATCACATTGATGATGAATTTTCCACGAATCCGTTCCCGGTTGGGTTCCAGAGCCAGAACAAAAGAGGGAGCGCCAATCGTAAGGGCGCTGATAAGCGTCATTTGAATCGGTTCAAAGGGATATCGGATAGCAATAAAGATGAAGCACAAGGCAATGATCGCAGAGAAAATGGATTTTACCAGAAACAGGGAAGCGGAGCGCTGGAGATTGTTGATGGAGCGCCGCCCTTCCTGTACCACACGGGGCATGGAGGCAAAGTTGGAATCAAGCAGCACCAGTTGTGAAACCGTGCGGGCGGCATCGCTGCCGGATGCCATCGCAACGCTGCAATCGGATTCCTTCAGAGCCAGCACATCATTCACGCCGTCACCGGTCATGGCGACGGTGTGGCCGTCCGCTTTCAGCGCTTTGACCAGTTCCAGCTTTTGCTGCGGTGTTACCCGCCCAAACACGGAATATTGCCGGGCGGCCTCCCGGATTTTTTCCGGTGTGGTAAGAGTGGTCGCATCTACATAGCGATGTGCGTTTTCCAGTCCGGCCTTTTGGGCAATGTTGGCGACGGTAACAGCATTGTCGCCGGAGATAACCTTTAAGTCAACGCCCTGGTCGGCAAAATACCGAAGCGTTTGGGGGGCTTCCGGTCGGATTTTATCACTGAGAAGAATCAATGCCAAAGGCGTGATATGTTCAGGAAGCTCTTTTTCCCGGAAGGCTCCGCTGGAATGAGCCAGCAACAAAACACGCTGCCCGTTTTTGGAACAGGCTTCCACCTGTTCCCGCACCAGCTCAAAGCGGTCTTTGAGAATAAACTCAGACGCTCCCATAACATAGGTGCCGTGCTGGTCAAACGAAGCGCCGCTCCACTTGCGGGCCGAAGAAAAAGGCCGAGTTTCAAGACAATGCCAGCCGGGAGAATGGGAAAAATGCTCCTGAATGGCCAAAAAAGTCGGATTGCTGTCGGTCAGATTGGCGGCCAGTGCAGAGAACGCCTGTTCCAGTTCCTGCTTGGGGCAGTCAGAGAGGGGAATCAACTCGTCCACCTGCATACAGCCTTCTGTGATGGTTCCGGTTTTGTCCAAACAGAGCGTGTCTACCCGTGCCAGCGTTTCGATACAGAAAAGTTCCTGTACCAGTGTTTTGTGGCTGGAAAGACGGATGATGCTGACTGCCAGCACTACGCTGGTGAGAAGAACCAGCCCTTCGGGAATCATCCCAACCAGAGCGGCAACGGTGCTGACAATGCTGTCTTGAAAACCGCTTTCGGTGAGGAAAAACTGCTTGCTAAACAGCAGGATTCCGATAGGAAGAATAATGAATCCCACCCACTTGATAATCCGGTTAATCCAGTACATGATTTCAGAGTTGGGCTTTTTGACATATTTTGCGCTGTTAGTGATTTTGTTGGCATAGTTTTCGCTGCCAACATGTTCCGTACGGGCTCGGCAATTTCCGCTGACAATAAAGCTGCCCGAAAGCAGCATATCACCGGGCTTTTTAAAAATAGGGTCGGATTCCCCGGTAATCAGCGATTCATTCACTTCACATTCTCCGTCCAGCAGGATGCAGTCGGCACACACCTGCCCACCGGTAGAAAGCGCCAGCACATCGTCCAGCACAATTTCTGAAACGGCAATTTCTATTGTTTTGCCGCTGCGGATAACATGGGCTTTTGGTGCGGCGATCAGTGAGAGTTTATCGATAGTATGTTTCGCACGGATTTCCTGAAAGCTTCCAATCAGGATATTGCAGAAAATAACGCCCATAAACAGCATATTCTTATAAGAGCCCACCAGTAATACGAGTAACGCAAGGATAAAGTTCAATATGTTAAAGGGAGTGATGATATTTTTTAAAATAATCTGGCCTTCACTTTGGGTTTTAATATCATTTTCTCCATTATAGAGTCCTTGCTCCATGCGCTTTTGAACCTGTTCTTCATGCAGGCCTTGTTCTGCGGCTGGAAAAAAGCGCTCTGGAGAAGGTGTGTTTTCGCCATTCATTTTGTTTTCCCCTTCCAAATTCTTAATGCTGTCATTATACTGGGTTTTCGTGAAATTATCATGAATAATAACAGGCTTTGTATAAATGTTCAAATATTAGTCAAATAAGTTGTAATCTTCACCAATGTATAGGGGAAAGTGTTTAGAAAAAGCTATGGAATTTGGGCATTGTTTTCTATTTTGAAAATGATATAATAGTTAACTGACGTAAAGCGTATAGATGGTTTTTTGTAAAATCCTGGTAAATTTTCCAAAAAGCGAAAGATATAGAATCAGACAAAACGAGTTTTGCAGCTTTTGGCTGCGGAAGGAGGTTTGTTCCTTGACTACTATTACAAGTCAACAGACAATGAATGATAAGAAAAATAAAATCTTTGCGTTTGGCGCAGTAGTTTCGATTTTCCTTCCCTATTATCTCACCGCTGTTTTTATGGTGTTGGGTGCGATTTATGTTTTTTCCAATCGGTACCGCCGCAGTTATGCATTGGCCGAGCCGTTTAGCCGGATGATTCTGCTGGTGGTGGGCGGCTGGTCGCTGGTTGCGATCTTATATCAGAATTTTTTTGGAGCAGGCGTTTCTTTGCTTCTGTTATCCATTATTGTGACGATGTTCTACATTCGTTCTTTTATGACCCAGCGCCTGTTCAACACCCTGATGGATGTTGCCTGCCTTTGCAGTCTGTCTACTACAATTGTAGCAATCGGGCAATTGATCTATTACGAAGGAATTGGCTCGGTACAGCGTGCAGAGTCGGTTTGCCAGAACCCCAATTACTACGGAATGTTAATGGAATTTATGGCTTTGATTGCCCTCTATCGCTTTTTTGGAAATCCTGCTCACCGAAAGTTCTATATGCTGGTTATGGCCAGTTCCATGATTGGTATCTATCTTTGCGCCAGCATTTCGGCGGCGGCGGTGGTGTGTGCCGGCGTTCTGCTGTTTTTCCTGCTCCGTGGACGTTATAAATATTTTCTCGTGTTTGCTGTGATTGGAATGTTGGCAGCTTTGGCGGCTCTCACGGTTTTGCCCATTATTTTCCCCCGTGCCGGAGATGCAGATCACTCCATGGATCAGCGCCTTTCGATTTGGATGACCACACTCCAGGGAATCCGTCAACATCTGTTCTTTGGGCAGGGTCCGGTGACCTATGAGTTGATTTATACCCAGTTTAATGGATATGCTACCCATCATGCCCATAACCTGATTCTGGACACCATTCTGAATTATGGCATTGTTGGTGCTGGTTTAATCGGCTTTTTTGTGCTTTATCAGCTCCGCATGGTGCTTGCCAGAATGCGGAAGGGGATTGCTTCCTCCACCGGAGTGCTGCTTCTGGTATTTGGCTGTATGACTTTCCTGCATGGAATGACAGATACTACCGTTGTGTGGCTGCAAACTGGTGCCTTGTTCCTGCTGGTGTATTCTTCTATTGGAATCCGTTCCGAAACAGCTGTGGTGCTCGAACCCGAATTTGCGGGGAACGGCCTGCTCGCTCAGGAACAGAGAGTCCATCACAATGGCTGAGAGATATTATAAAATTTAAAAAGAAAGGACTGTTGCTGCATGTGCGGCGACAGTCCTTTTGTGTTGGAAGAATCTTTATTTGCGGAGTGAAAGCTCACGGATGACACGCCGCATGTCTTCCTCCGAATGGATTTGATCCAGGTGTTCTTCGATTCCGCTTTGAAGATCAGGTGACAAAGCAGTGACATCCCGATCGTCAACCGCAAAAGGCGGAACCCAGAAGCTATTACCATATCCGGCAGAATAAGAGGTAGGAACACCGAAAATCATGGCTGCACCTCCCAAGCTATGCTGTGCTGAAAGAAATCAGCCTTTTTATCATTGCACACATAGCCTGAAAAATGAGAGTGAAATATTGGAATCAACCAAACTCCTGATGCTTGCAAAGTGAAATCACACTGTGCTATACTTCCTATAGAGTGATGAAAAAAATTTTTTTGAAAAACCTGCAATAAAATGCTTTCCTTGTGCATTATTAGGGTGAAAGGATAAAAATCATGTTTTTCTTATGTTTGACGTCAACACTGGAAAATACGCAAAGGGAACGGGCCTCAGCACCGGAACTGAGGGAACTCATTCGGCGGATTGGTTTGGGGGAGGAGGAAGCTCTGGCTTCTTTGTACGAGCAAACCAGACATGCCGTTTTCGGCTTTGCCCTTTCAATCAGTAAAAATCATGCAGATGCGGAAGAAATTATGCAGGATACGTTTCTGGCTGTTGATGCCAATGCGGAACGTTATCAGCCTGTGGGAAGCCCCATGGCCTGGATTCTGACAATTACCAGAAATCTGGCTTATGAACGGCTCCGCAGGGGGAAACGGGAAACCGCTGTGGAAGACATTCCCGAAGAAGCAGACACAGCGCAACTTTCGGAACAAACCGAAAACCGGATGATTTTGGATACGGCAATTAAAATTCTGAATGAAGAAGAACGGCAGATTGTAATGCTGCATGCCGTTTCGGGACTCAAACACCGGGAGATTGCAGCTATGACAGGAATGAGCCTGTCGGGAGTCCTTTCCAAATATTACCGTGCGCTGAAAAAGCTTCAAAAGCAGTTAGGAGGAATGGCGTAATGGCAAGTAACAGAAAAGAACTGGAGAATCGCCTGAAACAGGCTGTATATGAACAAACTCCTGATGTCCTGCCTCAGATTCTTTCCGCAAGAAAAATGGAAAGAGGAAAGGTGATCGACATGACGAAGAATTTTGAGAATAAAAAGAAGCATACCGTTCGCAATTGGGCTATTGGAGCCGCAGCCGCACTGGTGTTGGCGGTGGGAGCTTATACCGGTTATCAATACCAGTTTGCGGTGGATACCGCAGTGAGCATTGATGTGAACCCCAGCATCCAGCTGGAAGTGAACCGCAGCGAAAAAGTCCTTTCTGCCAATGCGCTGAATGAAGATGCAGAGGTTCTTCTGGAAGGAATGGAGCTGAAAGGCACGAATCTCAAAACCGCCGTAAACGCCGTGATCGGTTCCATGGTGCAAAATGGATATTTAACAGATGATACAAATTCTATCCTCCTCACGGTGGATAACAGCGACCCTGCCAAACAGCAAGCGCTTCAAAAAGAATTGACCGAAGGCATTAACGCCAGCTTGAAGGAGCTTTCGGTTTCCGGCTCAGTATTCAGCCAGTCCCTCACCGCAACGGAGGAACTGGAAGCGATCGCCGCTAAATATGGGATTTCTCAGGGGAAGGCTTATTGGATTCAAAAGCTGTGTAAGGCTGATAGCACGCTTTCTCCGGATGTATTGGCCGCATTGTCCATCAATGATCTAGCCTTGCTGGGAGAAGCAAGAGATTTGAGTGATGATGATTATATCGGTATCGCTGACGACAGCGCCTATATCGGTACAGAAAAAGCTTCTCAGATTGCTGTGGAAAAAGCAGGCGGCGGTGAAGTGGTCAAGATTGAAATGGATCTTGATGATGGCGTGATGGTATACGAGGGCGATCTGGTAAAAGACAACGTCAAATATGAATTTGATATTGATGCTACCACCGGAAAAATCCTGAAGTGGGAAACCGATATGGACGATGATGATGTGACGCCCCCCTCGACTTCTGATAAAGTGATTGGTGAAGACAAGGCAAAAGAAATCGTTTTGAAGAAGATCCCCGGCGCTACCATTACAGAATTCAAGCTGGATGAAGACGATGGACGGCTGGTTTATGAGGGAGAAGCATATCTCAACCAGACTGAATATGATTTTGAGATCAATGCAGTAGATGGTACAGTTTTGAAGTGGGAAAGCGAAACAAAGAATAAGCCGGCAGCTACTCCCAAGCCCACCACAAAACCTGCATCTTCCATTTCGCTGGACGACGCTAAGAACATCGTTCTTAAAAAAGTTCCCGGCGCAACCATTACCGAAATAAAGCTGGATTATGATGATGGCAGAAAAGTCTATGAGGGCAGCGCATACAAGGGAAGCACAGAGTATGATTTTGAGATCAACGCCTCAACCGGAGATATCATCAAATGGGAATCCGAGCGCATGGATGATGACGACAACGAATATCCAGTATCCAGTAATATTGTAACAGAAGCAAAGGCCAGAGAAGCTGTTCTGAATAAGCTCCCCGGTGCTACAATTCTTTCGATTGAATTGGATGAGGATGACGGCGTATATGTCTATGAAGGCGATGCGAAAAAAGATGGTGTTGAATATGAATTTGTGGTAGACGCCAAAACTGGGAAAGTACTGGAATGTCACAAAGACTGATCCCTCTTTATCAGAAAGCATTTTATTGCTAAGGGTATAGGGGAAGAATCTAAGGGCTTTTTCTAAAAAAATTGGTACTTCTCACAAAAATGAATGATTGACCAGTTTTTACAGAGGTTAGCGATGAAAAATTCGCTAACCTCTGCATTTTTTTATTCAAAAAAACCATTGAGGTTCAAAATAATTTTTGATTTTTTTGAGAAGATAGGGTATAATGAAACAGCAATTCGGTACAAGCTATCATGAATAACAGGAATGTTCAGGAGGGTTTTTGTTGAACGAAAATAATTTTGTGATTGTTACGGATGTAACCTGCGATTTTCCCCCGGAGATGGTGACAAAATTGGGAGTTGAAATTATCCCGATGGAGTTTTTGATCGACGAAGTCAGCTATCTCCACTATCCGGATGCCCGAGAGATGTCGATGGAGGAATTTTATCAGCGTGTAAAGTCCGGTAAAATGCCGACAACCACTCAGATCAACCAGAACACCTACCGCAAGGTATTCAGCCCGATTTTAAAAGAGGGAAAGGATATCCTGTATATCGCATTTTCTTCCGGCCTCAGCAGCACCTGGCAGGGTTCCTGTCTGGCAGCCAGAGAACTCGAAGAAAAATATCCCGGCCGCCGTGTGATGAGTGTTGACTCCCGTTGTGCCAGTGCTGGCGAGGGATTGCTGGTTCTCCATGCAGTCCGTATGAAAGAACAGGGCGCTACTATGGAAGAAATTGCAGCATGGATTGAGGAGAACCGTGACCATGTGTGCCATTGGGTGCTGGTAGATGACCTCAAGCATTTGCATCGTGGCGGACGTCTTCCGGCAGTGGCGGCGGTTGCTGGCATTGCATTGGGAATCAAGCCGCTGATCCGGGTAACCGAAGAAGGAAAGCTCGAACCTATTGGAAAGGTGCGGGGCCGGAAAAAGGGTATTGAATATCTGTTGAAGAAAACAGAAGAAACCTGTGTGGACCCACAAAAAAGCATTATGTGGGTGGTTCATACAGCCTGTGAGGAGGAGGCAAAAGATTTTTGCCGTACACTCAAATCACAATTCCATCCAAAAGAACTGTATCTTTCTGAAATTGGCCCCATCATTGGAGCACATACCGGCCCCAATGTCCTGGCAGTGGTCTTTTTGGGGACTCATAAATAAAAAGAGGGATTTATTATGGCGTTGTTGTTTGAAAAAGGTAGCAAAGTAGTCTGTATTGGTGATTCCATCACTGATTTTGAACGTGCCCGTCCGTATGGAGAAGGCCTGTTCGGTGGTATTGGAAAAAGCTATGTGGGGATTGTTGACGGAATTTTGAAGGCGACAGATCCTTCACTACATTTACGGATGATCAATATGGGGATCGGCGGGAATACTTCTCGTGATCTGGTTGCCCGATGGCAGACGGATGTGATGGATCTTTCTCCGGATTATGTAACCGTGCTCATCGGTATTAATGATGTTTGGCGCCAATTTGATACGCCGGAAATCACAGAGGAGCATGTGCTGCCGGAGGAATATCGGGAGAATCTGTTGTGGATGCTGAATACCACACTTCCAGTCGTCAAGGGAATGGTGCTGATAACTCCCTATATGATGGAGCCGAACCGTCAGGACCCCATGCGTGCCCGGATGGACGAATATGGGGCGATTGTAAAAGAACTGGCCGCAGAGAAACACCTGCCTTGTGTGGATTTGCAGGCGGCCTTTGATGCGTATTTTACAGAATATCATCCCGCTTCTATCAATTGGGATCGTATTCATCCCAATGTGGCAGGGCATTGTGTGATTGCCCGTGCTTTACTCAACACGATTGGGTTTGAGTGGAAATAATGCAGATAAATCCAAAAGCATTAACTATTTAAAATTTGAATTGTTAGGTTTCATGGATTTAATGGTTTAGTACTAAATTTATTGTTGAACTCCAGCAATTCTTCTCCCTGTGTTATCAGAATCCCACGCTCGTTGTCCAGAATCTGGTCAAGCATCAGCTGTGACGCAATAAAACGTCTGGTTTCGCCGCTTTCCAGCAAGAAGGTAATGCTATATTCCATCTTGTGGGAAGGACGCTTGGAATTTCCGGTTTGAAGCAGATCGACTTTCTTTTCCGCAACCTGTGCATTTTGGCGAAGAATCGGGGCTTCCTCCTGCTTGGGAATCTCCTGCTCCGTCGGTTCCTGATAATGCTTAATTCGATTATTCCAGACAATGATCCTTCCTATCGAATAAACAAGTATCAAAACCATTAATCCAACTAAAAAGCAGATTGCTCCCCAGGGGGTACCATGTATTTCTATCATGTATGATTTCCTCCTTTTTATTTTCATAGCAAATCCCCCGTCGGCTTTGGCAGCACGGCGGGGGATTATTAATTTTATTTCAAGAAACCTTCTACAATACGGGCTTCCGCTTCCTGCTCTGTCAGGCCCAGGGTACGGAGCTTCAAAATCTGCTCTCCGGCGATTTTGCCGATTGCCGCCTCATGAATCAGGCTGGCATCAATATGGCTGGCTTCCAGTGCAGGCTGGGCGGTAACGGTTCCGTTTTCCGAGAGGATGGCGTCGCATTCGGAATGGCCGGTACAACGGGCTTTTCCCTTAATGCAGGAATAAAACTCCTGATGGGAATTTCCCTTTGCCACAGAACGGGACATCAGGTCTACGCCGGAGTCTTCTCCTTCCATGGACACGTCAAAGTCTGTACGGGCTGTTTCTTCCCCGTCAGTCATCAGACGCTCCCGCACAACCAAACGGGCACGGGCGCCCACAACGCCGTTCGTCTTGCGAACGGTGCGGTCAACGCCGCCCAGCTGAACAGTGTCCATCTCCAGAGAGGAATCTTCTTCCAGATAGACATCCGTTACCGGGTCAATGCGGCGAACGCCTTTTCCGGTACCGGTTCCCAGATGTTTTTCCTGATAGACCACATGGGAGCCTTTTTTCAGGAAAAAGCGGTGGATACCGTTGTGGCGTGCTTCTTCTTCTCCGTCGCTGTGAACGCCGCAGCCAGCAATAATCAGCACGTCGGCGCCCTCTCCCACATAGAAATCGTTATAAACCAGATCGTCAATGTTGCTGTGAGTAACACAAGCGGGAATGTATACGGTTTCCCCTTTGGTGCCGGGGGCAATATGGATGTCCAGCCCCGGAAGATCTTTTTTCGAGGTAATCTGAATGTTTTTGGTAGACTGCCGGGCGGCACATTCCCCATCTTCCCGGATATTAAAAGCCCCTTCAAAGCTACCTTTAAAATCCGACACCGCACGGAGCAGTTCTTCGGTGATCTTGTTCATTCCAGCTCCTCCTTTCCAAGCGGACAGCGGGCAGCCCGTTCATCGGCCAACAGCATGGGCAAGACTTCTTTTCCCGGCCCGGTCATACGGACATGGCCGTCTGCAATCACAATAATTTCATCCGCAATCGACAGAATTCTTTCCTGATGGGAAATCACCAGCAGGGTACCTGTTCCTTTACGGCGCAGCTGCTGGAAGGTTTCCACCAATCTGGAAAAGCTCCAAAGGTCGATTCCCGCTTCCGGCTCATCAAAAATAGAGAGCTTTGCCTGCCGTGCCAACACGGTTGCAATCTCAATCCGCTTGCTCTCACCGCCCGAAAGAGAAGTATTCATCTCACGGTCGATATACTCGTTGGCGCAAAGCCCCACCTGTCCCAACAGGGCGCACAGCTTTTCTTCGGGCAGATTTCCGCCGGCTGCCAGCTCCAGAAGGTCACGCACAGTCAACCCCTTAAAACGCACCGGCTGCTGGAAGGCATAGGCAATCCCTTTTTGGGCACGCTCGGTTACGTCCAGTCCGGTAATATCTTCGCCGTCAAAAATGATTTTACCGGCAGAAGGTGTCTCAATACCGGCAATCAGCTTGGCGAGACTGGTTTTGCCGCCGCCGTTTGGCCCGGTTACCACAATCAGTTTACCTTCTGACGCCGTAAAGTCGATATCCTTTATAATTTCTTCGCCGCCCGGAATACTCCAGGCGAGATGCTCTATTTTCAGCATACTGGCTTCCTTTCTCCGTTATACCGGATCTTTCCTGTTTTTTCGTTCTCTATTGTATCACCCTTTTACCGGTTCGTAAATATATATTCTGCTGTTTCTTTCTGAATTTATACTGTTTTAGTATACTTTTTGTCAAAAAAGCAGCGCCCGCCTGATGATAGGCCGACGCTGTTTCTGAAAGTTTTATCTCTCTGTTACCGGCTCACTCTCAAGGCACGCATCGCATTGAGGATGGCGATCACCGAAACCCCTACATCGGCAAACACAGCAATCCACATATTCGCCAGCCCCAAAGCGCCCAGTACCAGAACAATTCCTTTTACCCCCAGCGCAAACACAATGTTCTGCCGGACAATTCTCAGGGTCTTACGGGCAATCCGAATGGCGGTGGGGATTTTGGAGGGCTTATCGTCCATCAAAACAATGTCTGCTGCCTCGATTGCGGCGGATGACCCCATTGCCCCCATCGCAATTCCCACATCAGAGCGGGAAAGAACCGGCGCATCATTGATTCCATCGCCCACAAACGCCAACCGGCTTTTGGGTGATTTTTCCGCCAGAAGCGCCTCTACACGCTCAACCTTATCGGCAGGCAGCAGCTCTGCATAAACTTCTTCCAACCCCAGACGGCGTGCGGCGTCTTCGCCCACCTCTTTGGCGTCACCGGTGAGCATCACAGACTTTTTCACTCCCAATTGACGCAATGCAGCAATCGTTTCCGGTGCATCCTCTTTGATTTCATCCGAAATCACGATATGACCGGCATATTGCCCGTTAATCGATACATGCACCAAGGTGCCGATACGGTGGCAGCGATGACATTCACTCCCGGATTCCGCCATCAGCTTGTGGTTTCCCACACAAACCTTTTCCCCGTCAATTTGGGCGCATACTCCCCGCCCGGAAAGTTCCTCCACACTTGAAAGGCGGCTATTGTCCAGCGGTTTACCATAGGCTTCCCGCAAGGAATGGGCAATGGGATGGTCAGAATAGCTTTCGGCCAGAGCAGCGGCCTCCAGCAGCTCCTCTGAGGTGACATGACGGGGATGCACCGCTGTTACATGGAACACGCCACGGGTCAGGGTTCCTGTTTTGTCAAACACAACCGTATCCACATGCGCCAGCGCCTCCAGATAGTTGCCGCCCTTTACGAGAATCCCCTGACGGGAAGCGCCGCCAATCCCACCAAAAAAGCTGAGCGGGACTGAAATGACAAGCGCACAGGGACATGACACCACGAGGAAAATCAGCGCACGGTTGATCCATTCGCTCCAGTTGCCCATAAACAGCGGCGGAACCAACCCCAGCACAGCCGCTGCAATCACCACAATCGGGGTATACCAGCGTGCAAAACGGGTAATAAAGTTTTCATATCGTGCTTTGCGGGCGCTGGAGTTTTCTACCAGTTCCAAAATCCGTGCTACGGTGGATTCTCCATACGGTTTTGTCACCTGAACCCGCAGCAGGCCGCTCTGGTTTATACATCCGCTAATGACTTCATCTCCTGCCTCCACAGCCCTGGGCAGGGATTCCCCGGTAAGGGCTGCTGTATCCAGCGTGGAGCTTCCTTCTGTCACCACGCCATCCAACGGGATGCGCTCGCCGGGCTTTACCACAATGATCTGTCCTACCGAAACTTCCTCCGGGTCTACCTGAACCAACTCGTTTTCCTGCTCTACATTGGCCCAGTCAGGGCGGATATCCATCAGGGAAGCAATTGAACGCCGGGAACGGTCTACGGCAAAGTCCTGGAACAGCTCGCCTACCTGATATAGCAGCATCACCAATACGCCTTCGGGATATTCTCCGATGCAAAAAGCGCCCACTGTTGCCAGCGCCATCAGGAAATTCTCGTCAAACACCTGGCCTCTGAAAATATTCCGCAAAGCTCCCCACAGCACATCCCAGCCAACAATTGCATAGGGAACCAAAAAGGCGGCCAGACGCCAATATCCCTCTAGGGGAGCTATCATTGCAGCCGCTACCAAAACAGCAGCTGTCACAATCCGGATCAAAATCCATTTTTCCTTTTTCTTCACTGGAACCACATCCCTCTCTCACGGTTTTCTTACAAAATCACACGGCAATCCGGCTCCACACGGCGGCAGAGCTTTGCAGCTTTTTCTGCTATTTCCTGTATCTTCTCCTCATCAGCAGTCAGAATCATTTTCTGTGTTAAGAAATTGATATTCACCGACTCTACGCCATCCAACTTTTGGATGGCGTCTTCCATTTTCCGGGCACAATTGGCACAATCCAGATTTTCCATGCGGTAAACTTTCTTCATAAAAAGATCCCCCTTTTATAATTGATAAGATGTATGCAGAATGTATTGTCCTGATTACTCCCCAAGATGTTCCATTCCCTGATCGATGATCCTGCGTACATGGTCATCATCCAGTGAATAAAATACATTTTTTCCTTCTTTGCGGAACTTTACCAATTTGTTGGCTTTCAGCACCCGCAACTGATGAGAAACAGCCGTTTGGGTCATTCCCAACGCCTGAGCAATATCACACACACACAATTCCGTTTCAAACAGTGCATACAAGATCTTAATGCGAGTAGAATCTCCAAACACCTTAAAAAGCTCAGCCAGATCATACAGAAGTTCTTCCGGCGGCATTTCTTCAGAAAGCTTTTGCAAGGCTTCTTCATGAACGTCGAAAGTCTGGCAACAATCTATTTCATTCAACTCCATCATCTGAACAACCTTTCATATGAATATCTGTTCATATATTACTCCCACTTTTTTTCTTTGTCAAGTGATTCAGATGCTTTTTTGTTATAAAAATATGCTTTCTATTTTCTGATATTTACCGGATCGACAATCCATATTTTAAAAAAAAAGACTTGCATTTTCTTATGATCTGTGGTAATATAGTCAAGCAGTCAAAAAACAGCAAAATATGGGGTATTAGCTCAGCTGGGAGAGCGCTACACTGGCAGTGTAGAGGTCAGCGGTTCGATCCCGCTATGCTCCACCAAAACAAAGCCTATTGCCGATTGGTAATAGGCTTGTTTTTTAATATTGGAATGTTGAAGCATATAAAATAATATAAGCCAAAAACAAATCATCCCAAATGGTGCAGATGCACATAGGGATGATTTGTTTTTTAACATTTGTCTATTTAACTCTGTTTTTTTCCTGCCGGATCAGGATCACTGCCAGCGCAATCAGTAGTCCCAGCATCAGTATGGTCAATATCACTGGCCGTGTCCAGTCGATATCGGAAACACCGATTACCGGCAGCCAGATGATACAAAGAATAAGAGCCAGCAGTAGAAAGACGAGAATTAGCTTGGCCCACAGGCGGGCTTTTTTGCTTTCGAGGAAAGCGCCAATCAGAGTGCTGATAAATTCCACAATGACTCCCATTGCATAACCTCCTGAAGCAGCGACGCAATAGTAATATTGCCGCAATATTACAGCAGCTTTACGCCAGAAGCGGAACAAGCGGCACGGGTTTCATCGTCCCATACAGATACCTGTACTTCGCCGATATGTGCTTTTCCCAGCAGCAGCAGGCACAGCCGGGACTGACCGATACCGCCGCCGATGGTCAGGGGCAGGACGTTGTCGAGCACCAGCTGGTGGAAATGGAAGCGGCGGCGGTCGTCGCAGCCGGCCTTCGACAGCTGAGAATCCATCGCCCGTGCATCAACCCGGATTCCCATGCTGGAAATTTCCATAGCGGAATCCAGTACATCGTTCCAGAACAGAAGATCGCCGTTCAGATGCCAGTCGTCATAGTCGGGGGCACGCCCATCATGACGGTGGCCGGAATGGAGGATATCGCCGATTTCCATCAGGAAAGTGGTTTTATGTTCCCGGACATAGAGATTTTCCCGCTCCTTGGGGCTTTTATCGGGATAGAGGTTTTCCAGCTCCTGAGTGGTGATAAAGGAAATCTCCTGATCCAGCATGGGGACATGGAGAGAGGGATATTCTTCCCGCAGCATATCGGCGGTGGAACAAATCGCCCCAACGATTTTCCGAACGGTTTCCTTGAGGTATTCTACATTTCGTTTCCCGTCGGGGATAATAGCTTCCCAGTCCCACTGATCGACATAGATGGAGTGAAGATTATCCATATCCTCGTCCCGGCGGATGGCGTTCATGTCGGTGACCAATCCATATCCCGGCTCAAACCCATAGCGATACAGGGCATACCGTTTCCACTTTGCCAGAGAATGTACCACTTGAGCGCAGGTGCCGGTTTCCCGGATGTCAAAAGAAACCGGGCGCTCCACATTGTTGAGGTCATCATTCAGACCAGAAGAAGCGTCTACAAACAGCGGGGCGGAAACACGGGTCAAGTTCAAAGCGTTTTCCAGATTGCGGATAAAATTCACTTTGATTTTATCGATGGCCTGTTGGGTTTGAAAAAGGGTAAGCCCTTTTGAAGGGTCGTAGTTTGCGGGAATAATGGTTTGGCTCATGGGAAACGTTCCTTTCATTGCAAAATAAAGTTGCAGGAACTTTGGCTTATCAAAAGTCCCTAATCAAAAGAAGGCGTTGCGGCAAATCCGCAGCGCCTTTTCGTATTTATTATACCGTTTCCGTTTAGCCTTTGTCAAGAGAAATGATTTTATTACTTTATCTATTTACAACAAAACAGTCCTAAGGTGTTGTAGGATTTTTTTCTCTCGTCGGCTCACCTGCACTTGGGTCATACCGAGCTGCCGAGCAGTCTGTGTCTGTGTCTGATGGGAAAAATATCTTGCCCGGATTAGAAGCCGGTCTTTTTCTTCCAGCTGCTCCACAGCCTGTTCCAGTGCCAGCCGCTCCGAGATTGCTTCTTCCGGGGCTTCAACGGGAATGTCGGTCTGTCCCTCTTTCTCGTCTGATTCGGTAAGGGATACCGCTGGCAGTCCCGCTTCCAGCGCCAAAGCCGCTTCTTCCGGTTCTACCTGCAAAATCTGTGCCAACTCTGCCACAGTGGGGCTGCGCCCTTCTCTAGCAGCAAAAGACTGGCTTTCCCGGTGTGCTTTGAGCGAAAGTTCCCGCAGTCCCCTCGCAACCTTTACCGTGCTGTTTTCCCGGAAAAGCCGTTTGATTTCTCCCAGAATGATGGGGACGGCATATGTGGAGAATTGAAACCCCAGGCTCTCGTCAAACCGGTCGGCAGCCTTAATCAGCCCGACGCATCCGGCTTGGAACAGGTCGTCATAATCAATCCCACGGTTGCGGAACCGCTTGGCGCAGGCGTGAACCAGACCGGTGTTGGCGGCAATAAACGCCTTGCGGTCAGTCATGGGTTCTCTCCCGCCGGAGAAGGTTTTTCTGCAATGTGACGCTGGTTCCTTTCCCCAGTGTGGAGCGCACCGTTACCCGGTCGCAAAAGCTCTGCATCACCGCAAATCCCAGCCCGGCACGTTCTTCGCCGCCGGTGGTGAACAATGGCTCCATTGCCTTTTCAACATCCTCGATTCCCACGCCTTTATCCCGGATTTTTACGGTGATTTTGCCGTTTTCATAGAGCTTGGCGGTTATGTATACCGTGCCGAGGCTCTCCCGATACCCGTGGACAATCGCATTGGTTACGGCTTCGGAAACAGCCGTCTTCAAATCGGCCAGCTGGTCGATGGTAGGGTCAAGCTGTGAAGCAAAGGCAGCTACCACTGCCCGTGCAAAACTTTCATTGGCCGAGGTGCTGAGAAACGAAACAGACATCTCATTCATGGCTTTCATCGGTTTCCCTCCTTTCTATGGTCACCAGACGGTTCAGGCCGGAGAGCTCCACCAGCTTTTCCACCTGAGGAGGAAGGCTGGTCAGAACAACTCGCCCGTGCCACATCTGCATCAGGCGGTATCTGCCCAGAATCAATCCGATGCCGGAGCTGTCCATAAAAGGAACCTCTGAAAAATCAAGGCACAGCCGAAGGGGCTTTACTTTTTGTGCCGTACTGTCGATTTCCTCCCGCACCATACGGGCGGTATGGTGGTCAATTTCCCCGATGATGCGGGCGGTGAGTGTTTCGTCCCGCAGCAGAAGCCGCACGCCCATAGAGTTCACGCCTTTCCTGATATGATAGCCAAACCGGAGCTTTTACCGGTTTCTCTCTATTACCATACCGGACAAGCCGTGAAAAATTAGGGGAAAAAAGAGATGTGCAGGGAAAATTCATTTTCTGGATAAACCAGAGAAATTGAGGAAAGAATAGGAAAAAAGGAGGTTCAAGCAATGGACTATCTCAAAGCATTTCTGGTAGGCGGCGCTCTGTGCCTGATTGGGCAACTGTTGATTGATAAAACAAAACTGACTCCCGCCCGGATTTTGGTGGGATATGTGACGGCCGGCGTGATTCTTACCGCCGTGGGAGTATATGACCCGCTGGTGGAATGGGCGGGGGCAGGAGCAACCGTCCCGTTGATCGGGTTTGGCTATGCGTTAGCCAAAGGGACAGAAGAAGCGGTGATGAATCTGGGATTCCTCGGTTCTTTTGCCGGCGGCGTTACCGCATGTGCGGCCGGGATTGCGGCGGCGGTATTTTTTGCGTTGCTGGCGGCACTTCTTTTTAAACCCAGAGATAAATCGTGAAATCCAAAGAATATCCGCTGTGCTCAGAACAGGCTCAACTGTGTGACGGTGGGGCGCCGCTGCCCCTTTTGCCGCAATACCGATGCAGGCAGTTCCTTTTCGAAAACAGAAGGCTCCCCGCCACAACTGAGCAGGAGTTCTTCTCTGGCACGGGTCATGCCGACAAACAACAGGCGGCGTTCTTCTTCCAAATCACAGGAACCGTCGGCAGATTCCAGCGGCAATTTTCCTTTTTCCAACCCGGCAACGAATACTACTGGAAATTCAAGCCCCTTTGCGGCATGCAGCGTCATCAGACGCACAGCGCCGGAGGGGTACTTTTTTTGCCCACGACTGATATCGATTTCCTCTCCTGCTTCCAGTGCTTCCAGCAGCTCTGCCATCGTGGAATAAAAAATTGCTGTTTGACACAATTGCTCCATCGCACGACTTGCGGCAGTGGAACTGCTTGCAGTCCGACTTTCCTCATGGCGTTCCCGCCAGCCGTCGAGCAACTTTCGGGGCTTTTCATGGGCGACACGGGAGCGTTCCCGCTCCCATTCTTCCAGCCATAGAGCCAGATGACCAAAGCTGCCAAATTCCTCCCGCAAGGTTTCCACCGAGGGCACTCCGTTGCAGAAAACAGCCTTTGCCCGTTCCCGAAGATGAGCCGGACAGTTCCAAACCAGCTCCAATGCAGTCGTGAGGGAAGAAAGATTGTCGGGGTGCAGCAGGAAACGATAAAAGGCCAGTACACCCTGTACCTCGTCCTGTTCCAAAGCGCTTCCCCGCCCGGAGATCACACAGGGGATACTGTCATGAATCAGCGCTTTTTCAAGCTGCTCCAGCTGGCGGTGGGTGCGGCACAGAACGGCAATTTCCGAAAAAGAACGGGTCGATGATTCCGGCGCCCCCATGGACTGTGCTTCCAGCATATCCAGTCCGCCGGTCATGCGGCGAATCTCCCGTGCAATCCAGATGCTTTCTTCGGTTTGGCTGTGCAGCTGCATCAAACGGACCGGCACATTTTGCGGAGCGTTTGCCTTCATGGAGCGTGGCTCTCCCGAATTGTGGGAAATCAGTTCACAGGCAGCTTGCAGGACGGCGGGGGAGGAGCGGTAGTTATCTGCAAGACGTATCACGCAGGCATCTGGATGTTGCTCCAGCAGCCGCTGAAAACACGCTGCATCCGCCCCACGGAACCCATAGATCGACTGGTCGGGGTCGCCGATGACAAAAAGACTTTTTGCATAATGGCTCCAGTGTTCGACCAGGTGGTGCTGCACCGGGTTGATGTCCTGAAATTCGTCTACCAGCAGATGGGTAAAGGATTTTTTTCCTTTGAGGTCGAGCGTCAGCGCTTCGAGCAGCAGGTCATCGAGGTCACGCACACCAATTTCCTTCATTCGGCGTGACCAGAGCGAAAGCAGCTCCGGGTCAACCTGAGAGTCTGCCCCCGGAATCCCGTTTTTAATTCGGGAGATCGCCTGCTGCAAGGCTTTGGGAGAGAGCTTTTCCCCGGTTTCCAGCAGCAGCTTTTTGAGTTCCAGCGTGATTTCATGCTGGGAGAGAACTGGGCGGGCGTCAAGTAGCTTCTGGCAAATAGCGTGGAAGGTTCCGACTGTGAGGCCACGAATTGCCTTTTTGCCGCCGAGTTCCTGTTCCAATCGGGCTTGCAGTTCTCCCGCTGCCTGACGGGTAAACGTAACAGCAGTAATTTCGCTGGGTTTGGCTTGTCCGCTTTGAATCATCCATGCGATTCTCGACACAAGTGTTTTGGTTTTTCCAGCGGCCGGCCCTGCGATGACCGCCGTAACAGCGGCGCTGGAATGTACCGCTTGTGTCTGTTCCGGGTTCAGTCCGGTGGCGAGTGCGTTGGATTCTGCAAGGGCTTTTGCTGATGAAGTTCCCGCTTGTGGGGCTGGAACAGGCTTCTTTTTGACAGCTTTTGGCAAAATATGTCCCGGAGCAGCGAAGAAGGAGAGCTGACCAAGAAAATCTTGCCGTTCTTCCGGCGTGAATACCGAAATCACGCCATATTCCCCGTCATAGCCCGGAACCCGCCGCACTTCTCCGGCACGCATCCGGCGGATGCCTTCCGCCATCAGTGGGCCAGCAGCTTTTTCGATCTGTGAAAGAGGCAGTTCCCGCAAAATGGAAAATTCCGGGCCGAGTTCCCGAAGCAGGGAGAAATATTGTTCCTGTGTCTTTTTGGCAGCAGCGGAGGTACCCGTGACAGAAGCAATCAGCTCCGGCAGGGGAATCAGGCTTTCAAAAGGCTTGGCTCCTGTCGGACGATATCCCAGCGCACGGTCAGCCAGTTCCTCTACCCGGTGCTGCACCCCAATTGTCAGCTTTTTTCCACATACAGGGCAACGGTTTTCGAGCTTGGCGGCTTCGGCGGGGGTCAGGCAAAGACCGCAATTTCGATGGCCATCCAGATGATACTTTCCTTCTTCTGGGAAAAATTCCAGTGTTCCGGCAAAGGATTCGCCGGTTTGGATAGCATGAGCCAGCGCCGGGTATGAAAGCTCTGTGTCCAGCAAATCCGCTTCCCGCCCCAGCTTTTGCGGAGAATGGGCATCAGAATGGGAAACGAGTGTAAATCCATCCAACGCCGACACCTGCCAGTTCATGGGCGGGTCGGATGACAAGCCGGTTTCCAGTGCATGGACATAAGGGGTCAGATCCTCGAAACATTCTTCCAATGTGTCAAATCCTGAAAAAGCGCCAAAAACAGAAAAATGCGGCGTCCAGATGTGAGCGGGGATATAGACGGCATCGGGGCAGGTTTCCAAAATGATTTCCAGCAGGTTCCGGCTGTCCAGTCCCAGAATCGGGCGGCCATCAGAATGAAGGTTTCCGATAGCTTCCAGCTTTTGAGAAAGAAGCTCCGCTTCTTCGATTCCGGGGAGCAAAATCAGATGATGCACTTTGCGGGTTTTACCGTTCTTTTTATAGATCGTACTGATTTCCCCAGTAACGACAAAGCGGGGCGCTTCGATACCCGAAAGACTGGCAGGCAGGCGCAGCTCTTCCCGCAGGGTATAGAGTCCCTGTTCAGCAGGAACCAGCTGCTCCCGCATTTCCTGACGCCAGGCAGGGTGCGTGAAGTCTCCTGTCCCCACTACACGGATTCCTTTATAACCTGCCCAGAGATCAAGGTGGGGAAGGTCACACTCCCGGCTGGTGGCACGGGAAAATCGGGAGTGGATATGAAGGTCGGCAATATACATATAGGAGCATCTCCTCTCAGAGAATCGATAGGGAAGTGCATATCAAAAATGGGATTCCGTACGAACGGAATCCCATTTTAAATCGGTTGGGTTTATTGAATGGAGCAATCCAGATAGTGTTCCAGTTCTTCTTCGTCCTTTTTCTTTTTGTCCAGGAAAAGGATAACTGCCGTAACAGCTGTGGCAACCGCAGCCGCAATGGAAACAATGCCGATAATCAGGGCGAGTTTATTACATTTTTTCATAATGGGGCACCTCCACAAAGAAAAATAAATTTGGACTTCAAGATGTGTTTGAGTACTGCTTCCCGAATCAACAGCCGTTTTATGAATGGGTTTACAGGGATTTCAGCAATCAAAATGATTCTTTGTCTTTATGATACCCAAATTTTATGAAAAAGTCAAATAGAATCCTGTTTTTGGGGAAAATAAAAAGCAGAGTACAAAACTCTGCTTCTTCATTTTCTGTTCCTGACAGATGCCAGAGAATCAAGAGATATGAACCATTGGCCGATACAGCCTCTGGACACATTAGGCGCTTGCGTTCAGCTTGCGAGCCAGAGCGGACTTCTTTCTGGCGGCAGTATTCTTGTGCAGAATGCCCTTGGCAGCAGCCTGGTCGATCTTCTTGATCGCAACACGGACAGCCTCTGCTTTATCAGCAGCATTGCTCTCAATTGCAATGTTAGCCTTCTTCATATCCGTCTTCAGCGCAGAATTGATAGCCTTGTTCCGCAGGGTCTTGGTAGCGATTACCTTAACACGCTTCTTGGCAGATTTAATGTTCGGCATGGTCACACCTCCTTCTACACAATTTTGCGTACAAGTAATGATATCACGGATACACAAAAAAAGCAAGATTTTTTTGCAAATTCGCTCCGGTTATCTTTACCGGAAATCTATTATCAAAAAAGGAGTTTTTTGGCAATGATATATCGTACCGATTTGGCAGTGGAAAACGTACAGTATAATGGACAGGATGTGCAGGGATATCTGATTCAGGAAGAAGTACATCCTCCCTGCAAGATGGAGCTGGTGGAGATTTGCAGCGAAGAAGCCAGCCGTCAATTTGGAAAGCCAATAGGCAAGTATGCAACGGTCAGTTTCCCGCCGTTTTCAGACAGCATTTCCAGGTCTGAGCCGGGTATCGGCTTAATTAGTCAGTGCCTTACTGAAATGTTGCCGCAAAAAGGCTGTGTTCTGGTTATGGGACTGGGAAACCGGGGGCTAACAGCAGATGCCCTGGGGCCTAAAGCAGCAGATCGGATTCTGGCAACCCGCCATATCCAGCGGGAACTGGCAAGGGTGGCGGGGATAGATGATTTGCGCTCGGTCGCCGTATGCTCGCCGGGTGTGTTAGGGGAAACCGGGATGGAAACAGCCGAGATTCTGGTATCGCTGGTAAAAGAAATCCAGCCACAGGCAGTAATTGCCATTGATGCGCTGGCAGCAGCCGATATTCACCGTATGGGCTGTACGGTTCAGATTACAGATGCGGGGATAGCACCGGGGTCTGGTGTAGGGAACAGCCGTCCTCAGCTGGATGAAAAAACGGTTAGAGTGCCGGTGATTGGAATTGGAGTGCCAACGGTGGTGGACGCCCGAACAATGGCCGCTCAATTATTGGGGAAAGAACAACCTCCGGAGCCAGAGATTCCACTGACGGTTACCGCCAGAGAAATAGATCTTCTGGTAAACCGTGCGGCCGCAGTGGTTGCAAAAGCGGTAAATCAAAGCCTGTTTCCCGGATTGGAAGAATCCCTGATCCGGGAACTTACAGAGTAAAAAGCCAACAGAAAACCACAGCAGAATTTCTGCTGTGGTTTTTGCATAAGCGCAAAAAATAAATTCAAACAATTCAGTCACGTTCATCAGAATATGCGAGAATTCTAGCTGCACCCTGAATAAATGATTCATATTCTTTTCGGATTTTATAATAGTATTTTCTGCCCTTTGGGGTGATTGCATAATACTGGCGCCGACGACAGTCTTCGGCTACTCTTTTTTCAGCTTCCACAATGTATCCATTTTCCAGCAGGCGATAGAAAATATTATAGGGGTGAGAAATCGCACAGACTGAATTGCTTTTTTCATCAATGATACGCAAAATTTCAGATGTATGCATAGAGCGCTTATTAAGTAGGGAAAGAAGAAGGAGCTCAATGATTCCCTTTTTCAAATTCAGAATAATTCCGCTCGAAGCGATGGCTATCCCCTCCTTTGTTATTCAATATACCATTATTTTCCATCTTTATCAATAGCAGGCATGAAGAATTGCGTCAGTTTTTGCACAAAAATAAGACAAAAATGCACAAAAATAAGGATTATATGGAAACAAAGGAGAATTTTATTAGTCATATTAATATTTTTGTTATTGATAAATTTTCATCAAAGAAAAATATTTTGGTTAATTAAATGTAAAAACACATCAAAAAACAGGGCTTGATTTTAACTGTTGCTAGAAGTACATGCAGCCCTGATTTGATAAAGCATTATTCCATTATTAATGATATCACTTGTTCTAATCGAAGATATCATGTAAAAAAGGAAATTTATTGAGCAAAAAGTGCTTGTAATCACTGCCTGTTTGCTCATCTTTGTATTCTTGAATCGCTGTTTGGTGAATCCACTGCAATTGACTTTCGGTCATTTCTTCATATCGTTGAATGACGATCTCGCCCTTGGCCTGAGAATGAAGTATCTCCGCATAGGCATCGGGAATATACTCACAGGCTTTGACAAGAACAGGCAGCTCTGAGACATAAGCATCCGGTATTCCTTCCAGTTTTTTGATGCCGTCTTTTATATCAGCTGAATAAATATAGCCGGAAACGCCCTTATAGGTATCTTCCAACGCATGGGGATAGTATTCCTCTAATCTCAGAATACCATCTTTTGTAAATCCATAGGGGCCCCATTTTGACCATCTTCCGGCATTCTGAAACCCGGTTTCCTTACAGCACTTTTCAACTGCATTGCTTAAATATACCAGGACATTTTCTCTTTTGGAGGAAAAATATACAAGAGGATTTCCATGATTAGAAATATGAGGTTCCAAACAAGAAATCCCTTTCGTTTGAGAAGCATGGTAATACATGTGATACCCCCGACAATTGCGTATTACTGTCCTGCTAATTTACTACATGATAATTAAATTTAATTTTTTTAACTATTAATTATAAAGAGCGTACAATTGCCAAACGACACTTGTACGCTCTGCTTAGGGCAAAATCGGAAAAACCCGCCCATCTGAGCGGCCGAAATGCCCGAAAAAACTATGCTTGATAAATAGTTGTGTTGAGATGGATTAGGAAGAAACAGCTGCATGTTCTGTGCTGCTCTGTCGCATGTCTCGAATCAGCTTGCGACGGACGGTATTAAGCCGAAAACGATTGTAACGCTGGATCAATGCAAACGGCAAATTGCCAAGAAGAATCATACAAGCGAAAATAATATTTACCGGGAAGGGGTTGATTAAAAAGACCACCAGAGCACAGAAACAATTGCTAAAGTGCATCCATTCTCCCCGACAGGTTTCCATGATAAATTCATCGAGGTATTCCAGCGATAAAGATGTTATATGGGATTTAGAAAATCCGTCTTTGGCAATAAACTGGGGAACTTTATCTTTCCAAAGTTGGATTTTTAAGTGATCCTTATACCAGCGGCCACCTTTTTCCCAGTTCATAGGCTGATAACGTTTGCGACGGCTGTCGAAAACCTCTTTCGGAAGCCGTACGCAGGCAATAAATACCACAACATGCCAGCAGGCTGTCAAAACAATATTCCAGAGAAGGATATTGAGAGGATTTGTATCTTTCAGCACAGGAATTCTTCCTTTCATGCAGGCTGCCAGAACCATTCTGTCAGAAAATCTGCGGATTTGATTAATGTAGCTATTATAGAACTCTTTTTTTTATTTTTAATTCTTTTATAGAAGCAAAAAAGATTTAGTAAATTAACCAAATCAAAGAGCAAAGATGTCACAATCGATATGGATTTGTTCAGAGAATCGCCGGTATTGGCTTATTCCCAGAAGAATGAAGACAGGGCATTGCGTTTTCGCCTATGGTGGATGATTCCGCTTTTTACCAGTATGGTTTCTTCCCCGATAATCTGGATATCATCCCAGCGAACTACAATGTCGTCTTCCCGGCCGAGGATTCCCAGCCAGCGCATTTTCCCATAAATGACAATCGAAACCAGCTGAGCTGTTTCAGTATCCAGCTCCACATCGCCCACATACCCTAAGCGTGCGCCATCACGCATACTGATGACCTCTTTACGCCGTAAATCGGAGAGCTTACAGTTCAATTTCTATCATCTCCATTCTTTCTACCACATAGTGCTGAAAATATAGAAATTCACTTTCTGCTCCAACTTCATTTGGAGCAGCTTCATTTGGAGCAGAAAGTATTTTCCCAATAGTCTATCTATATGCAGACATTGTATTTTTCTTACCTGTGTGATAAAATTGAATTATCAAACGGCGCAACTGCGCCGAAAACAAACCAGGAATACGACTATTTCATGAAAGGCAGGGATATTCCATGAATATCTGGCACGACATTTCTCCCAAAAGAATTAAATCCGAGGATTTCTGTGCAGTAATCGAAATTACCAAAGGCGGCAAGGTAAAATACGAACTGGACAAAGAAACCGGCCTGCTGATGATGGATCGTGTGCTTTATACTTCCACACATTATCCTGCTAACTACGGATTTATCCCCCGTACTTATGCACAGGATGGCGACCCTCTGGATGTTTTGGTGTTGAGTTCCGAAAACATCGAGCCGCTTTCGCTGGTTCGGTGTTATCCCATCGGTGTGATTATCATGGAAGATGGCGGCAAAAAGGATGAGAAGATCATCGCTATCCCGTTTAACGACCCCATGTACAACTCCTATCGTGACATTCAGGAGCTGCCCGCTCATATTTTTGACGAAATGAGCCACTTCTTCTCTGTGTATAAGCAGCTGGAAACTGGTAAGGAAACAGATATCGATGATGTCCGCAACCGTGATGAAGCTGTTGCGATTATTGAAAACTGCATTACCCGTTATCTGGATGATTTCTGCCGCTGATGACAGAATACAGAAAGCCCCTTCCCAAATTTGGGAAGGGGCTTTCTGTATTATACAAACCGGTTCAGGCTTGCGTCATATTCATAGCCAATCGAGGCCATTTTCTTTGTCAATTCAGAACGGTCCAGCTGAAGGGAGCTGCAAAGATCGTCCAGAGAAGGATGAAAATCCCGAAGTTTCGTGTTCAGAAAACTGAGAAGGATCATCGGATCAGTAGGAATGGACATGAAAAAAGCTCCTTTTTTATAATATAATACAAGAAGTATCATATCGCTTTTTCTATGGGGAGTCAATTGTCAGGGATATGAAAAAATTTCCTCTTCATGGGGCGGTCCATCGTATATTTCGTTGTGCAGCGATGCTAATTGTTTATTTTTTGGAGGACGAAAACTGCCCGTTGAGGAGATCTGGGCTTTATCTTCGCTTGGCGAGCGGCCTAGAATTTTCCGATAAGTGCGAAAAAAAACAGAATAGTCCCGGAATCCGCAGCTTGCTGCTGCTTCTGCTGCAGGCTCTCCCGAAAGGATTCGTTGTTGAGCAGCCGAAATCCGTTTGTAGTTCAAATATTGCATGATCGAAGTACCGGTTGCCGATTTAAAAAGACGATTCAGATGATCTTTGCTAATAAAGAATCTGGCGGCAAGCCCGTCCAGTGAAAGTGTTTCTGAAAGATTCTCGTTGAGATATTGAAGCAACCCTGCGACTACTGGATGGACATTTTCTGTTTTAGAAAGCTCTTGTCCGGCAGTGCTGAGCCGGGCAATCTGTAACAGGATTCCCTGAAGGGCAATATGCTCCGCTGCGGTGCGGACTTCTGGCGGCATAGAGGCACAGGCAATCAAATTGTCAAATAAAACTCGGATGCCAGATTCTCCAACCTGTGAAAAGAAGATCCCTTTTGGCTGTGCAGGAAAAAATGGGGCAAGGAGAAAGGTTCGGATTTCGGGTGGGACAGCCTGTGAGCTGAAATGAATAACATATCGCTCGTAGTGACAATCGCCATGAAATTTAATGCCGTGCAATACAGTAGGAGCCATTAGAAGAATACTGTTGGGCGTTGGAAGATAACATCGCCCTTCCACCCGATAACTGACATTTCCACTTAGAAAAAAATAAACTTCAAAGAAACTGTGGCAGTGGATATCATAACCGGACGGATGCTGACGGTCTAGTGTATGCTTATATGACAAAAAATCAGGCAGAGCGTTTTTCATAAGTACCTCCAGGCTCATAAGAAAATCCATACCGAACGGAGCGCTATATACAGTATCATATAGTAAAATCACGTTTTTTGCAATGTTTTGGCGTGGGTTTACAATGTTACATCCTTCGGACTGTGTTATACTGAAAGTAACGGTAGAGGTAGCAGTTATGGACTTAGAAGCTATATCCAATAATCGGTTAAGGAGGAATTTTCATGAAAATCGGCGCACAACTTTTTACCCTTCGCAATTATATCCAGAACGAAAAAGATTTGCGTTTTACCCTGAAAAAGGTGGCAGAAATGGGTTATCAGACTGTCCAGATTTCGGGGATTGGCCCGATCAAACCAGAAATTGTGCGGGAGGCCTGTGACGAGCAGGGACTGCAAATTGTGTTGACCCACAGCAATCCGGAGCGGATTCTTCATGACACGGACGCTCTGATTCGTGAACATGATATCATGGGCTGCGATTACATCGGGCTGGGTATCATGCCGGAAAAATATCGCACAGCAGAATGGTTGGAGCATTTTGCCATGGACTTTCGGGAGCCTGCCAAAAAGATTGCAGCGGCCGGAAAGCTTTTGATGTACCACAATCACAATATTGAGTTTGAAATGCGTGGAGAGAAGCGTATCATGGAAACCTTGATGGAGTCATTTTCTCCCGACGAAATGGGATTTACGCTTGATACCTATTGGGTGCAGGCTGCCGGGGCGGATATTTATCAGTGGATTGATTTGCTGAAAGATCGCCTTCCCTGTGTCCATTTGAAAGATATGGCGGTGAAAAACTGGAGCCAGCAGATGGCGGCAGTTGGAAGCGGCAATATGAACTTCCCGGAGATCATGAAAGCGCTGGAAAACGCAGGCTCTGTCAAATATTCGCTGGTGGAGCAGGATGACTGTCATGGCGAAAACCCCTTTGACTGTTTACAGCAGAGCTATACCTATCTGAAGAAATTGGGATATGACTAATAGGAGGAAATCATCATGGAACAGGTGAAATTAGGAATTATCGGGGTTGGCAACATGGGTTCCGACCACGCAAAACGTATTGTAAATGGCGATGTGCCGGAAATCAAACTGGTTGCAGTGGCAGATCGTGCTGAGAATCGCCGCAGCTGGGCAAAAGAAAACCTCCCGGCCGAGGTGCAGATTTTTGCAGAGGGCGACGATTTGATTGACAGCAAGGTTTGTGACGCCGTTTTGATTGCGGTTCCACATTATCAGCATCCGATCTTGGCTATGCGGGCCTTTGAAAAAGGGCAGCATGTGATGTGTGAAAAGCCCGCAGGCGTCTATACCAAAATTGTGCGGGAGATGAATGAGGCCGCTGCCAAAAGCGGAAAAGTTTTTGGCATGATGTTTAACCAGCGGACAAACTGTGTATACCGCAAGATGCACGAAATGGTGCAGAGCGGAGAGCTGGGTGCGATCAAGCGTGTAAACTGGATCATTACCAATTGGTATCGCACACAATCTTACTATGATTCTGGTTCTTGGAGAGCTACCTGGGACGGAGAAGGGGGCGGTGTGCTGCTGAACCAGTGCCCTCACAATCTTGATCTTCTTCAGTGGATTTGCGGCATGCCCAGCCGTGTTCGTGCTTTTTGTCACGAAGGAAAATGGCATAACATCGAAGTGGAGGACGATGTTACTGCTTATCTGGAATTTCCAAACGGTGCTACCGGCGTGTTTGTCACCACTACCGGCGATGCTCCCGGAACCAACCGGCTGGAAATCACGCTGGAAATGGGCAAGCTGGTGTGTGAAAATGACGAGCTTACCCTTTGGAAGCTGTCACAGAACGAGCGGGAATTCTGTTATAACGCCCAAGGAGGATTTGCAAGACCGGAGATGAAAAAAATCAAGGTGGAAACCGATGGGGAGAATCCTCAGCACAATGGTGTTCTGCGTGCCTTTGCCGCCAATATCCTGCGTGGAGAGCCGCTGGTGGCTGGTGGCGAGGAGGGCATCAACGGCTTGACCCTTTCGAATGCGATGCACCTTTCTTCCTGGCTGGATAAAACCATTGAGCTGCCGCTGGATGAAGACCTGTTCCTGGAGGAGCTAAACAAGCGCCGTGCATCTTCCTGCAAAAAAGAGAATACGGTTGCCGTCACTTTTGATGTGGATGGCACCTATGGTTCTCCCAAAAAATAAGAGTACAGTGGGAGGTCTGCGTCATGAAACGAGTTGGAATTGTTGGCTGCGGCGGGATTGCACATGTCCACGCCGAAGTCCTGTCGCATATGGAAACGGTTGAGTTGTGCGCCTTTGCGGATATCCGGCCGGAGCGGGCAGAGGAGTTTGCCGCCAAACTGGGAGGAAATGCTTATCCCAGTTTGGAATCAATGCTGGAAAACGAGTCGCTGGACGCTCTGCATATCTGCACGCCTCATGTGCTGCATGTCCCAATGGCAATTTCCGCTTTGCAAAAAGGGCTGCATGTGGTGATGGAAAAGCCGCCTGCCATTTCGGAGGAGCAGATGGCAGAGCTGCAAAAGGTGTTGGCAGAACACCCCAACCAGCAGCTGGCGGTCAGCTTTCAGAACCGGTATAATGCCGGAACACAGTTTGTTAAAAAGCTGTTGGACGAAAAGACATATGGCAAGGTGCTGGGTGCCAGAGCGTTTGTTACCTGGAAACGGGATGAGCCCTATTATACCCAGAGCGGCTGGCGTGGCAGCTGGCAGACCGAGGGCGGCGGCGTGCTGATTAACCAGTCTATCCATACGCTGGACTTGCTGCGTTATTTGCTTGGCGAACCCAAAAGTGTGGAGGCACATGTAACCAACCACCATCTAAAATCTGTGATTGAGGTGGAGGATACTGCGGAAGCCTATATCGAGTTTCCCGGCTGCTACGCTCTGTTTTATGCTACTACCGCTTTTTGTACGGATTCTCCGGTTCTGCTGGAAATCATCTGCGAAAAAGCGGCGCTGCGTCTGGAAGGGGACGAGGTTACGGTTACCCAAAATGGCCAGAAATCCGAAAAACAGGAGTTCCCACCCTTGCCTCATGCGGGCAAGAATTGTTGGGGCGCCAGTCATCAGGCGCTGATTGGAGATTTTTATCGCTGTGTGGAAAAAGGGCAGCACTTTGCCATTGATTATCAGGAAGCCTGCCGCACGCTGCGCTTGATGCTGGGGATTTATCTGTCCAGCCAAACCGGAGAGCCGACAGTAGTAGAAACGATTTGAACGATTGAAAAGGAATGGCCGTTATGGAAATGAAATTTCGTATTACCCTATCCGGCTTTGCCGATGAGATTGCTCCGGAACTGGATACACAGCTTCGGGTGTTAAAAGATTGCGGGATTGCACAAATGGAGATTCGAGGAGTAGACGGGAAGAATATCACAGAGTATTCGCTGGAAGAAACGGCAGAGATTGCCCACCGGCTGCAAAAAGCCGGAATCGGTGTTTCTGCGGTGGGTTCTCCCATTGGAAAAATCTCCATTACCGATGAATTTGCGCCCCATCTGGAACGGCTGCGCCATGTTGTGGAGCAGGCGAAAATTCTGGGAACCGACAAGATCCGGATGTTCAGCTTTTATATTCCAGAGGGAAGCGACCCGGCTTCCTACCGTGATGAAGTGTTTTTGCGGCTTCGTGCCATGATCGACTGCGCCCGTGAGGGAAATGTCGTGCTGCTTCATGAAAACGAAAAAGGCATTTATGGAGATATAGCGCCACGCTGTCTGGATTTGTTTGAGGAATTGTCTGGTCCGCATTTTCGCTGTACGTTTGACTTTGCCAACTTTGTGCAGTGCCATCAGGATACCATAGAAGCCTTTGAGATGCTGGCTCCCTATATTGCATATGTGCATATCAAGGACGCTGTGTGGGAAGGCGGACGGGTGGTGCCGGCCGGTGAAGGCGACGGTCATGTGGCGGAGCTTCTTTCTCGGCTGGACAGCCGGGGATATGCGGGAACACTGAGCCTGGAGCCTCATCTGGTGGATTTTTCGGGGCTGGCTGCGCTGGAGAATGGGCACCGGGAAGAAAAAGAGGAGGCCAGTAAAGGTGAGGCGGCATTCCGTCTGGCTTTTTCCGCCCTGAAAAAATTGTTGGAGGTGGAGCCGGAATGAAGCTTTCGTTTCGTTGGTATGGGGCGGATGATCCGGTAACGCTTGAGAAGATTCGCCAGATTCCCAATATGCGGAGCATTGTGACAGCGGTGTATGACGTTCCAGTGGGAGAGGTTTGGAGCTATGAGAGCATACAGCGGCTCAAAGAGCAGGTGGAAGCCGCCGGGCTGGTGTTCGATGTGGTGGAGAGCGTGCCGGTTCATGAAGACATCAAGCTGGGAAAGCCCAGCCGGGACAAATATATCCGCCATTATCAGGAAAACATCCGTCGCTTGGGAAAAGCCGGGGTAAAATGTATCTGCTATAATTTTATGCCGGTGTTTGACTGGACCCGCACACAGTTGGATCAGCGGTTGTCAGACGGTTCTACGGCGCTGGTGTACTACCGGGAGCAGCTGGAAAAGATGGACCCGCTTTCGGGAGAGCTTTCTCTGCCAGGCTGGGACAGCAGCTATCAAAAAGATGAATTGCGTGCGCTGTTAGAAGAATACCGTTCGATTTCGCACGAGGACTTGTGGGAAAACCTGCGCTATTTTTTGGAAGCGGTGATTCCCGTTGCAGAAGAAGCGGGTGTAAACATGGCGATTCATCCAGACGACCCGCCGTGGGATATTTTTGGGCTTCCCCGTATTATTACCAATAAACAGAATTTGGATCGCTTTTTAAAGCTGGTGGATAGCCCTGCCAATGGGTTGACTTTCTGCACCGGTTCGCTGGGATGTAGCGCTCAAAACGATATCTATGAGATGATCGAAGAATATAGCCGGATGGGGCGGATTCACTTTATGCACGTCCGGAATGTAAAGCGATTGCCAGATGGCAGTTTTGAAGAATCCGCTCATTTTTCGTCCTGCGGCTCGCTCGATATTCCCCGCATTATGGAGATTCTGCACCGCAACGGGTTTTCAGGATATCTGCGTCCCGACCACGGGCGCATGATCTGGGGAGAAACTGGGCGTCCGGGATACGGGCTGTATGATCGTGCCTTGGGAGCGGCTTATCTCAACGGGATTTGGGAAACACTGGAAAAATATGGTGGGGAGGAAGCTTGATGAATCTGCCTTTTTCAATTGATTTGAGCGGAAAAACCGCTGTTGTTACCGGAGCGGGAGGCGTGCTGTGCAGCATGTTTTCCAAAGCACTGGCGGCCTGCGGCGCAAAGGTAGCGCTGCTTGATAAAAATGGGGAAGCGGCTGAAAAAGAAGCAGCCTCCATTCGGGAAAACGGAGGCTGTGCGCTGGCGGTTGCCTGCGATGTCCTTTCAAAAGAAAGCATGGAAAAGGCGCACCAAACCGTGCTTCGAGAGCTTGGCAGCTGTGATATTCTGATTAACGGTGCGGGTGGGAACCATCCCAGAGCCACCACGGACAAGGAAACCTGCGAGGAAGGGGATGTTGCCCGCACAGACCTGAAAACCTTTTTCAATCTGGACCCGGAGGGTGTGGAGTTTGTTTTTAATCTGAATTTTCTGGGAACTCTGATTCCCACACAGGTGTTTGCCCCCGACCTTTTGGGTAAGGAAGACGCCTGCATCCTGAACATTTCATCCATGAATGCGTTTTCACCTCTGACTAAGATCCCGGCCTATTCCGGAGCCAAGGCGGCGGTGAGCAATTTTACCCAGTGGTTGGCGGTACATTTTGCCCCACAGGGAATCCGGGTCAATGCCATTGCACCGGGTTTTTTTGTTACAAACCAGAACCGGGGACTGTTATTTGATGAAAACGGCTCTCCCACACCTCGCACCGAGAAGATTTTGCGTGGGACCCCTATGAACCGTTTTGGAGAGGCGGAAGAACTGGTAGGGGCTCTACTGTTCCTGGTGTCTAAAAAGGCTTCCGGTTTTGTTACCGGTGTTGTTTTGCCGGTTGATGGCGGATTTAATGCCTATTCCGGGGTATAATGGTTCTCCATACATAGAAAAGAACCCGCTTGTTCTCAAGACAGGCGGGTTCTTTTTGTATGCAAAGGTGTTATCCTTTGTTGCAGTCGAGTTTCTCGACCAACCTTGTTTTTTCCCAATAGGCACTCATGCTGGAGCCGGGAAGCTCGGTGATGTCTTCACCAAGAAAATCGGGTGGGAGGAAGGTGTTGGCTTTTTCCACGCTTTCAAATTCTACTTCCGCATAGAAAAACGCAGTGGGAGTCCCTTCGTCTACCAGGCTACATTCCAACCGGTTTCCGTCCGGCAGTTGATAGACTCTGAAATCCTTGCGGATCATCTCGCCCGGCAGCAGGTTTTTCAGGCGCAGGAAAGTATCTTCTTCCAGTGGCAGCTCAACTTCTTCCCGAACCAGCGTTCCTTTTCCTTTGATGCAGAGAATATACGACATTTGCCCATTCTTTTCTGAGCTGCGGATTCTCACGGCCGGACGGGTGGAAAGATATCCCTGACAGACCACACTCTTTTCAAGTAAAGGGAGCTGCTCCGGGAAACGCTCCAATCGGAATTTTCTTTCAATCTCCAAAATAGCCCCTTCTTTCGTTTCGGGTTACATCATAGCGCCCAGTTTTTTCAGGTTTTCGTTTTCAGCACGGAACAACAGCCATTCCGGATGAGGTTCTGCGCCCATGCTTTTGTAAAACGCCTGCGAGGGAGTGTTCCAGTCCAGGCAGACCCAGTCCATGCGGCTGCAACCTTCTTCATTTGCGATTTTTGCCACTGTAATCAGCAGCGCTTTGCCAATTCCTTTTCCACGCATTTCCGGCCAGACAAAGATATCTTCGAGATACATATTTTCACGTCCCACAAAGGTGGAGAAATTACGGAAATACAGGGCGTATCCTACCGGACGGCCTTCATATTCTGCAATCAGTACGTCGGCACGGTTGCGGACGAAAATAGATTCCCGCAGGCTTTCTTCGGTTGCGACAACCTGATCTTCCATTTTTTCATATTTTGCGATGCCGTGGATCAGTTCCAGAATCAGGCCGCAATCGGTTTCTTCTGCCTGACGGATAACCAGTCCGGGCACCGAGTTTTCATATTGTTTTGCCATAGTGATTCCTCCTGAACGATGATGGTGCTTTTTATTATACCATATCTTTCTACCGTGGGCAATGAGGTGGACTTGTAAAGGATATCGGTTCGTGGTATCATGAACATACAGTTTCAGAACCTGGTCGGGTACAGCTTAAAAAAGCTAAGTTTGTTGATAAGACCAGTTTACACGAAAGGAATGAAAGTCATGGAAGATATGACCCGTTGGAGCCTGCGTGATATGTTCCCCTGTGACGAAGACTGGGAGAAAACCATGCAGGAAGCATTGGCTTTAGCTTCTTCTCTCGAAGCCAAAAAGGGAAAGCTGGCGGTGAGTGCCGCAGCCCTTTTGCAGACAGCAGAGGAATATTTGCAGATGCAGGAAAAGCTCTATCGCCTGATGGTGTTTGCCAATTCCAATTTTGATCAGGATATGTCTGATCCTGTCGCAAAAAAAATGTATGAAAATGCGCAGAATTATGCGACAGCAATTGGCGAGAAGATTTCTTTTATGGCACCGGAGCTGATGCAGTACAGTATGGAAGATTTTGAGCGGTATTGCACCGAGGAGCCAAAACTGGAGATATATCGCCGGTATGCACAGGATTTCTTTGCCCGCAAGGAGCATGTTCTCAATCCGGAAATGGAAACCCTGCTGGTTCGTATGAACGATATGGGAGAGTCCTTCTCCAAGGTGTTTGAGGATCTGGTGGTAAACGATATGGAGTTCCCCATGATCCGTACCCTCGAAGGGGAAGAAATCCGGGCCAACGAAGCAAATTATGCGATGGCACTTGAAAATCCTGATCCTGTTTTCCGCCGTGATTATTATAAGGGCTTGCTGGGAACCTACCAGAAATATATCAACACCCTCAGCTCTATCCATTACGGTTCGGTCAAAAATGACTGCTTTACTGCCAAAAGCCGTAAATATACCAGCGCCCGTGCTGCGGCTCTGTTTGCAAATCATATTCCCGAAGAAGTGTATGATAACCTGTTGAAAACCGTCCGGGAGAATGTGGAGCCGCTGCATGAGTATGTCGCTTTCCGCAAGAAGATGCTCGGACTCGATACCTTCTATTTCAGCGATCTGTTTGTTCCGCTGGTGAAGGATTCCGCCCGGAAATACACTTATGAAGAAGCCCAGCAGATTGTACTGAAAGCCACTGCTGTGTTGGGTGAGGACTATACCAAGCTAATCCAGAAGGCTTTTGATGAGCGTTGGATTGATGTTTATCCCCGTGACGCCAAGCGCAGCGGCGCCTATTCTACCGGTGCTTATCGCACGAAGCCCTATATCCTGCTGAACTTTACCGGGACGCTGGACGATGTGTTTACACTTGCTCATGAATTGGGGCACTCCATGCACTCATGGTTCAGCGGCGAAAACCAGCCGATGATTTATGCGGAATACAGCATTTTCTGTGCAGAGGTGGCCTCCACCCTGAACGAGCAGCTGCTGAGCCAGTGGCTGTTTGAGAACAGCACTTCAAAAGAAGAAAAGCTGCTGCTTTTGTGCAAGCGGCTTGACGATATCCGTTCCACCTTCTATCGCCAGACCATGTTTGCCGACTTTGAATACCAGACCCACAAACTGGTAGAGTCCGGCGAGCCATTGGTACCGGAAACCCTTTGTGGAATTCATCGTTCACTGAATGAGCTGTATTATGGCAGCGAGATGCAGGTAGATGACTATCTTTCCTGTGAATGGGCAAGAATCCCCCACTTCTATACAGCGTTTTATGTGTATCAGTATGCTACCGGTATTGCTGCTTCTACGGCAATTGCCTACCGGATTTTTACCGAAGGGGAAAAAGCAGTAGCGGACTATCGGAAATTCCTTACAACAGGCGGCAGCGACCATCCCATTAACCTTTTACGCATTGCAGGTGTGGATATGGCTTCTCCCGAGCCGATTCTCAATACAATCAATACCTTTAAGAAAACGCTTTCTCAGCTCAAAGAATTGATGGAAGCCGAATAAATAAAATCAGCAACGAAGCCCCAGTTATCAGATCAGGGTTTCGTTGCTGATTTTATATTTATTTATTTGTTTGTTTGTGTTTGTTTTTTAGCGGATATGATTGAAAAAATTTTTTTTGAAAATAATGCTTGACTTTTGTGTAAGTGTCTAGTATAATAACATACATCGCTGGTGAGGCGACAGGAAAATTGAATCTGGAGAGGTATTCTAATGGTAAGGAGCCACATTGGAAATGTGGTGTGCCGCAAGGCATTGTGCGTTCGAGTCGCATCCTCTCCGCCA
>CAJFNK010000049.1 GCA_904394685.1 Candidatus Heritagella gallinarum
CAGGAATCCTTGATGGATTCCGAGTTTTTTAACGCAGTAGCTGGCATTGATTGTAGGAAAAGACGATAATTTCGACTTTTCAGATAGTCCCTAATCGCTGGCAGAATTTTTTCCGCCTTGGGTAAAGCGGCCTGAACGGCAGAGGCCGCAGGGCCGCTTTTGCCCGTTTCCATTAACCTGAACAAAGGAGCGTAAGAATATGCTAGAAACTCATATGCTGAACCCTGACGGCTATCAGAATGTCGTGGAAGACGGCAAAACCGTTGGTTTTTCTTTTGAGATGCGGATTCCCTATTACCGTGGAATTACCCTGTCTATCCTCAGGGATATTAAAGTTACAGTAGATGGCAAGGAATATCCCCGTGAAGCACTGACTGTTACGATCAATGATGAAACCTTTACGCTGGAAGAAATGCGTACCGTCATTCACAACCGCTGGCTGTTCGGACAGTTTGGAACCGTTACCGTCCATACCGAAGGCGGACTGGCAGAGGGTGACCATGACCTCTCGGTTACCGTTGTAGTGGCCCCTTCTTATATGCCGTTCCAGTTGGTTAAATCTGTCAGCAGCAAGTTTGCGATTTAAAAGGAGGACGTGAATTATGAGTTACGATATCAAACGGAGCGTTTCTCTCTATAGCTATCAGGAAGCCTTTTTCACCGGCAAACTGGATTTGGAAGGCTGCATCCGTGAAAGCGCCAAGGCCGGTGCCACCGGTATTGAATTGCTGGCCGAACAGATGGTGGAGGAATTCCCCGTAATCACTCCCGAATTCAAGGAAAAGTGGTTTGGTTGGATGGAAAAGTACAACACGGCTCCCAGCTGTATGGATGCTTTTCTGGAAAACCATATTTTTGATAACCGCACCTGCACCCTGCGGGAGCAAATTGCCAACATGGAGCGGGATATCCGTATCGCTCATGAGCTGGGATTCAAAGTGCTGCGTACATTGGTTTCCACGCCTATGCCTGTGATTGAAGGCAGCTTGAAGATCGCTGAAGATTATGACGTGAAAATCGGATTGGAAGTACATTCTCCGTTCTCCCTCAACTCCGGCTGGTCCGACGGCTATATGGAGATGATTTTGCGTACTGGCACCAAATATTTTGGTTTTATCCCTGGCTTTGGCATTTTCTGCAAGCAGATTCCCACCGAGCTGACCAACCAGGCACTGAAAAACGGCGCACACCCCGAATGTGTCAAGCTGGTGCAGGAAGCCTTCCAGGAGCGTATCGCAAAGGGACTGGTAAAGATCAAATATGACACCAATTTGGGCGCCGCCAACTATGTATACCGTGTTGCCAACGGCCAGATGAAGCTGATGGAACAGATTGAAAAGATGGGCGGCAACGAAGCTGACAAGTCCTATGCAGGTGCTTCCTTTAACTACACCTGGAATGACCCGCAGGATATCATCGACAATATCCAGTATATTTTCCATACTCACGCCAAGTGCTACAACATCAACGAGCAGTATGAAGAAACCTGTATCCCCATGCAGGAAGTCATCGATGCTTATAAGAAGGCTGGGTATGTGGGCTATCTCTCCACCGAATGGGAAGGCGGAGAAATGGTAGACGATGCTTCTGAGCTCTGTATCGAGCAGGTTCGCCGCCATCAGGAATGTATGCGCCGCTGCATTGAATCGGAGCTGAAATAAGATGGACAACAAGTCTTTAGTTTCAGAATTTTACCAACAGTTTTTTAACGGCCACGACCTGACCGCCCCCCTGCGTATGGTGCGGGAAGATTATATCCAGCACAATCCGGGGGTAGGTCAGGGCCGGCAGGCCCTGATTGAGGCTTTTTCTGAGAAATTTCAAACAGACCCCGGCTTTCATCTGGAAATCCAGATGATGATTGCAGAGGGGGATATGGTGGCAGTTTATTTGAAAAATACCACCCCGGATGGCCGGACAAAGGCCCGTGTGGTGGATATTTACCGCATAGAAGGCGGGATGCTGGCAGAGCATTGGGACGTGCTTCAGCCGGTATGACATAAAGGAGAAAGAGAAATATGGCAAAAATGAATCTTGGTATCATCGGATTTGGATTTATGGGCCATTGTGATGCTGATATGATGGCCACTTTTTCAGAAGACGAAATCAAACTGGTAGCGGTAGCAGATATCAACCCCGCTCAGATGGAGGATGCACCCGAAGGTGTGATTTGCTGCAACAGTGCAGAGGAGCTGCTGGCAATCGACGAAATCAATGTCGTAATGATTTCTACCCCGAATCCCTCCCATCTGGAAATGGTGGAAAAAGCTGCCCGTGCCGGTAAAAATATTATCTGTGAAAAGCCCGCTGCCATGACGGTGGAACAGTTCGACCGCATGGTTGAGGTCACAAAAGAGCAGAACGTTCTCTTTACGGTTCACCAGCAGCGCCGCTGGGACACCGATTACCGCATTATGAAAGAAGTATATGACCGCCGTCTGGTGGGGGATATGTATGTGATCAAATCCCAGCTGTACGGCTTTAACGGAAATATGCACGATTGGCATGTGTTCCCCGAAATGGGCGGCGGCATGCTGTATGACTGGGGCGTGCATCTCATCGATCAGATTCTCAACATGGTAGACAGTCCCATTGATTCCATCTATGCTGATCTTCGCAATGTCATCAACGAGAAGGTCGACGACTATTTCAACATTATGCTGAAATTCAAGAATAACATCACTGCTGAAATCGAATTGGGTACCTATTATCTAACACCCAAACGGGGATGGTTTATCGGCGGCAACAAGGGCAGCGCCATGATCGACGGTTTTGGCGGGGAAGGCAAGATCGTGCGAACCGCACATCTGCTGGAAAATGTTCCCGGAAAAATCACCATGACCGCAGCCGGCCCCACCCGTTCTTTTGGCCCGGCCGCTCCTGGTTTGCTGCTCGAAGAACCTCTGCCGGAAGTAAACGTCAGCCACCGGGATTACTTTGTCCATTATCTCAAGGCGCTTTCCGGGGAAGAAGAACTGATGATTCGTCCCAAACAGGTGCGCCGGGTTCTGGCTGTTATGGAAGCCGTTCGGGAATCTGCCCGCACCGGTAACGCTGTTCGTTTTGAAGCGTGACTGTTTGAAGAAAGAATAAAGGAGGAAGCAAAATGAAATTGGGTTTGGTCAGCGCAATTGCTGATACAATGAATTATGAAGAAATGATTGATCTGGTTGCCGAATCAGGGCTGGAATGTGTAGAAGTGGCCTGTTGGCCGGTGGGCAAGGCGGAGCGCCGCTATGCCGGTGTCAGCCATATTGATGCAGGTCGGGTGCTGGAAGACGACGGATATGCTTCCCACCTGCTGGACTATGCGGCGGAAAAAGGCGTGCAGATTTCCTCCCTGGCATATTATCCCAACACCATGGACGGCAATCTGGAAAAGCGTGCAGCAGCAGTGGAACATCTGAAAAAGCTGATTTGCGCTTCCGCAAAGCTGGGCGTGAACATGGTCACTACCTTTATCGGCAGAGATCAGACCAAAACGGTGGAGGAAAATCTGGAGCTGGTGCGGGAAGTCTGGCCGCCTATCATCAAACTAGCAGAAGAAAAGGGCGTCAAAATCGCCATTGAGAACTGTCCCATGTTGTTTGGCCCCGATCAGTGGCCCGGCGGTCAGAACCTGATGACCACTCCGGCTATCTGGCGCAAGGTGTTTGAGATTCTTCCCAGCGAAAATCTCGGCCTGAACTATGACCCCTCTCACTTTGTCTGGCAGATGATCGATTATATCCAGCCTATTTATGAGTTTAAAGACAAAATTTTCCACGTTCACTACAAGGATATCAAGCTGTATCCCGACCGTTTGCAGCAGGTAGGTATCATGGCTTATCCGCTGGAATTCATGTCCCCCAAGCTGCCTGGCCTTGGCGATGTAGACTGGGGACGCTACGTTTCTGCCTTGACCGATATCGGTTATACCGGCTGCACCTGTATCGAGGTGGAGGATAAGGCCTTTGAAGGTTCTGTGGAGGACGTGAAAAAAACCATCCTGCTCAGTGCCCGTTATCTGCGAAATTTCGTAATTTAACTAAACGTGTCAGGAAGTGCGAAGAATGAATACTGTAACCATAAAAATTGACGGTGTTTCTGTAAGCGCCACCGAGGGCCAGAGCGTCCTTCGTGCCGCATTGGATGCCGGTATCTATATCCCGCACCTTTGCCATCACCCCGACCTCCCGGACATTGGGGCCTGTGGTCTGTGTCTGGTGGAATATGACGGGAAAATCGTTTCCTCCTGTACACTGAAAGTGCAGGAGGGGATGAGTATCCGCTCGAAAAGCGAAAAACTGAACCAGCGCCGGGAGTTGGCCCTCAAGCTGCTGTTGGCTGCCCACCCGGAAGATTGCTCCACCTGCCCCAAATATGGCAATTGTGAGCTGCAAACCCTCATGCAGTATATGGGCGTTAGCCCGGAGGGCTTGAACCGCCGCCTGAAGCCCATTCCGTATAACGACCGTAACCCGCTGATCGTCCACGATATGAGCCGTTGCATCCTGTGCGGACGCTGTGTGCGTGCCTGCCAGAAGGTGCGGGGCGTGGGGGCTATCGATTATCAGAAGAAGGACGGAGAAAGCTATATCGGTACTCCCGCCGCAAAACTTCTTATGGATGCGGACTGCCGTTTCTGCGGCGCCTGTGTTTCCGTCTGTCCCACTGGTGCGTTGATGGATAAAAAGGAGCCCAATAACCCCGAAGGATATGCGGCTCCCTGCAAGCACGCCTGCCCAGCCGGTACCAATGTGCCGGAATATGTCCGTCTGGTAAAGGAAGGACGTTATGAAGAGGCTTCCTGCCTGATTCATGAACGCCTGCCTATTCCCAGAAGCTTGGGGCATGTCTGTTCTCATCCCTGTGAGACAGCCTGTCGTCACGAATGTTTGAACGAAGCGGTTTCCATTCGGAACCTGAAGCTGACTGCTGTTGAGCATGACCCCAATAAGGTCTGGAAAACCCACCGCAAGCAGCTGGCTGAAACCGGCAAGCGAGTGGCGATAGTCGGCGCTGGCCCCTGCGGCCTTTCTGCCGCTTATTATCTGCGTAAGCAGGGACACACCGTCACAGTGTTTGAGAGCCAGCCGGAAGCGGGCGGCATGCTGCGATACGGGATTCCGGAATATCGGATGCCTCGCAATGTGGTGCGGGAGGAAATCGCAGATCTCACCGAAACTGGCTTTGAAATCCGGTGTGGTAGCCGTATTACCGACTATCAGAAGCTGTCTTCTGAATATGATGCCGTGGTCGTCGCTATCGGCAACCAGCAGGGCGTTCGCCTTCCGATTCCCGGCAACGACAAACCTCAGGTCTATGTCAATCTGGATTTCCTGCGCCGCACGGCAGAGGGCAACCCGCCGGTACTGGGAAAAAATGTGCTGGTGTTGGGCGGCGGCAACGTGGCGTTTGACTGTGCCCGCACAGCAGTTCGTTTGGGGGCTGAAACCGTCCAGATGGCGTGTCTGGAGAGCGAGGAAACGCTGCCCGGCGACCGTGAAGAGCTGGAAGCGGCCCTCGAAGAGGGTATCCAGATGCATTTCTCCCGTTCGTTCCTCGAAATCGTGGGAGCGGGTGACAGTGTGGAAGGCGTAAAAACCATTGAGGTATCTTCAATGCACTTTGATGAAAACCGCAAGCTGGTTCTGGGAACAGTTCCCGGCTCTGAGCAGGTAATTCCCTGCGATACCGTGATTTTTGCTGTCGGTCAACGTGCGGAACTGGCGCCGGAATACGGTATGCAAATAGGGCGGGGAAACTCTGCCGTTGTGGATGAAAATGGCCGCACCAGTTTTGTGAATGTATTTGCAGCCGGTGACGTTACCTATGGTACTCAGTCGGTTGTCCGTGCAGTTGCATCCGGACGCAGCGTGGCAGAAAGTGTTGACCGTTTCCTTGGTGGAAACGGCGATACCAGCGAAAAACTGGTAGAGTTGGAACCTGCCAGCCAGTATATCGGGAAAATTCCCGGCTTTGCTGCTATTCCCCGTGTACATAATGTCGTTTTACCGGCAGAAGAACGAAAGAAAAGATTTATGCGGGCCGAGCAGTCCTTTACCTGTGAGCAGGCCTGCAAAGAAGCTGGACGCTGCCTGCAATGTCAGCTGCGGGAAGCATTTCATGCACCGAGAACCTGGAATGAATTTGAGAAAGGAGGCGCTGCCAGATGAAACCCGAATTGATTCAAAAAGTGCTGGAATCCGGTCTGTATGAATATGGCAGCCTGTGTATGCCTCTCTCTCAGAAGTGGGCGCCCTATCTCAATGGAAACATCCAGGCCGACAAGCTGGTTATCGCCTGTAACTGTTCGGACTATACGTTTGCTTCTCTGCCGCTGCTGACGGAGGAAGCACAGAATTTTGCAGCCGGTATGATGGCGGTGTGTGATGCTTTCGGGATTCAGCAAACAGAGCTGTATTGGCCTGAAGATGCCGGGATGATACCACCTCAAATTACTGGATTAAAAATGATTACAGGCAAGGTAGATGTGCGTGAAATTAACGAAACCACTTTGTTGCATCACCCGGAAACGATTGTGAATATTGGTCGGATACTCAATGGAATGCAACCACAGATTCGGGTGCTTGTCCGGCGTGGGGGAGAAGAAAAAGCGGTGGTTTTGCCTTTGGAAGCAACGGTTTCACAGATGATCGATACCGCTGGTTTTTCCTGTGAAGAAAACGGCTGGGTGATCGCCGGGGGATATTTTGGTTCCCTTTTCCCGACTTCGGATTTGGATCGGCCTTTGTATGGGTATGGAAATCATGTCATTGAGATTCTTCCGGAAAAATTCTGCCCGGTCAATTTCGCACAGGAAGCCTCTGCCTATGCGTGTGAAAACAATTGCGGCAAATGCACCTATTGTCGGGAAGGGAACTTCCAGATCTCCCGTTTTTTGAAAAACGCTGTAAACGGTCATGGCAAGGAAGAAGATATCCCGTGGCTGCATACACTGGCAGAAACCATCCAGGAAGAAAGCGTGTGTTCCTTTGGTCGGGAAAGCGTGCGCTTCCTGATGCAGACACTTGCAGAATTTTCTAAGGAATATGATGCACATATCTGTGGGAAACGATGCACGGCAGACGTGTGTCAGGCCTTCACGGATTACGCTGTGGATGGCAGTATCTGTATTGGATGTGGCAAATGCAAAGAGGTTTGCCCGGTTGGAGCGATCACAGAGCCGGAAGGCTTTATCCATCGGATTGACCCCTTTGACTGCATCAAATGCGGCAAGTGCGTGGAGGTGTGTCCCCAGAATGCAATCCTGAAAGTGCGGGCGGGCCGGCTGATTGGCCCCACCAAGCTGACTAAGGTAGGACGGTATCGCACCAGCCGTAAAAATTATGAATCTGAGTAAAAGCTTATTTTATCGCATGCCATATTTTCTCTAAACCAACAGCCATGGGCGGCCTTAACAAAGGCCGCCCATGGCTGTTGGTTTTAGTATTTCTTACAGCTCAGTCTATGGTTTATCGTCAAATATATTTTTCAAAACAGCGCTTTTTCCAAATGGTGATACCAACCATGAATAGTGCAACCAGCAGACAAATAATAGTTGCGGGTATGCGCCATGACGGCATAGCCAAAAACAAGACCAACCAAATAAAAATTGGCAGTAAAAGGCCAAAAACCAGTTGAACCCATACAGCGATCCGCCACCATTTCAGGGAAGAAGGGGAAACCTCCATATATTCCGGTGAAAATAGATCAACTGTTTGGCTGGTTAGCGGTATCCGTGCGGAAAATGGCAACGACTGGATATGAAAGACGTTGCAGAAAATGCCATCCGTGCTGAAAAAGATTTCCAGAAAAGGAGTCTGCTGCCAGATATCCCGTTTGAGAAGAAAATCATCGGGAAGGGGATGCTCCAGCAGGTAACTCCCTTTTCCGTTTAAAATAAGGGATTGTGTGCGTACTTCTCCACTGCTTTCCAATTCTATTGTTTCGGGTGCAGAAAAGGCCGAATCAAAGCGCACGTTGGTAACCACAACGTCCCCTCCCAAAAATCAGTTTTTGAGGCTCTGCATCGGGGCGGGAATCCGTCCGCCACGATTGATAAACTTGGCGGGAGAATAGCGGTTAACTTCCATTACCGGGCCGTTACCCAGAAGGCCGCCAAAGCTCAGCTCGTCGCCCACTTTCTTGCCGATAGCGGGGATTACACGGACAGCGGTGGTCTTGCTGTTGACCATACCAATGGCGGCTTCGTCTGCGATAATCGCAGAGATCACCTCGCTGGGAGTATCGCCGGGGATAGCGATCATGTCCAGTCCAACCGAGCAGACAGCGGTCATTGCTTCCAGTTTGGTGAGCGTCAGAGCGCCGCACTCTGCTGCATGAATCATGCCGGCATCTTCTGTTACCGGGATAAAGGCGCCGGAAAGTCCGCCAACATGGGAAGAAGCCATCACGCCGCCCTTTTTCACAGCGTCATTCAGCAGTGCCAGTGCCGCTGTGGTACCATGAGCGCCGCAGCACTCCAGACCCATTTCTTCCAGAATATAGGCAACGCTGTCACCGATTGCAGGTGTGGGGGCAAGGGAGAGGTCAACAATGCCAAAGGGGACGCACAGACGGCGGGAAGCTTCCTGTGCCACCAGCTGTCCCATACGGGTTACCTTAAAGGCAGTCTTTTTGATGATATCGGCGATGGCCGTGATGTCGCAGTCGCCTGCCTTGGCCAGTGCTGCCCGAACAACGCCGGGGCCGGATACGCCTACGTTGATTTCGCAGTCCGGTTCGCCGGTTCCGTGGAAAGCACCTGCCATAAAGGGGTTATCTTCGGGCGCATTACAGAATACCACCAGCTTGGCGGCGCCGATACAGTCACGATCAGCAGTCAGTTCGGCAACTTCACGGACAACCCGTCCCATTTTGGCAACTGCGTCCATATTGATTCCGGCTTTGGTAGAACCGATGTTGACAGAGGAACACACAAAATTGGTACGGTTCAGGGCTTCGGGGATGCTTTCGATCAAAGCATAATCTCCGGGGCTGAATCCCTTATGAACCAGTGCGGAATATCCGCCGATAAAGTTTACGCCAACCGTTTCGGCAGCACGATCCAAGGCGAGTGCAAAACGCACGGGGTTCACACCAGGATTTGCGCCTGCGATCATGGCGATGGGGGTAACAGAAATCCGCTTATTGATAATCGGGATTCCAAATTCTTTGCTGATGTCTTCGCCGGTCTTTACCAGGTTCTGGGCATACCGGCAGATTTTGTCGTAAATTTTGTCGCACGCCCGGTCAGCATTCGGGTCGATGCAGTCCAGAAGCGAAATCCCCATCGTGATGGTTCTCACGTCGAGGTTTTCGTTATCGATCATATTAATCGTTTCCAGTATATCGTGGGAATTGAGCATGATTTCACGGCCTTCCGGTTATATTTATGGAATAGGTGGGGGCAGGGCTTCAGATACGGTGCATGGAGTTAAAAATATCCTCGTGCATCACATGAATCCGCAGGTTCATATCTTCTCCCATTTGTGTCAGCTGATCGGCAAGATCGCTGAAAGGGATGGTGCATTTGGAAATATCGACCATCATAATCATGGCGAACATCTCCTGCAGGATAGACTGGGTAACTTCCAATACATTAACGCCGTTTTCGGCGCAAACCGTAGAAACCTTTGCCAGAATACCGACCATGTCTTTGCCAATTACTGTAATCACAGCACGCATAATTGAATCCCTCCAAGATTGATTGTCTTTAAATTATGAGGGAGAAAGCGAAAAATGTCAATAGCTGAGAGGGAGTGAGTAGAGGAGTCCGGCAAAAAAACATCAATCTGCTCTTTTCAGAAAGAAAAGGCTGTGATAAAATAAAAAATAACTACCCTGTTTTTTGGACAAAAATCCTTCTGTTTGGAGGATAATCAGTCACGATAGGACTGTAAGTCATGAAAGGAACGTGAAAATAATGGCAAGTGTTTGCGTTTGCGATTGTCATACGCATACCCACTGCTCGCCTGACGGAGCGGATTCCGCCTCTATGATGGTGCAGGCTGCTGTTCGCAGCGGATTGTATGCAGTAGCAATCACAGACCATTGTGAGTGCAATTTATATCGAAAAGAAGGATATGACGAAGTGATTCGCCGCTCTTATCTGGAAACCAAAAAAGCGGCAGTATCCAATTACGGAAAAATCCGGGTGCTGACCGGAATTGAACTGGGGCAGCCGCTTCAGGATCTCTCTGCCGCAGAGGATGCTTTGGGAATGGGCGATCTGGATTTTGTCCTGGCCTCTGTCCACAATATCCGGGGGCGGGAAGATTTCTACTTTATGGACTATCAGAAGGAAAATATCGGTTCCCTTTTGAATGCGTATCTGGATGAAATGCTGGAAATGGTGGAGTGGGGTCAATTTGATTCTTTAGCACACCTTACCTACCCACTGCGTTATATTATTGGGGAAGCCGGAATTCCGGTGGATTTTTCAATTTTTGATTATAAGGTAGACCGGATTCTCCGTCGTCTGGCAGAAACGGGAAAAGCACTCGAAGTGAATACTGCCGGTTTGCGCCAGAAGATCGGGATTACCTCCCCAAGCCTGCATCTCGTTCGCCGCTTTCATGAATATGGCGGGAAATATGTCACGGTGGGCTCTGATTCTCACCGTTGGAAAGATGTAGGGGCCGGGGTGCTGGAAGGGCTTCAGGTGATTCAGCAGGCCGGATTTACACACTATACAATTTTTGAAAACCGTAAACCAACGCTGATTCCTCTGCCATAATATTGGTACGGCAGCCGGTAGGCGTTTTTGATGATATTTCTGGAGGTGTCAAAACATGGAAAAACTTTTGCAGCTGTTAAAAGAGAATGCCAGAGCAACCAGTGAGCAGCTCGCCGTGATGCTGAACTGCTCCAAAGAGGAAGTTGAAAAAGCCATTGCTGATTATGAGGCCAAAGGGGTTATTAAAGGATATCAGGCTTTGATTAATTGGGAGAAGGCGGATGAAAACCGTGCTTCCGCCCTGATTGAATTGAAAGTCAGCCCCAAGCGTGATCGTGGCTTTGACGAGGTTGCCAGCCGCATTATGGAATTCAGCGAGGTGGAGAGCGTCAGCTTGATGTCGGGCGGCTTTGATCTGGCAGTTATCGTCAGCGGCAAGAGTATGCAGGACATCGCCCTGTTTGTAGCCCGCCGCCTTTCGCCTCTGGATGGAGTGTTGGCGACTGCCACTCATTTTTTCCTGACCCGCTATAAAGATGGCGGAGTGTCCTTTGTGGATGGAGAAACTGACGAAAGAAGGGACAGCTGGAGTGATTGAGTATCAATCTTTTCTCAACCGGGAAGTGCAGCAGGTAAAACCTTCCGGCATCCGCCGTTTTTTTGATATTGCAAGCGAAATGGAAAATGTGATTTCACTGAGTATTGGAGAGCCGGATTTTTCAACGCCGTACCATGTGCGCCAGGAGGGAATCCGGACGCTGGAAAAAGGCAAGACCTGGTATTCCCCAAACCGTGGCTTTATGGAGCTGCGTCAGGAGATTTGTTCCTGGATGGCAAGAAAATATGGGGTGGAATATGCCCCAAAAACCGATGTGCTGGTAACGGTAGGCGGCTCAGAGGCGCTGGATATGGCGATTCGTTCGCTGATAAATCCCGGCGATGAGGTGCTGATTCCGGAGCCGAGCTTTGTCTGTTATGTCCCTATGACGCAAATGGCAAAGGGCGTACCGGTTGTCATCGAAACCAAAGCGGAAAACCAGTTCCGCCTGACTGCTGAGGAGCTTCGCAGCAAATTGACCCCTAAGTCTAAGCTGCTGATTCTGCCGTTCCCCAATAACCCCACCGGTGCGGTGATGCGGCAGGAGCATCTGGAAGCGATTGCCGAGGTGGTGCGGGAGCATAACCTGCTGGTGCTGTCGGATGAAATCTATGGAGAACTGACCTATGGCGACCGCCCTCATGTCTGCTTTTCCTCGCTGCCGGGCATGAAAGAGCGCACGATTGTGGTCAACGGCTTTTCCAAGATGTTCGCCATGACCGGCTGGCGTCTGGGATTTGCGGTAGGACCAAAGGAAATTATCGCCCCTATGACCAAGCTGCATCAGTATGCGATTATGAGTGCTCCCACCATGGCACAGTATGCGGCGGTAGAAGCGCTGCGCAACGGCGATGAAGATATCGAATATATGCGGAGCCAGTATGATATGCGCCGCCGCCTGATTGTTGACGGCCTCAACCGTCTGGGACTTACCTGCTTTGAGCCGGAAGGAACTTTTTATGTGTTCCCAAGCCTGAAAAAATCCGGGCTTAGCTCGGAGGAATTTTGTGAGCGCCTGCTGTATGCCGAGCATGTGGCGGTGGTTCCCGGAACTGCCTTTGGCGAATGTGGGGAAGGCTTTGCCCGCATTTCCTATTCCTATTCGATTAAACATATCACAGAAGCACTCCGCCGGATTGAGCGGTTTATGGAGCAATTATAAATGGATACTGTATTTCTTTCTTCCTGTTCGGGCTATGACTGGGAAGCCTTGCAGCAGGCTGTGGCGCAGCAGTTTGACGCTTTAGAGCTTAACCAGCTTCTTTCTCCCGGAATGAAGGTGGTCATCAAGCCCAATCTGGTGGTCAAAGCGGCACCGGATGCCGGTATCGCCACCCATCCGCTGGTAACGGCTGCTGTGGCGCTGCAAATACGCAAATCCGGGGCAGAGGTGTCGATTGCCGAAAGCCCCGGCGGATTGTATACGCCGGCAGCGCTGAAAAGCATTTATGCTGCCTGTGGCTATGATAAAATGGCGGAGGAATTTCACATCCCTCTGAATCTGGACTGTACCCACCAGCAGGTTCCGGCACCGGATGGAAAGCGATGCCGGGTGTTCCCCGTCATCACTTCGATTGCCGAAGCCGACCTGGTGGTGGATATCGCCAAGATGAAATCTCACTGTATGACCATGCTCAGCGGTGCGGTAAAAAACCTGTTCGGTGTGATTCCCGGATTGATGAAACCGGAGTTTCATTGCCGTTTCCCGGAAAAACCGGCGTTTCATGAAATGCTGGTAGACCTTTGTCAGACCATAAAACCCGCCATCTGTTTTGTGGACGGGATTATTGCGATGGAGGGCAACGGCCCTACCGGTGGCAAGCCCCGGTTTATGGGTGTCTTGGCGGGCAGTAAAAATCCCTATGCGCTGGATATGGCCTGTGCCGCTATGATGAACATGGAGCCGATGGAGGTTCTGATGCTTCGGGAGGCGGCAGAACGTGGGCTTTGCCCCGATTCCCTGAATAGGATTCGCTTTTTGGGAGAGCCGCTTGATTCCCTGCGTGCAGAGGATTTTTTGCAGCCGGAATCTAAAACCAGTAATTTTATCGAAAAGCTGCCGGGGTTTATGCAGCCGATGGCAACAAGGCTGGCAACGCCATATCCCAAAATCAAAACCAGACAGTGTATTGGCTGCGGCAAATGTGCCGAAAGCTGCCCTCAACATACCATTCAGCTGGAGGGAAGCCCTAAAAAGGCTCACATTGATTACAGCCGGTGTATCCGCTGCTATTGCTGTCACGAGATGTGCCCCGCTCATGTAATTGAGATTAAGAGGCTCTCTCTGTTTAACTTTTAGATTGTTTTTCTAGGGGCTATCTGAAAAGTCGAAATTATCGTCTTTTCCTACGGACATCATGAAATGATGTCGTGCAACGGCAGCTACTGCGTTAAAAATCGTTTTTGCCTTGTATCTGTCTGTTGCTTGTGGAAAATTTTTTAATTTCTTAGTTTTCAGAAACGCCCTAAACAAAATCGGTCGGGACAGAGCATGATAGCTCCTGTCCCGCTTTTTATAAGGAGCGATGCGAAATGAAATGGACAGAACCGGCTTATGGCAAACTGAACTTGACGCTGGACATTCTCGGAAAGCTGGAAAACGGGTATCATAGTCTGTCGATGGTTATGCAGTCGGTTTCACTGGCTGACCGTGTGACGCTTTGCTGTGAGGGAGAAAAAGGCATCCATGTTTTCTGCGGGGAAGGAGCCCCGGAGGGAGAAGAAAATATTGTGTGGAAAGCGGCCAAAGCCTTTTTTGAATACTGCGGAATTACGGAATACAGTGTGCAGTTTTGGGTGGAAAAGAAGATTCCCTCCCAGGCGGGAATGGGCGGCGGAAGCAGCGACGCAGCGGCAGCGCTGCGCCTTCTCAATCGGGCCTATGGAAAGGGTTTGACTGCAGATGAACTGCGCTCTCTGGGGAGCCGCATCGGCGCAGACGTGCCGTTTTGCATCACAGGTGGAACCATGCAGGCCGAAGGAATCGGGGAGATTCTAACGCCGGTGGCCGAGCTGCCGAACTGCTGGATTTTGCTGTGTAAGCCGCCCATTGGCGTCAGTACTCCGCAGGCTTTTAAAGAGAGCGATAATGCTCCGGCTGTGCCGCCCAAAACACCTGATATGGTGCAGGCACTGGAAACAGGCAGCCTAGAAAAAATCGCCGCCGCTCTTGGCAACCGTTTTCAGGAAATTTTGCAGATTCCGCAAATCAGAGGGATTATCCGGAACATGGAAGAAAACGGCGCACTGGGCGCCTGCATGACCGGCAGCGGCTCGGTGGTTTTCGGGATTTTCTGTGAAAAAGAGAAAGCAGAACAGGCAGCCAACCGTTTGAAAGGGCTGGGAAACTGCTATGTTGTGCAGCCCATTTCGGAATATTCTCTCTAGGGGCATCTGAAAAGTCGAAATTATTGTCTTTTCCTACAATCAACGGCAGCTACTGCGTTAAAAATACTCGGAATCCATCAAGGATTCCTGC
>CAJFNK010000050.1 GCA_904394685.1 Candidatus Heritagella gallinarum
ATTCTCTCTTTGTGGGGGCTCCTCGCCCCCACTCCCCCCGCCAGAGAGGATAATCCTCTCTGGACTCTGTAAGTGGCTCCGCTCCTTTCCCCAACTTTGCTCATACCAACTTGCTTCCGGGGTAATACCACGACAAAATTTCCTGACAACTGGCCCCATTCTGCGCCATATACTGCGCCCCCACCTGGCTCATTCCTACATTATGTCCCCATCCCTTTACGGTAAACGTAAATCCATCTTTCCCGATTTTCCATGTGAAATTGGCGGAACGCAATCCAAACGCATTGCGAAGCTCTGTCCCCGTGGCCTTCACCCCGCCGGCCTTCCCGCTCTTTACCGTCCCGCTGCCCGTGCGTACAATCTCTGTGAGCCACTCCTCCGGCTCGTCCCCCAATTTGGCATCGGGAAAGGCTTTCAGGGTGGCAGCACGGGCTTCCTCCACGCTCATCGACACGCTGGAAAGATACCCATCCGCATAGATATCCCCCGGACTCGCCGCCGGGCTGAGATAGCTGGTATCCCCGCCCCACACATCCTCTCCGGCGTCGGTGTTGCCCGACGAGATGGCAAAATAGGTGGAACAAATCAGCTCGCCGTCCTGTTGCAGCGTCTTGCCCCGAATGGCTTTTTCGGCCTCCTCCAGCGCCGCTTCCCATTTTTCATAGCTCTCGCCCCACCGCTTCTTTCGGGTTTCCTGCGGGACATACACCAGCCCGGTTTTGGTATTACAGCTGAAATCTGCCTCCTCGCCGCCTTTTTCACGGTTCTGCTCCCGCAAGCGGCTATAATAGGTATACAAAGCGATGCCCTGCGCTTTCAGCGCTTCCGGCTCATAGCTGGGCGGGATTTCGGCAGCGATGCCCCCTTTGACAAACTCGGAATCCGATACCTCCAAAATGCTCCCATCGGCGTCCTTCAGGCGGAAAACGCCCCCCGCCTCCACCGGCGTTCCCGATGCGCTGGATGATGGGCTATCCCCTTTGCCTGCCGATTCTCCCGCTATGGCAGAGCTGCCCGTTTCTGGTTCGCCTTCGTTTTCCTGAACGGAACAGAACGAAAGCAGCGGCAATGCTGCCGCCAACAGATAAAACACCCCACACAGGGCTACCAGCCTTCTCCATTTCATCTTTTTCATTGCAACGTCCCCTTTCTGACTCACAGTTCAATAGCAGGAAAGCTGTCTGGTTTATGCGTGAAAATAAAAAATACTCGCTTAAACCAGCCTCGTTCTCTTTAAAAATGCAAGATTTACAATAAAATAATTCATTTTCGTCGTTTTTTCCGCTTTCTCTCCCTTGACTTTCACACAGTAGTGCTATACAATAAAAAACAGTACCAGCAGTGACTGAATGGAGAACCGGCTGAGAGAGCCGGCTGATTTTGAGAGAGGCGGGAAGGAAATGAACGTCGAGAACAACCAAGAAAAAAAGCTCTCCTCACTGGAAAGCTTATGCGAAGAATACAGGACTCATAACCGTATCCCCAACGAAAAGTTTGACCAGTATCAGGTAAAGCGTGGCCTGCGTAACCCCGACGGTACCGGTGTAGTGGCCGGCCTGACCAATATCAGTAACGTCCACGGCTATCTGATTGCAGACGAAGACAAGATTCCCGATGAAGGACGTTTGATTTATCGGGGTATTGATTTGCGGGAAATTGTAGAGGGCTGCATCCGGGACAACCGGTTTGGATTTGAAGAAGTGGAGTGGCTGCTTCTGTTTGGCAAGCTGCCCAGCCAGCAGCAGCTGGAATCGTTCAATCACATCCTGAGCGAAAACCGGGAACTGCCGGAATATTTTGCCGAGGACATGATTATCAAGGCGCCGTCGGCCAACATCATGAACAAGCTGGCACGTTCGGTGCTGGCGCTGTATTCCTATGACGAAACTCCCGACGACCCCTCGCTGGAAAACAACATGCGGCAGTCGGTTTCGCTGATTGCCCGCCTGCCCACGATCATGACCTATGCGTATCAGGTAAAGCGCCGTCATTATGACCGCAAGAGCATGTATTTCCATCCGCTGCACCCGGAGCATCACACCGCCGAGGCGATTCTGCATGCGCTGCGCCCGGATATGCAGTTTACCGATGAAGAAGCCAAGCTGCTGGATTTGTGCATGATGCTGCACGCAGAGCATGGCGGCGGCAACAACTCCACGTTTACCAGCCGGGTGCTTTCTTCGTCCGGCACCGATATTTATTCTACCATTGCGGCTTCGATTGGTTCTTTGAAGGGGCCAAAGCACGGCGGCGCCAACCATCGAGTGATGGAAATGATGAAAGAGATCATGGCACAGGTGCAGAACTGGGAGAACGAGGACGAAATCGAGGCGTATCTGGAAAAGATTCTGCGAAAAGAAGCGGGCGACGGTTCCGGCCTGATTTATGGTATTGGTCATGCGGTGTATACATTGTCTGACCCCCGTGCCGTGATTTTGAAGGAGAAGGCCGCAAAGCTGGCAGAAGAAAAGGGCATGATGCCGGAATTCAACCTGTTCCAGCGGGTAGAAAAGCTGGCGCCGGGCGCTTTTGAGCGAGTAAAGGGCAACCGAAAGGTTGTTTCGGCCAATGTGGATTTCTATTCCGGCTTGATTTATCAGATGCTGGGGATTTCGGAGGACTTGTTCACGCCCATGTTTGCGGTGTCCCGTATTGGCGGCTGGTGCGCTCATCGTATGGAAGAAATGTTCACTGGTGGACGCATTATCCGTCCAGCCTATCGTTCGCTGACAAAATTCCAGCCTTATACTGACCTAAAAGACCGTTAACTGTTTGCGTGGACATAACTAAAAGGTTAGCAGTAGCTACCCCGCAACTTAAAATTTTCGTCCACCTTTTATAAAAGGTGGTGGGGAATCCAAAGGGGCAAAGCCCCTTTGCGTCGCCCATCGTAATGGGCGAAATCCCCATTGCC
>CAJFNK010000051.1 GCA_904394685.1 Candidatus Heritagella gallinarum
GCAGGAATCCTTGATGGATTCCGAGTATTTTTAACGCAGTAGCTGCCGTTGATTGTAGGAAAAGACAATAATTTCGACTTTTCAGATAGCCCCTAGTAAAAAATAAAGTCTTGTCAATTCGTTTACAATATGCTCGCAACGATACATAGCTTCGGCTGATTTCCAAACGTTTTGCTACTTCTCTCTGTGGCAACGGACGATTCCCTGAAAGGCCATAGCGCAAGACAATAATCATTCGTTCTCGGGGCTCCAAACATTCTACTACAAACTGATGTAATTGTTCTGACTTCATTTTTTCATCTAGTATTTCTACAATATTATCCTCTGTGGCCATGGTATCAATCAATGTTAACGTATTTCCGTCTTTATCTGTTTCAATTGGCTCACTCATGGATATGTCTTGAGCATTCTTTTTCCCGCTGCGAAAAAACATAAGGATCTCATTTTCAATACATCTGGATGCATAGCTTGAAAGCCGTATTCCTTTTCCGGGGTTAAAGCTGTCCACTGCTTTTATAAGACCAATTGTGCCAATCGATATCAAATCATCCTGATCGTTGCTGCCTGCATAATATTTTTTTATAATATGAGCCACCAAACGAAGATTTCGTTCTATCAGAATTCCTCTGGCTTCTGCATCCCCCTGCTTCATTCGTTCCAAACAATCCAATTCCTCTTTGGCCGTCAGCGGTTTTGGGAAAGAACCAGCTCCTGCCACATGCAAAATAGCAAAAAATAAATTTGATAACAGATCCATCAGTATTGACCACATATGTACACCGCCTTTCAAATTTCACATAAATATATATGCCTAGGGACAAGATGGATAGGATAGTTTATCGTTTATTATGCTTCCAGACATATTTTCGTAAAAACGCCCTCTTGGTATTGATAACTTTATTTGATATAATCATTTTGTACCTTTATCTCTTGATTGGTGGGATTTTCAAAATGAGATTATTCATTGCTGTTACCTTTCCTTCTGAATTTCGCAGTTCTGTTTTGCAGGCCGAAGCTCTGCTCAAAAGCCAGTGTATCTCTGGGAGATTTACACAGCCGGAGTATTTGCATCTAACACTGGCTTTTATTGGGGAATTTCAAAATCTGAGTTTGCTTCGAAACGCTTTATCTAGCGTATCTTTCCCTGTTTTCTCAGTTTCCACCAAACAAATTGGCCATTTCGGTGATTTATGGTGGCTGGGGCTTCATCCCTGCCCGGAACTGCAAAAACTCGCAAAAGATCTTCGTGCCGCTCTGGAGAATTACAAAATTTCATTTGACAAAAAACCGTTCCGCCCCCATATCACATTGGCCCGGCAGGTAACCTTGGAACATGAGCCTGCCATAGAAGTTCCAACTTCAACCTTACTGGTAGAAAAAATCTCGGTTATGAGTTCAGAGCGATATCAGGGCAGACTGAAATACCGTGAGCTGTTTTCGTTTCCTGCCAAGCCATGATCAGGAGAAAAAATGAACACTCTTTATTCTAAACTGATGATTTCTCCCGGTGTCACTGCTTTTGTCGGGGCGGGGGGGAAAAGCACCGCTATGGAAACCGTTGCGCTGGAATTGTTTCAGGAAGGCCATTCTGTGGCAGTTTCTACTACTACCCACATTTTTCCACCATCAAACCCTCTTTTTGGGGCGCCCAGAATCGCCCCCAGCCCGGAAGAAATCCACTTTCTGTCAGAGCAAAGCCGGCTTTGTGTAATCGGGAATGAGATGGACGAAAACGGAAAACTCACCGGAATCTCCTCTGCTGTTGTTTCCGGTCTTACCAACGTATTCGAATATGTTTTGATCGAAGCAGACGGCAGCAAGCGCCTGCCCTGCAAGGTTCCCGCAGCTCATGAGCCAGTGATCCCGGACACAGCCGGACGAATTGTAGGCGTTATCGGAATGAGTGCCCTATATCAGCCACTTTCTTCCGCCTGTTTTCGCTTTTCACTGGCAGAAGCAGAATTTGGTCTTCTTTCCGAAGAACCCATTACTCCGGAACTGTTGGCACATATTGTAGTTTCTGAAAAGGGGCTGCAAAAAGGAGTCGACTCCCGGCCTTTCACTCTGCTGCTCAATCAGCAGGAACTTTTTCCAAAAGAAACCAGAAAAACCGCTGCACTATGCCATCAGGCCGGAATCAAGCAGGTGGTGGTAGCCTCTCTTGCAAAACAAATCTGGATGATATTATAGAATGGAATGATAAAAATGAGAATTTTAGTTCGTGGCGCCGGTGATATCGCCAGTGGGATTGCCTGGCGTTTGTGGCAGTCCGGCTTTGAAATAATCATGACTGATCTCCCCCAACCCACTGCTATTCGGAGAAGCGTTGCTTTTTCCACAGCGCTGGAAGAAGGGCGTTTTGTAATCGAAGGCGTTACGGCTGTGCGCTGTCAATCCGCCGAAGAAGCCCTTGCTCTTTGTGAGCGGGGATTGATTCCTGTTCTGCCCGACCCGGAAATGAAGCTAGCCTCTCAAATCCCGGTAGACGCTCTGGTTGACGCCATTCTGGCAAAACGAAATCTCGGAACCCGGATTGACAGCGCCCCGCTTGTAATCGGTGTTGGCCCGGGATTCTGTGCCGGAAAAGACTGCCATTATGTGGTGGAAACCAAACGGGGACATACCCTTGGAAAAGTGCTGGAGCAGGGTTTTCCCGCTCCCAATTCAGGTGTTCCGGGAAATATTGGCGGATATACCAAAGAGCGGATTCTCCGTGCCCCCTGTGCCGGTGTGTTCCATCCCCTGCGAAAAATTGGGGACATGGTAGAAGCTGGCGAAACGGTAGCCGAAATCGACGGAACCCCCCTGAAAGTTGAGATTGGCGGAATGCTTCGTGGCATGCTGCACGAAGGGATTTGTGTTACTCCGGGATTTAAATGCGGGGATGTAGACCCCAGAGGAACCGAAGTTGATTTTACAACCATCTCTGATAAAGCGAGAGCTGTGGGTGGCGGCGTTTTAGAGGCTGTGATGAGAAAATACGGGAGGCGGCTGGTATGAATCTGAAGCCGGCTGAATTTTGGAAACAGGCCGCCGTCCGGCTGCAACACGGCGAAGAATTACACGTCTTGCGAAATCTGGAAAACGGAACCTCCCAAATCATTTCCAAAACAACACCCTTCCCAAAAACCGAAAGCACCGGAATTGCCCTGTTGGAGAACGGCTCCCAATGCGCTCAGGTGCTGATTCCGCAGCCGGAACTGATTCTCTGCGGCGCTGGCCACATCGCCATACCGGTCTGCCAGATTGCACAAATGCTGGAATTTTCGGTTACCGTTTTGGATGACCGGAAGGAATTTGCCTCCGCAGAGCGGTTTCCCGGCGCCAGCACTCACTGTGGTAATTTTGCTGAATTGCTGGACAGCCTGCCTATGGACCGAAGCGATTGGTTTGTCATCGTAACCCGTGGGCATGCCGACGACAGTGTTTGTCTGGAACATGCGCTGAAAACTCCATTTGCCTATATTGGCATGATCGGCAGCAAAACAAAGGTGCAGCACACCATGGAAGCCATGCGGGCAAAAGGCTTTTCAGAGGAACTGCTTTCTCAAGTCCATGCCCCTATCGGGCTGCCGATTGGCGGCGTTACCCCGGCAGAAATCGCTGTTTCAATTGCCGCACAGCTGGTAGAAGTACGTCGCCAGAAGCAAACGGGCATGTGGCTGGGAGAAGATGTTCTGCACAGCCTGTTAAGTGGGCAGGCCAAGGCAGCCGTTACCGTTCTTTCCAAAAAAGGGAGCGGGCCTCGTGGCCCCGGCGCTATGATGTGCCTCAACTATGACGGCTCCCTCTCCGGAACCATTGGCGGCGGAGAAGCGGAACATTTAGTTACACGAGAAGCATCCTCTCTGCTGCCCGGCGAAACACGGCTGCTTACCTGTACCATGGACGGAAAACAAGCTGCCAACACCGGTATGGTATGCGGGGGACAGGTTCTTCTCCTGCTGGAGTCGTTGAAAGAAAGGAGTCATCAATGAGTACAGAGATACAAATGACCAAGCTGGCAAAGTGTGCCGGATGCGGCGCAAAAGTGGGCGCTGGCACACTCTCCCGGCTTTTGGGCGGATTGCCGGTACACCGGGACGAAAATTTACTGGTGGGCTATGACACCAGTGACGATGCCAGCGTTTACCGCATTTCTGACGACCTTGCTATCGTGCAAACGCTGGACTTTTTCCCGCCGATTGTGGACGACCCCTATACCTTTGGAAAAATCGCCGCCACCAACGCCCTCAGTGATATTTTTGCAATGGGTGCAGAGGTAAAGCTGGCGATGAATATCCTGTGCGTTTCCACACTGATGGATGACGAGGCTATCCATGACCTGCTGCGGGGTGGTTATGAAAAGGTCTATGAGGCAGGCGGTATCCTCGCTGGAGGTCACACCATTCAGGGAGAAGAACCCAAGTATGGCCTTTCGGTTACGGGGTTTGCCCACCCTGACCGAATTCTGAAAAACTCCGGGGCACAGCCAGGGGACGTGCTGATTCTTACCAAGCCGTTGGGGATTGGGATTCTCACAACAGCCGCTAAAGTGAGCCTTGCGCCTGCGGCAGCCTATCAAAAGGCGGTAGAATTCATGTGTACCCTGAACCGAACTGCCCGTGATATCATGGTGCGCTTTCCTGTTCACAGCTGCACAGACGTTACCGGATTTGGCTTATTGGGGCATACCTGCGAGATGGCAGAAGGAAGCGGCGTTTCCATCCGACTTTCATACCACGACATTCCCTGTCACGACGGCGTATATGAACTGGCACAGATGGGGATTCTGCCGGAAGGCATGTATCGAAACCGGGATTTTGCACAGCCCCGTGTGACGGCCGCACCAGAAGTGGACCTTGCCATGCAGGATATTCTCTATGACCCCCAGACCTCCGGCGGGCTGCTGATCGCTGTCCCGGAAAAAGAAGCCCCTGCTCTGCTCCGGGCGCTTCGGGATCGGATTCCCTGCGCCGCCATAATTGGGCAGGTGCTGCCACGAGGAGAATGGGATGTGATGATCGATGGATAAGCGGCGCATTTATCTCGACAATGCCGCCACCAGTTTTCCAAAAGCGCCGGGCGTGGCAGAAGCAGTTGCGGGATATCTGCTTCACAACGGGTGTAATGTCAACCGTTCCAGCTATGAGAGCGCCGCCGAAGCAGAAGATCTTCTGCTTGATACCCGGCACCTGCTTTGCCGTCTGTTTGACTTCGATACGCCTTCCCATGTGATCTTTACACCCGGCATCACACATAGCCTGAACGTGATTCTCAAAGGGCTTCTGCGTCCAGGAGATCACTGCATTGTTTCCAGTTTTGAACATAATGCGGTTCTTCGCCCGCTTCACAGCCTGGGAGTCGATTGGAGTATGGTTCCCCTTTTGCCAGACGGTTCTTTTCTCCATCCCGAAGTCCTGTTTCGTCCCAACACCCGGTTGGTTGTGATGACCCACGCCTCCAATGTGTTCGGTAATATTTTGCCGCTGGAACAGATGGGCGCACTTTGTCGGGAACGTGGCGTCTATTTTGTGGTAGACTGCGCTCAGACAGCCGGGCATCTCCCCGTAAGCTGGAAAAACCTTGGAGCCGATGCGCTGTGCTTTGCCGGCCACAAGGGACTGCTGGGGCCACAGGGGATTGGCGGAATGCTTCTCTCCAAACGGCTGGCACAGGAGCTGCCGCCTTTGATCGAAGGGGGCACCGGAAGCGCTTCACACCTGCTCGATACGCCCTGTTTTCTGCCGGATAAATTTGAAGCCGGCACGCTCAATATCCCCGGCATTTTTGGGCTGCATCAGGCGCTGGAATTTCTGCTGGAAACCGGGGTGGAAACGATTGCCAAAAAAGAACAGGCGCTCTACAGCCGCTTTTGGGAAGGGCTGAAAAATCTGCAAACTGTTCGGGGCATCCATGCTCCGGGCAGAGGTCAAACCAGCGTTGTTTCTGTGATAGTTCCGGGAATGGATCTGGCAGAAGCTGCCTGGAAGCTGGAAACCGAACACAGGATTCAAACCCGCTGCGGCCTTCATTGTGCGCCGCTTGCCCACCAGACGATGGGCACCTTTCCAGAGGGAACCATTCGGTTTTCGATGGGATATCACACAACCGATTGGGAAGTTGATACAGCTCTGGAGGCATTGTCGCAGCTTGGCGGCTTCTGAAGCGGTATCTTAATCAAAATAAGGAGGGTATCATTTTATGAAACGATTCATTGGAATCATCGTGACCGGCGGTGTAATCGGCGCTGTGGCCGTACTGCTGGTCGTATTGGGAAATCCGGGGAACATGGGATTCTGTATCGCCTGTTTTCTTCGGGACATGGCAGGCGCCATGAAGCTGCAAACCGCACCGGTAGTGCAGTATTTCCGGCCCGAAATTGTGGGGCTGGTATTGGGTGCTCTGGCAGCCTCGCTTGCAGCCAGAGAATTTCAGCCAAGAGGCGGCTCCTCTCCCCTGCTGCGCTTTGTGCTGGGAGCTTTTGTAATGGTTGGCGCTTTGATGTTCCTAGGCTGTCCGCTTCGCATGGTGCTGCGGATTGGCGGCGGCGACCTGAATGCAGTTATCGGACTGCTGGGGTTCAGCGCTGGAATCCTTTTGGGCGTGCTGGCACTGCACAAGGGCTTCTCCCTCAAGCGCACCTATTCGCTCGGCTATGCCGAAGGCGCTGGGTTGCCGGTTGTGCTGCTTTTGCTGTTTGGTGCTTGGCTTTTTGTCCCCGCTCTGTTTGCGTTTAGTAAAGAAGGCCCCGGCTCTATGGCTGCCCCTGTTTGGGCGGCACTGGCTGCCGGGCTGGTTGTGGGGGTTTTGGCGCAGCGCACCCGCCTGTGTATGGTGGGCGGAATCCGGGACGCTGTTTTGTTCCGGGACTTCTACCTGCTGTGTGGATTCGCCGCCATTCTCGCCGTCACCCTGATTGGCAACGCTATCGCCGGCAAGCTGGTGTTTGGCATAGAAGGCCAGCCAATTGCCCATACAGATGGGCTGTGGAACTTTTTGGGAATGGTGCTGGTCGGATGGGGCTGTGTGCTGCTGGGCGGCTGCCCCTTGCGCCAGTTGATTCTTACCGGCGAAGGAAACAGCGATTCCGCCGTAACCGTGCTGGGAATGATCGTCGGCGCTGCTTTCTGCCACAACTTTGGGCTGGCTTCTTCTGCCGAAGGCCCCACATTTAACGGTCAGGTCGCCGTTATCATCGGATTACTCATCACCGCTGTGATTTCCGTTACCAATCTTCAGAAAAGAGGGAGTGCAACATGAGTACACCTATTATCGACGCAAGAGGCCTTGCTTGTCCGGAGCCTGTGGTTCTGACCCAACAGGCCGCCAAAAAATATGACGCTTTTACGGTACTGGTAGACAATCGGACGGCCGTACAGAATATCACCCGCTTTTGCGGTTATCAAAAGCTCTCGGTACTTACCACACAGGAGGGCAGCGAATTTCGTATGGAAATCGCCGCAAAAGGGAACTGAGCATGGAATATATCGCAACCTTCTACACTCATTTTGGAGCCAGCGAGTATGCCCGCAACCTTCGCCGGGCAGGGCTTCGATGCCGAATGATGCCCGTTCCACGCAAGCTCTCCTCCAGCTGCGGAACCTGTGTGCGATTTGAAGCAGAACAGCCGATTTTGCTGGGCGAAGACCTGGAAGGGGTGTACCGGGTAGAGAACGGAGAATATCAGCCCCTTTTGTAACTCTACATCTCTAGGGACTATCTGAAAAACTTGTACTCGATTTTTGGGAGGCAAGATGGTATACTAAAAGGGTGATTTATCCAAAAGGAGTGGTTGTTATGCTGAAATTCTTCTGGACAAAGAGCACCAGTGTTTGGATGGCATTGGTGTATATTCTGCTTGGGGGCATTCTGCTCTTTTTCCCCTCAATGAGTGCCAGTCTGTTCTGCTGGGGAATTGGTGGTATGCTGCTCGTCTATGGAGTTATCCATCTGTTCCGATACTGGCAGGCCAAAAAACAGGCCGATGCAGCGGATGGGGAAATGGTAATCGCTTTATTGCTGGCGATTTTGGGGCTATTATGTATCTCTGTTCCCCGTTTTTTCCTATCGATTCTGCCCTTTATGCTGGGCTTGCTGCTGCTGTTGCTGGGGATATTCCGTGTCCCGCTGATGCTGGATGTTTTCCAGCGAAAAACTCCACAGCGCTGGTTTTTCCTTGGCGGCACCTTGATTCCTCTGATTTTGGGAATTGTGTTGCTGTTTAATCCTTTCAAGCTGGTAACCGGACTGATTTCCTTTTTTGGAGTTTGCCTGATTATCAGCGGTGTGCTGGATCTTTCCGGCGTTCTCAGTGAGAAAAGACACCATTCATAAAAGATAAAGTTAATCAAAATGAAAACCGGGCTCTGTCAAGGCTGCTAGTCTTGATAGAATCCGGTTTTTTTGGCTATTTCAAGTTGGGAAGCACCACAGCACCACTGCCGCTGAAGCAGCCATTGACATCAGATCGCCGGTGAGAGCGCTGGGAATTGTCCATCGGGTTTTCCGGATATTCACCGCTCCATAATAGACCGCTACTGCATAAAAAGTTGTTTCGGTACTGCCCATCAACACCGAAATTACCCGCCCGGCAAAGCTATCGGGGGATATCGTCTGAAAAAGGGAAGCGGCCAACGCTGTACTTCCGCTGCCTGAAAAAGGGCGAAGCAAGGCCAGCGGCAGCGCTTCTACCGGAAACCCGCTCCATGATATCAGAGGTGACAGCAGATGTGATACCAAGTCTAATGCTCCGGATGCACTGAGCATGGTGACCCCCATCAACAGCCCCACCAATGTGGGAAGAATCGATATACTGGAGCGCAGCCCCTCTTTGGCGCCGTCTAGGAAAGCGTCAAAAACCGGAACACGTCGAATGGTTCCAAACAGCACAATCACCACTACGGCTGCCGGAAGAATCCATGTTCCGAGCTTATCCACGGTGCCTTCCCCCTCTCTCCAAAATAAAACACATACCAAGTGCCGCCGTCAATGCCGCTGCCGATACCAGCCAGACAGCCGGGGTGATGTCAAAAGGAGATTGACTTCCATACTGAGCACGCAGGGTGGCAATATAGGTAGGAATCAGCTGGATAGAGGCGGTATTCAGCACCACAAACCGGATCATGGAACGATTGGGCAAAGAGCCGGTTGGTTTTTCCTTGACCATGGCTTTCATAGCGGCGATTCCCAGCGGAGTGGCGGCATTCCCAAGGCCCAAAAGATTCGCCGTAATATTCAGGCTCACTGCCTGAATCGCCTCGCCCCCTGCGGCGCAATCTGGAAATAGACGACGGGTAATTGGACGGAGAAAATTGGCAAGCAAAGCGGTTGCCCCGCTCTTTTCGGCAATCTTCAAAAGACCAGTCCAGGCGCACATCATCCCCGCCATGGAGAGGGTTAATTCCACGGCCTGTCGGCTTCCTGCCAGCACTGCCTGTGATAGTTCCTGCATCCTGCCGGTAACTACCGCACAAAAAAAGCTGAGCAAAACCATTCCCGCCCATATCCTGTTCAGCATATTCCCACCTTCTTTCTGCTTTTATTCATATGCGTCCTGTGTAAAATGAGAACCTTTCTGTCCATAGAGGCAAAATGAAATTGTGTCCAGTTCCTGAACTTTTTTTGATACTTTCTCATACGCATTGACAGAACTGGCAAAAAAAGGTATCCTAAAAATAGTATTTCGACAAGTTTTTTCGCCTTTTGCCAAAGCAGCAAAAGGCCAATGGAAAGAGGGAAAGAAAAGAATGAAAGCTACTGGAATTGTACGCTCAATCGACAACATGGGGCGGCTGGTACTGCCCATCGAGCTTCGTAAAATGATGAAACTCGGAGAAAAAGACCAGGTTGAAATCTTTACTGCGGGGAATACTATTGTGTTGAAAAAATACGCTCCCTGCTGTACCTTTTGTCAAAGCACAGAAGACCTCACTTCGTTTAAGGGGCAAAACGTTTGTGCAAAATGTATCCAGAAGCTCTCTATCCTGGCAGAAGAATAACTGCCCTATCCAATTTTGTTTTGAAAGGCCGTGTTACAAATGAATTCTACACTTCAATTTGGTCATCATATCGACGCTTACCGTGAGGATATGCTCCGGGATCTGGCTGCTCTGATTGCGATTCCTTCTGTTGCTTCTGAGCCAGAAGGCAACTATCCTTTTGGCCGTGAAAGTGCACGGGCGCTGGAACTGGCTTTGGGAATCGCTGAAAAAATGGGGCTTTCTACCTATAATGCCGACTACTATGCAGGACATGCAGAATACGGCGAAGGGGAAGAAATTGCAGCGGTACTTGCACATGTCGATGTTGTTCCCGCTGGAGAAGGCTGGGACAGTGACCCATTTACCCTGACACAAAAGGGCGATCTTCTCTTTGGGCGTGGCACTGCTGATGACAAAGGCGAAGCAATTGCCGCACTCTATGCCCTGAAAGCATTGAAAGACGCTGGCGTTGTGGGAAAACGCCGTCTGCGTGTGATTCTTGGTGCAGGAGAAGAAGTGGGTATGGATGATCTGCCCCACTATTTCTCCAAACAGCCTATGCCGCAATATGCGTTTACGCCAGATGCTGAATATGGAATCTGTAACCGTGAAAAAGGGATTCTGCGAATCCGTATTGAAGGCCCTGCTTCTTCGGTTGTGGACGATTTCCAGGGCGGCAGCGTAGTCAACGCTGTGCCGGATCGTGCGAATGTGATTCTTCACTGCCCGTTAGAGCAGGCCAAAGCACTCTCTGAGTCCTCTGTTCCCGGTCGCTTTGAGTTCTCTGTTACGGAGAAAGGGCTGGAAATCTTCTCTCGTGGTACTGCTGTTCATGCCATGCAACCCGATAAAGGCTTTAACGCCGTTTCCCATGCAATTCAGCTATTGGGCAGCGTGTTCTCCAAAGAAGAACTGGGCGGTTTCCTCGCCTTCCTGAACCGTTTTGTGGGCTGTGAAACCAACGGCACTTCTCTTGGAATCGCCTGTGAAGACGAACCCTCCGGTTCTCTCACCTGTAATCTCGGCCTGCTGCATCTAAACAGTGAAAAAGGCGAAGCCTGCTTTGATATCCGCTACCCGGTTACTGCCGACAGTGAAACCATCATTCAGGCTTTCCGCAGCTGTGCCGAAAAAGCCGGAATGAAATTCACCGTGATGGAGCATACTCCTGCTCTTTATCTGCCGGCTGACAGCCCGTTCATTCACCTTTTGCAGAACTCTTATACAGCAGTCACCGGGAAACCCTGTGAGCTTTATGCTACCGGCGGCGGTACCTATGCCCGTGCTGTTTGTGGGCGTGGCGTAGCGTTTGGCCCCCTGTTCCCGGATGAGCCTGACCGTGGGCTGCACAACGCCAACGAGCATATCGATATCAACCGCTATATGGAGCATGCCCGAATCTGCCTGGAAGCTATGTATCGTATGCTGACGGAAGAAATCTGATCATTCTGGTGATAGAGGAAAGCACCGCTAAACTGCTGCGGTGCTTCCTTTTGCTTTATGAATATTTTCCGGTTTTTCCCATATAGTTACTGTGGAAACCTGTTGAAAGGATGTGCCCATATGAACTCTATTCCCTTTTTTATCAGCTCCCACAGCTCACGGGGCTTTGTTTCTTTTTATGACGAAAACTATGCTTCTCTTTCTACCAAAATTGTCCTCACCGGCTGGCCGCAACAGCAGGCGACACAGCTCCTTGAAGCTATTGAATCAGCTGCACTGAAAAAAGAAGTGCCGGTATGGAAGATTCTGCACTCCCTTGATGCCAGCATAGAGGGCATTATTTTGCCCCAGCAATCTGCTGGCATATTTTTCAGCCGCCCATGGGATAACGCTCTCTCCGATGGTACTGCCTTGACTGCCGCCTATCAGCCTGTCCGTCAGTATTTGGAAGAGGCGCACCATCATTTTGCAGCCGCTCTGCCAATTCACGATCAATGGGAAGCGATTTATATTCAGAACATGGATTATCAGGCACTGGATCAGTTGACAGAAAAAACTGTTTCTTCGCTGTTATCAAAAGGAGCGGGCGGGGAATCCGGTACCAATCGGATGCGCTTTTTGGGAGCCGCTACCAAAGACGGCAGTGTTGATGTCATCGACGAAATCACCAGTGGGCTTGAAAAGCGGATATTTATTAAGGGAAGACCCGGCACCGGAAAATCCACTTTTCTGAAAAAGCTGCGGGCAGCCGCAAATGAGTCAGGCTGGGATACAGAAGAATATCGCTGTGCATTTGACCCGAACAGTGCCGACATGGTGGTCATTCGCAAAATGGGGCTCTGTTTCTTTGACAGCACGGCTCCTCACGAACATTTCCCAAGCCGGCCCGGCGACGAAATTCTGGATATCTATGAAGCGGCTGTGGCTCCCGGCACCGATGAACGATATGAATCCGAGTTGAAAAAGATCGCCGCCGATTATAAAAACGAAATCCGTCAGGCGACAGCTGCTTTACACTCAGCATATGAGGCTTGGAACCATGTTACACAAACTGCTGATTGGGATGAAGACGCTATCGAAAAAGAAAAACAGCGTATTTTCTCTATTTTGTTTTGAAATTATAATATGGAGCAAAAGAGGAACCGGCTTTGACACCGGTTCCTCTTTTGCTTTTCAATTATTATTATTCCGTTACCTCAGTAGCTCCCGTCACCGCTTTATTACGCCATTTTCCACGGCGATAGCAGAAATAGGTAATTAACGCACCCATGACCCAAGAAATCAAAAGAGAAATATACAGGCAATCCGGGTTGCCATTCGGCCATGCTTCCGAACGGGTAAAGTAGGCGATACCATATGCAATCGGCACACGAATCACCACGGTTGTGATAAATGAAATCCACATGGGGGTCATCGTGTCGCCTGCTCCACGCATAACGCCGGAAAGCCCCTGTGTCACCGACATGGCGATATAGCCAACTGCCAGGATACACATCATATGAAAGCCCATATCTACAATCGCCTGTGTATTGGTAAACCATCCCATCAGGATACGGCCAAAGAGCAAAATCACTACCGTTAGCGCTGCCGATACGATCAATCCCAAAATAGTTCCTGCCTTGGTTCCCTCATGAACACGATCCAGCTTTCCGGCGCCGATATTCTGCCCGGAATAAGTCGTCATAGCCGTTCCAAAGGTAAAGTTTGGCATCATGGCAAATCCATCCACACGCATGACAATAATGCTGGCGGTGATAACCATGGGGCCGAATGAATTGGTAAGGGACTGCACTACAATCGCTGCCAGAGAGAAGATGGCCTGTGCCAGCCCGGAAGGAAGCCCCAGCTTGGTGAGACGCAGGACCAAATCACGATGCAGTTTGAGAGAAGATTTCGGTACCTGAACAATCTGCTTCATATGTAATAGACGCAGCAGGCACAGCACGCCGGAAACAATCTGGGAAATGCTGGTAGCAATCGCAACACCCGCTACACCCCAGTGAAAATTGATGACAAACACCAAATCGAGTACGATGTTGAGCAAACAGGCAATAATCAAATAGACCAGCGGCATAAAGGAATCCCCAAGGCCACGCAGCACACCTGCAAGAATATTGTAGCCCGCAATCCCGATAATTCCCAAAAAGATAATAATCAGATACGAACAGGAATCGTCATAAATCTCTTTTGGCGTATTGAGCATCGTCATCAGCGGATGGGTAACTAATGGCCCCACAACCATGATAAAAATCGATGACAACACCGTTAACGTAATCGTATTACCAACGGTAATGGAAAGCAATTGATGCTGCCTTGCCCCAAAATACTGGGACACCATAATGGTAGCACCCGTTGCGATTCCCATAAACAGCACCAACAGCAGATTCAAAACAGGCCCGCTGGCTCCCACGGCCGCCAAAGCGTTATCCGACACATATTTTCCCACTACGATAGAGTCCACCGTATTATAGAGCTGCTGCGCCAGATTTCCAATCAAAAGCGGGACAGAAAACTGGATCAACCCTCGCATGGGCTTTCCCTGTGTTAAATCCTGTGTACCAAAAAAGGCCGCAATTTTCCCAGCCATTTTTCATCCTCCTCTTTCATCTCCTGAGCGGTATCCTTCCAGAACACTTTTCTTTTTTAAGTTTCTAGGGGCTATCTGAAAAGTCGAAATTATCGTCTTTTCCTACAATCAAGGTCAGCTACTGCGTTAAAAATCGTTTTTGCCTTGTATCTGCCTATTGCTTGTAGAAAATTCTTCAATTTCTTTGTTTTCAGAAACGCCCTAAAAAGTTACCAGCCCATTCTACCACAGATATTTTTTTCTGACAAGCGCAAAAACGGCTGCCCGGCAAAACAGGCAGCCGTTTTTTATAAAATACAAACTCAGTCAATCGTATCGGTAATGGCATCCAGACTGCCAGCCTTCAAATAGGCATTGATAAATCCGTCCAAATCGCCATCCATCACCGCATTAATGTTGCCGGATTCAAAGCCGGTGCGATGATCCTTTACCAAAGTGTAGGGCATAAACACATAGGAACGGATCTGGCTGCCCCAGGCGATTTCTTTCTGCTCGCCCTTAATATCGCTGATCTTATCCAGATGTTCACGCTCTTTAATCTCAATCAACTTGGATTTCAACATACGCATAGCCACATCACGGTTCTGATACTGGCTGCGTTCCACCTGACAGGCCACTACGATTCCGGTAGGAATATGGGTCAAGCGAACAGCCGATGAAGTTTTATTAACCTTCTGTCCGCCTGCACCGCTGGCACGATACACATCCATCTTGATATCCGCAGGATCAATTTCCACTTCGATGGTATCATCAATTTCCGGCATAACTTCCAACGAGGCAAAAGACGTGTGACGGCGCCCGGAGGAGTCAAACGGAGATACACGAACCAGACGATGAACGCCCGCCTCGCTCTTTAAAAATCCGTATGCGTTTTCGCCCTCTACCAGAATGGAAGCGCTCTTGAGTCCAGCTTCTTCACCGTCAAGGTAATCAAGCGTCTTAACCTGGAATCCATGACGCTCGCCCCAACGGTTATACATACGATACAACATCTCCGCCCAGTCCTGTGCCTCTGTGCCGCCTGCACCCGCATGGAAGGTGAGAATTGCATTTTTGCCGTCATATTCACCGGTGAGCAGAGTGGTCAGACGAATTGCTTCCAGGCTTTCTTTGAATTTTTCAAGTTCTTCCTGTGCTTCCGGCAGGATCGATAAATCCTCTGCCTCATCGCCCATCTCTGCCAGCGCCATAGTATCGTCAAACTGGCCGCAAAGCTTGTTGTAGCTCTCCACTTTACTTTTGAGAGCGCTGGTTCTTTGCAGGACTTTTTGTGTATTCTCAAGGTCATCCCAAAATCCCGGAGCGGCAGCCTGCTGCTCCAGCTTTTCGATTTCTTCTTTTGTCTTTTCAAGCCCCAAAGCATCTGCCAAATCACGAAGCTCCGGCTCCAAATCTGTCAGCGCCTGCTTTACTTCTTCAAATTGCAGCATAATCCTCTACCTCAGCGTTTCTAATTTAATCCATAACCACTTACTGCTCTGACAACAGTATTTTCTGAATCCTTAACTGTAATATTATAGAAGATTTCTGAGAAAAAGTAAATACCCGTCCCATTATCTTTACAGACAAAAGGCTGCCTGTAAAAACAGACAGCCTTTGTAAGATCATTCAAATTTAGAAAACCAGTTCGAATCAGGCAGCTTCCTTCTTCTTTTTCTTGTGGTTCTGCCACATGACATAGAGCGGGCCAGCCAGGCAGACAGAAGAATAGCAACCGGTTACGATACCGATCATCATGGGCAGTGCAAAAGTGGTTACAGAAGACAGGCCATAAACCGAGCCGACAATAAATACTACTGCAACTGCCAGGAAAGTACACACCGAAGTGTTGATGGAACGGGTCAGGGTCTGGTTGATACTGGTATCCATTAGCTCCTCATAGCTGACCTTGGGTCCCAGAATCCGGCGGTTCTCACGAACACGGTCATATATAACGATGGTATCATTCAAGGAGTAACCCAGAATGGTAAGAACCACTGCGATAAAGTTATCGTCAATCGGGAATCCAAACACCACAAAGGTGAAGTAAACCATCATAACGTCATGCACCAGTGCGATCACAGCCATCACACCAGCCGACATACCGCCAATCTTGCGGAAACGCAGGGCCACATAAATCACCAGCAGGATAGCTGCCAATGCAACTGCCACCAGGCACTTTGCAAAGAACTTAGCGCCCATTGTAGGCGGAACAGAAGTGGACTGCATGATTTCAAAGGTAGAATCCGGGTAGGCTTCTCCCAGCTTGGAGGCAATCGCTTTCTGTTCATCCAGAGAAATGCCCTCACTACCCGAAAGAGAAATTGTCAGGCTCTTTTCGGCAGAATCAGTACCGCCAATCGCATCTGTAATGGTAACGGTCACTGCACGTCCAATTGCATCCTCTACCGCCTGGTCAACTGTTTCCTGATCTACCTCACCGGTATAAGAATACTGCACCAGAGCGCCGCCACGGAAATCAATGTCCAGTTCAACGCCAAAGATCAGGTTGCACAGGAGCCCGATCACAAAGAGTCCCAGAGAAATACAGAAAAAGATCTTCCGGTGCTGATAGAATTTGATATTAAACTTCTTCATCCTCTAGCACCTCCAAACAGCCACTTATTACGCAACACCTTAAACCGGGACAGCGACTTGGTCATCAGGCGGGTTGCTGTTACACCCATGACAAAGTTGCCAATCACGCCGATCAGCAAAGTGTAGCCGAAGGAGTAGATAGAGCCGGTGGTGGAGGCACCGAAAATCATAGAAAGAATATTGCTGGGTCCAAACACCGCCATCAAAATAACTGCCACAATAATCACAGTAATATTACCGTCGAAGATTGCCCAGAAGCTGCTCTCATTACCCTTTTCGATTGCACCGTCGAGGGTTTTGCCGAGCCACAGTTCTTCTTTAATACGGGTAGCCGTAATGATATTCGCATCAACGCCCATACCGATAGAAAGGATAATACCTGCAATACCGGGCAGCGTCATGGTAAAGCTGGGGAAAGCCGGGAAGAATCCGGAAACAGCTGCCAGAGAAAGTGCTACCTGGCCTGCCAGCGCAATCACTGCCACAAAGCCGGGCAGACGGAACATCACCAGCATGAACAGGGCAACCAGAATGAATGCGATAATACCTGCCAGCGTCATGGCATTCAAAGAAGATTCGCCCAAAGTGGGGCTGATAGTACCAAAGCTGTCGGTCTTCAGAGTAAAGGGAAGCGCACCAGCATTGATCTTATTGGCCAGCTCGGTTGCAGTAGCAGCGGTAAAGTTGCCTTCAATCTCACACTTACCGTCCGGGATCTCCTGATTAACAGTAGGAGCGGAAATCATCACATCATCCATCCACACCGAGATGGTTTCTCCAACCATTTCAGCAGTTGCCTCTGCGAACTTTTCAGCGCCCGTAGGGGTAAGCTCCAGATTTACCACATATTTCAGCGCACCAGTCTGCTGGTCTGTATAGGCAGCAGCTTCAGCCTTATCTACATCACTGCCGTTGAGGATGATATTTTCTTTGGTTTCGCCGGTAGGAGTCTTATAAATAAGTTCACCATTGGAACCCATTTCCTGACTTTCGGCTTCCATTCCCTTACGGAAAGTAAGCTCTGCTGTTGCCGAAAGTTCCTCAATAGCCGTCTCAGGGTCGAAGGAACTCTCATCGTTTTTCCAGGGGAAACGAATGATGATACGGTCATTTGCCGTATCTGTGTACAGCTCATAGTCTGTAATGTTGTTGCTCAGCAAACGAAGTTTAATCGTTTCTTCCACCGAGCTAAGCTGTTCGTCTGTAGCGTCGATGCCGTCTGCCGGAACAAATGTAGCTTCTACGCCGCCACGAATGTCAATGCCCCAGCGGATATCGCCGGCGCCTTTGATGTAAGTGATCTTATTGTCGCCATTCTGTCCGTAAGCACCAAAAATTGATGCGTATGTCAGTAACAGGATAAGGAAAGCGACAATGAAAAACACTGCCTTGGGTACTCGCTTCATGCACATATCCTCCATTTTTTCAGGGACACCCAGTCCCTTTAGTCGCTGCCATCTGCAGGCCTTCAAAAAACCCGTTCTTTTTCTATGAGAAAATCAAACAGTCCTTTTTTGGTCTATTTGCAAATATACAAGCGTAACAAAATTTATTATAGGCCAATCCCCTGAAAAAGTCAACGAAAAATGCTAGAAAAAATCCGTTTCTTAGGAAATTTGTCCAAAACAAAAAAGTCGCAAAACCAAAATTGGCTTTGCGACTTTCAAAATATTTGTCAGATATTCTATTATTCCTGCGTTTCAAGCAGCTTTTCGCAAGCTGCCAGACAAGCGCTCACACAGAAAATATCCATGGCCTTTTCGAGTTCTGCCACAGGCGGATAGGTGGGTGCCACACGGATATTGCGGTCACGGGGATCCTTGCCATAGGGGAAGGTTGCACCGGCACCGGTGAGCGTAACGCCGGCCTGAGCGCACAGGGAAACTACCTTTTTCGCACAGCCATCCATCACGTCTACACTGACAAAATAACCGCCGTTGGGATGTGTCCAGGAAGCAACGCCTTTTCCACCGAGCTGCTGTTCCAGCTTCTCCAACACGACCTGGAACTTCGGCTCCAGAATCCGACGATGACGCAGCATCTGCTCTGCAACACCTTCCTGGTCACGCAGGAAAGCAATGTGACGCAGCTGATTGAGCTTGTCGGGGCCAATCGTCTGGAAAGAGAAGTGCTCCCGCAGAACCTGAATGTTCTGCGGACCGGCAGCCATAGCAGCCACACCAGCGCCGGGGAATGTGATCTTGGAGGTGGACGCAAACAGGATCGGCAGCTCCTCGGTTCCCCGTGCCACACATTCCTCATACAGATTTAACAGGGTATCGGGGGTATCGGTGAGGTCATGCACGCAATAGGCATTATCCCAGAAAATACGAAAATCCTTTGCGGCAGGTTTGAGGGAGGCAAAACGGCGAACCGTTTCATCCGAGAAGGTAACGCCGGTTGGGTTGGAATACTTCGGCGTACACCAGATTCCCTTGATGGTTTCATCTTCCGAAACCAGCTTTTCCACCATATCCATATCCGGCCCCTCGGAAGTCATGGGGACGGTGATCATTTCAATCCCAAAATACTGCGTAACGGCAAAATGGCGGTCATAGCCGGGGGCCGGACACAGGAATTTTACGGACTTCTGACGGCTCCAGGGTGTGCAGCCGCCAAAACCGTGGGTCATTGCACAGGAAACGGTATCAAACATCATATTCAGGCTGGAGTTGCCGCCGACAATTACATTCTGTGCAGGAACACCCAGCATCCCGCCAAACAGTGCCTGCATTTCGGGCAGACCGTCTGCCATACCATAGTTGCGGCAGTCATCCCCGGTAGAAGCAGTCAGACTTGCAGAGGAACTCAGCACATCCAACATGGGCATTGAAAGCTCCAACTGATCCATCCCCGGCTTGCCTCTTGCCATATTCAACTTCAGGCCAAGAGCCTTAAACCCATCGTACTTTGCCTGCAATTCACTGTGCAGTGCCTCCAGTTCCTTCTTCGTCATGGACTGATATTCCACTCAAAGCATCTCCATTTCCTATAAATTGCATTTCCCACGAAAACTAATAAAGATTTTACTATATTTGCGCCGAAAATGCAAGTTAAAAAATGATTTCCTGCACTTTGAACCTTTCACGGCAATTTTGAGAGGGCTTTTCTGTATATCTCGTCAAGAGGCAGCCCAGTTTCTCCTGCAAGCGCCGCAGCGCTTTCGTATTCCACATATTTTTTTTGAATCTCCCCATAACGGCAGCATTTGAGTATCACCTTTCCCACATCGGTTTCAACGGTTTCAAAGCTGCGCTCCATAACACGCCGCTCCTGCACCGAACGGCGCAGTCCCACCGCTGTGGTTTCACGGAAAATGACCCGGCTGAGAGTTTCTTCGTCTTCTTCCCGGCAAATCACGACCAGCCCATAGGCCGGACGTCCTTTTTTCATAAAAAGCGGAAAAAAGGATACATCCAGAGCGCCGCTCTCCATCAATTTCTGACGGCAATAACTGAATTGTTCCCCGGTACAGTCGTCAATATTGGTTTCCAGCACCGCTACGGTGTCTGTCAATTCAGTTTTTTTTTACCGGAATCAATCATCATGACCCGCAGCACATTCGCATGGTCAAAGTCCTTTTTGCCCGCTCCAATTCCAATCTTCTCCACCTGGAAGGATTTGGGAAGCGGCTCCCGGCTGCCCAGCGCCGCCAAAATCGCCGCACCGGTAGGCGTGATCATCTCCCCCTGCACGCCGGTAATACGCAGAGAAAGGTCGGCTGCACGAATCAGCTCCAAGGTTGCAGGAGCCGGAACCGGCATCAGGCCGTGCTGGCACTGCACCCAGCCTGTTCCCTCAAAAAGTGGAGAGGTGATAAGCGTATCAACGCCCAGATTATCCAGACACACACAGGCTGCAACAATATCCACAATAGAGTCTACCGCTCCAACCTCGTGGAAATGCACCTCCTCCGGAGGCTTTCCATGTACTTTCCCCTCTGCCTTTGCCAATACCTCAAACACTTTTTTGGCCATTTCCCGTGCATGAGGCGTCACCGCTTCCGCCTGATCGATCATAGGCAGGATTTCCTTCAGGCCACGATGCACATGGCCTTCTCCATGAATATGCGAATGTTCGTGAACGTGTGCGTGTCCGTGTTCATGTGAATGTTCGTGTTCGTGACAATGATACTCATGTGTATGCTCGTGTCCATGCTCCTGTTCATGATGGTGTTCGTGGTGGTGTTCATGACCTTCCAGCACTACGTCAAAGTCTGCCGCCTCAATGCCATTCTTATTCACCCGTCCAAAGCGGAGAGAATATCCCTCCAGATGAAGGCTGGAAAGCGCTTGTTCCAGCACCTTTTGATCTGCGCCCAAATCCAGCAAAGCGGCTACGGTCATGTCGCCGCTAATACCAGAGTAACATTCAAAATAGAGTGTTTTTCCCATTACGATACCTGCCTTTCCACTGTCAGCAACTAGGGGTCATTCACTGAGGTTCATTTTCAGCCATTGCCGACTGCCGGTTGATCTGCGCTGCCATATAGCCACCGCCGAACCCGTTGTCGATGTTCACCACGGCGATTCCGGTAGCACAGGAGTTAATCATTGTGAGCAAAGCCGAAAGCCCGCCAAAGTTTGCGCCATAGCCCACGCTGGTGGGAACCGCAATCACCGGACGATCCAGCTGCCCGGCCAATACCGAAGCCAGAGCGCCCTCCATTCCTGCAACCGCCACAATTGCGGTTGCACGCCGAATTTCCGGTAAAGCGGAAATCATGCGGTGCAGGCCGGAAACGCCGATATCAAAGATACGCTCCACCCTTGCCCCACACATTTCGGCGGTGATCGCCGCTTCTTCTGCTACCGGAATGTCTGCCGTTCCGCCGGTGCAAACAGCTACCAGACCGACCCGTTCTATTTCCGGTTTCATTCCGACTGTAATCGCCCTTGCAGCCGGATGGAATTGCGCCTGCGGCACCTTTTCGATGACCGCATCTGCCTGCTCCCGGCTGGCACGGGTTGCCAGCACCAATCCGCTGCGCTGATACAGCTTTTCAAAAATAGAGGCGGTTTGTTCTACGGTTTTCCCCTGGCTGAAAATCACCTCCGGGAATCCGGTGCGAAGCTCCCGGTGGTGATCCAGCCGGGCATAGCCAAGATTTTCATAGGGCAGCGTTTTCAGCTGCTCCATGGCCTGTTCAACAGAAACCGCCCCATCCCGGACGGCTTCCAGCAATTCCTGTGTTTTCAAACCGGTTCCTCCTTGGAATTATCGTTCGAGTGTGCCTTTTCAATTTTCAGCGCTTCATCCATGCTGCCGGAACGAAAGCCCTGTACATCCAGTGTTACATACAGCACACCCGATTTTTTGATTCTTTCTGTAATCATTTCCGACTGCTCCAAAAAACGTGCAAATTCCGTTTTCGGGATTTCTATCCGGGCGAGGTTTCCATGTATCCGAACCCGATTCACCGGGAACCCCAGCTCTTTCAACAGGGCTTCTCCCTCTGCCGCCTGACGCAGCTTTTCCGGCGTCAGCCTGTCCCCATAGGGGAGCCGGGTCGCCATACAGGGGCTGGACGGCTTCTGGCTGACCCGAAGGCCAAATTCTGCCGCCAGGCGGCGAACCTCCGCTTTTGTCAGCTGCACCTCTGCCAAAGGGCTGCGAATCCCCAGCTCCTTTAAGGCACGAAGGCCCGGACGGTATTCAAAAAGATCATCAAAATTAGTGCCGTCTGCCGCTGCCGCCCCACTGCTGTCCGCCAACTCCCGAAACCTGCGAAACAGCAATGTTTTGCACCGGTAGCAGCGATCCGGCGGGTTTTGTAAAATTGCAGGGTCTGAAAACTCATCAATCGCCAGAACAGTCAGCGGCACGCCCATTTCCTCTGCCTGCCTCCGGGCATCCGCCTCATCTGCCTGGGGATGCAGCCGGGTGGCAAACAATACTGCACGGAGGCTCCCCGCCGGGAGATGGTGCTCCCGGCGAAGAACCTCCGCCAGATAGAGGAGGACGGCACTGTCTACCCCGCCGGAAAATGCTACGCAAAGCCCCTGCGAAAGCAATTCTGCCAAAAGAGTTTTCAGACGCTGTACCTTCTCCTGATATTCCATTTTAGAACTCCGCACTGCCGGTAGTCCGGGGGAACAGCAGCACGTCACGGATATTGGAAATACCGGTGAGATACATGACCATACGCTCAAAGCCCAGCCCAAAGCCTGCGTGCTTGGTGCCGCCATAACGGCGAAGATCCAGATACCACCAGTAGTCTTCCTCGTTGAGGTTCAGCTCTTTGAGGCGCTCCTGCAACAGATCCAAACGCTCCTCACGCTGGCTGCCGCCAATGATCTCGCCAATGCCGGGAACCAGCATATCCACGGCTGCAACGGTTTTGCCGTCGTCATTGAGGCGCATATAAAACGCCTTGATCTCCTTGGGATAATCGGTGACGAACACCGGCTTTTTGAAGATCTGCTCGGTGAGGTAACGCTCGTGTTCGGTCTGCAAATCGCAGCCCCATTCCACTTTATATTCAAATTTATCGTTGTTTTCCTTCAGCAGTTCAACCGCCTCGGTATAGGTGACTCTGGCAAAATCAGAGTTTGCCACATGCTCCAGACGCTCGATCAGCCCTTTGTCCACAAACTGATTGAAGAAAGCGATATCCTGCGGGCAGGTTTCCATTACATATTTGATAATGTACTGGATCATGTCCTTGGCCAAGTCCATATCGTCGTTCAGATCAGCAAACGCAATCTCCGGCTCGATCATCCAGAACTCCGCAGCGTGGCGGGGTGTATAAGATTTCTCTGCACGGAAGGTGGGGCCAAAGGTATATACCTTGCCAAACGCCATGGCCATACACTCTGCTTCCAGCTGACCGGAAACGGTGAGGGAGGTTTGCTTGCCGAAAAAGTCCTCGCTGAAATCCACAGCGCCGTCTTCGGTGCGGGGCGGGTTTTCGGCATCCAGCGTGGTTACCCGGAACATCTCGCCGGCGCCTTCGCAGTCGCTGCCGGTAATCAGCGGGGTGTGGACATACACAAAGCCACGCTCGTTAAAGAACTTGTGGATTGCGAACGCCGCCGCAGAGCGCACCCGGAATGCTGCGCTGAACAGGTTGGTGCGGGGACGCAAGTGGGCGATTGTGCGAAGATAGTCCACCGTGTGGCGTTTCTTTTGCAGTGGGTATTCAGGTGTGGAGGGTCCCTCTACCCGAATTTCGGCTGCATGGATTTCAAAAGGCTGTTTGGCTTCGGGGGTAAGCAGCAGCTCGCCGGTCACGCACAGGGCGGCACCAACGTTCTGCTTGGCAATCTCCTTGAAATTATTGATTTTATCAGCTTCAAAAACGATCTGAACTCCCTTAAAGCTGCTGCCGTCATTCAAATCGATAAACCCAAGGTTCTTGGAATCACGGATGGTACGGGCCCAACCGCAAACTGTGATGGTTTTTCCGCCATACGCCGCTGCATCCTGATACAGGGCGGCAATTTCTGTGCGTTCCATTGCTTCTTCACTCCTAAATCGTTATCCGTGCTCGTTGGCACGATACCTGTTAAACAGGGATTCTTCCTATTATATTATCGCAAGTAGCCTGTTCTTGCAAGGTTTTTCTTGCCGCCGGGCCAGATTCTTTTGTCCAAAAATGCCCTTTTCGGCTTTTTGAGAGAATTTTTCTTTTAAAAAGCATACAGAATGTGAATAAACTGCTTCCTCTTTGCAAACAAATTCCATCAATTTGAAAAAACAGCGAAAACCAATTGCACTTTCACTCAAAAAACGGTACAATAACTAAAAGTACTTTATCGCATGATTCTGTCAAATACTGTTTTCGGAGGAACCAACATGAATTATACCGGTATCAAATGCCCTGTTTGTGACAAGGCGTTTCAGCCCGACGACGATATTGTTGTCTGTCCTGAGTGTGGCGCTCCCTATCATCGGGAATGTTATCATCAGGCCGGCAAATGCAAATTTGATGATCTTCACGAGGCTGGAAAGCGCTGGACTCCTCCAGAGGCTCCCAAAAAGCCGGATGTCAGCGCAGAGATCAAAGATCAGGAGTGTCCTTCCTGTGGAAAATTAAATGCACACAGCGCTCTGTTTTGTGACCAGTGCGGCGCTTCGCTTTCTGGACAGCCTGCTCAACATCATAACCGGACAAACACTCCCCCACCTCCCGCTGATCAGAACCCCTATTCCAGGCCGCAGGATAACGGCCCGTTTCCCGGCGGCTCCCCCTTCCCCGGCGGTGGCATGGGCGGCGCTCCCATGCCTTTTGCGCTTGACCCGATGGGTGGAGTCGATGCTAACGAACTGATCGACGATGTGCCCGCCGGTGAAATGGCAAAGCTGGTACACACCAACACCGCTTATTATATGCCGGTTTTTAGAAACATGAAGGTTTACAAGAAAAACCGGTTCAATTTCTGTGCCTTTCTATTTTCCGGTGGCTGGATGCTCTATCGAAAGCAGTATAAATGGGGCTCTATCATTACTGCCCTGATGTTTGCGCTTTATATTGGGTATACTTATTGTAACATTGCTTTTACATTCCCTCTGCTGCAAAACCTGATGATTCAGGTCGGCGTTGAACAAAACAGCACCGGCCTTACCAATCAGCAACTGCAAGCCATGCTGGATCTCCTGATGCAAAATCCATCGCAGCTCCTGATAGTTCTGTTGCCGTATGCCTTTTTGGGGTTGATGCTGGCCATCATGATTTTTGTGGGCTTGCGGGGGAATCGGATGTATATGAACCATTGCCTGCACACCGTTCATAAGCTGCGTGCTGAAAATGTGCCTGCTGCTGAATATAATGTGCAGTTGCAGGCTCGTGGAAACGTTAATACTCCCATTACCATCTGCCTGCTCGTCTGTTATCTTATCATCACTTGGCTGCCTCGATTCTTCTAAACACAAGGACAGTACCATCGCCATTCAGATCCTGCCTGAAAGTCTACTAAAGCAAAACTATATCTCAGCGAAATCTATTATAATTTGGGAGGATATTTTATGCAGAAAGTTCGTAAGGCAGTTATTCCTGCCGCCGGTCTTGGAACACGGGTTCTCCCTGCAACCAAGGCAATGCCCAAGGAGATGCTTCCTATTGTGGACAAACCTGCGATTCAGTATATCGTGGAGGAAGCAGTCCGCTCCGGCATCACGGATATCCTGATTATTACAAACCGTGGTAAAGGAATTATCGAAGATCATTTTGACCGTGCTCCCGAGCTGGAGGATCGTCTGATTGGAAACCCCGAAAAAGAGGCTCTGCAAAAAGAAGTGGCCGATTTGGCACATCTGGCCAACATTTATTTTGTACGCCAAAAGGAAACCCGTGGTCTGGGACATGCTGTAAATTGTGCCCGTACTTTTATAAATGGAGAGCCTTTTGCTGTGCTGTATGGTGATGATGTTATTATCGGCGATGATCCTGCTTGTGGACAGTTGATTCGAGCATACGAAGAATTTGGAAAGGGTGTGCTGGGAATCAAACAGGTTTCCCCCGAAGCCATCACCAAGTATAGCTCCCTAAAGGTAGACCCGATTCGTGACAACTGGTATTCCTGCACCGATATGATCGAAAAGCCCTCTCCGGATAAAATCCTTTCCCTGTTCTCCATCCTTGGGCGCTGCGTTCTCCCGCCTGAGATTTTTGATATTCTCGATCACACCCCGCCCGGAGCCGGCGGCGAAATTCAGCTGACCGACGCTATGTGCCAGCTGGCACGCACACAGGGCATGATCGGCGTGGACTTTACCGGCACCCGCTATGATATGGGCAATAAGCTGGGAATCATGCAGGCAAGTGTGGAGATTGCCCTGAAGCACCCGCAAATTGGAAATGATTTTCGGGCATATCTGAAAGAAATCGCAAAAACCCTGTGATTTTGAAAAGAAAAGCTTGACCAAAATAGAATCCACTGCTATAATTAATCTGTTGACTGCCTGTCTGGCAGTTTCAATCCTTGCCTTGGATTTTATCCCAAGGCCTTATGTCCAAAAGGAGGTGCGACAAGCATGACAGAAATCATCAATTCCTACGAGACCGTATTCATCCTCTCCACCAAGCTGGGTGAGGAAGGTGCTGCTGCTGTTGTTGAGAAGTTCAAGAAGCTGATCGACAAAAACGGCACAGTCGAGAGCGTGGACGATTGGGGCAAGCGCCGTCTGGCCTATCCCATCGCAAAGCAGACCGAGGGTTACTACACTCTGATCAACTTTAAGAGCGTTCCCGCTTTCACCGCTGAACTGGACCGTGTGTTCAAGATTACGGACGGCGTTCTTCGTTCCATCATCGTCAAGAAGGAAATCAAGAACGAGAAGCCTGCTGCTCCGGCGGCTGAAGAGAAGCCTGCCGACGCTGAATAAGCGCTGAAGGGAGTGGACAGCGATGCTGAATGTTGCTGTTTTAACGGGTCGCCTAGTGGCTGATCCAGAGTTACGTCATACTCCTAATGGAGTTGCTGTTGTTTCGTTTAGAATTGCAGTTGATCGTAGTTATGCAAAGTCTGGTACAGAACGTCAGACTGATTTTATCGATATTGTTGCTTGGAGAAATACTGCTGAATTTGTCTGTAAGTATTTTCGTAAAGGACAATTGATTTCGGTTCAGGGTTCAATCCAGACTCGTAATTATACAGATCGTGACGGAAATAAACGTACCGCAGTTGAAGTTGTTGCCGACAACGCTCATTTCACTGAATCAAAACGCAGTTCTGAGAGCGGGAATTACGGTAGTGATAACAACAATTACAGCGGTAGTTATAGTAATAACTACTCCAAACCGGCAGCTGAACCCGCACCGGCGTATGCCAGTGGCGACACCGGTGACTTTGAAGAAATCCCGATGGATGATGATCTGCCCTTCTAATCGGGCTGGGATTTCGTTTAATTCTTGATTTATTTTTTGATGAAAAGGAGGCTTTTTCCATGGCTGATAGACCTGAGAGAGAGAACCGCCGTGGTGGACGCAAGGGCCGCAGAAAAGTTTGCAGCTTCTGCGTCGACAAGGTGGAAACTATTGATTACAAGGACGTTGCCAGACTTCGCCGCTTCATTTCTGAGCGTGCTAAGATCCTGCCCCGCCGTGTGACCGGCACCTGTGCCCGTCATCAGCGTGAGCTGACGGTTGCTATTAAGCGTGCCCGTCATCTGGCTCTGTTGCCCTTCAGCAGCGACTAATTTGTCTGCTGAGGTACATAATTGATACTGAAAAGCGGACGATTGATTTCGTCCGCTTTTTGTTTTAGGAGGGATTCCGGCTATGATATTCGATTTTCACACCCATATTTTCCCTGATGCCATCGCCAAAAAAGCGATCCCGAAACTGGCTTCAATCTGTGGTTGCCCCAATATGACAGACGGCACGCTGGCTGATACCAAAAGCAAAATGAAAGAATGGGGAGTTGACCAAATTGCAGTGATGAATATTGCAACCACCCCTACTCAGCATACCTCTGTCAACAATTGGGCTGCTTCTATCCAGCAAAATGGGATCTTGTGCTTTGGCAGTGTACACCCTCTTGCAGAAAAATCCATTCAGGAATTACAGCGTATTCATGAGCTGGGCTTAAAAGGAGTTAAGCTGCACCCTGATTATCAGGAATTTATGGTGGATGACCCCAATCTTTTCCCTCTCTATGAGGAAGCAGCCGCTTTACACCTTCCTGTTTTATTCCATACTGGCCGTGACCCCCTCTCCCCCACGCTCGTTCATGCTTCCTCTGAGCGTATGGCGAAGGTAGCCGAGCTTTTCCCCAGCCTTTCCATCGTCGCTGCTCACATGGGCGGTATGAGTACACCAGAAGAAGCAGAAGCTTTTTTGCTGGGAAAGAAGAACGTCTGGCTTGATACGGCTTTTATCTCCCACTTTCTGACTCCACAGCAGGCTTCTTCTATGATGCGCCGTCACGGATTAGAGCAAATTCTTTTTGCTAGCGATTGCCCTTGGAGCAGCTCCCGACAGGAAATGGAGTTTCTGGAAAAGTGCGGATTTTCTTCTCAGGAGATGGATATGATTTTGGGACAAAACGCCTGTAAATTATTGGATATGCCTTGCAATCCGGAAGAAATCACGCTACAATAAGAAAAAGCCATTTCGGGAAAGGAGTTGTCCCCTGTGAAAAAAAGCACCGTTTTTTTCCTGGCGGCGGTGTCGATGCTCGCCGGAATCATCATCGGTTTTCTATGTGCTCCGATTAAAGGCGGAGTTTCAGTTGGAAATAACTGTGGCAACCGTTATTTTGACAACGAAGATGACATAGAAGATTTATATGGCTGCTAAAAAACCGTCGTTTGGAAATTCCAAACGACGGTTTTTTACAAATATCAATTTACTTTATTCAAAATTGCCTGAACTCTCGGAACTGGAATCAGGACCGGTACTAATGAGTAGAACCACCTCGGAACCATAAGACAGCTTATCTCCCGCCTTATTGCTCTTATAACCAATCACGTTTCCAGCCGGAACTTTATCGCTGGCTTCTTTTTCAGTAACGGGAACAAAGCCCTCATCTGTTACCTTTTGAGCAGCCTCAGCCAACGTCAGGTTTTCCACCTCCGGCAACACACGGGTGGGCGCTCCCTGGCTCACTACCACCACGATAGAACTGCCTCTTACCATATTCTCACCGGCTTCTGGAACCTGAGAAACTACTTTTCCTTCTTCCACGGTAGTACTAAACACCCGCTCAGAAAGCAAAATCGTATATTCCGGGTCTTCCGAAGCAGAAACACGCTCCAACAGCTCCGTGTACAGTTCTCCCTTTAAGTCGGGAACCTGAATTAGATCTTCCGAACTCGCTTCGGAAGAAGACGAAAGCTCCTGTCCAATTTCAGATGTCAGTGACTCTGTGGAAGAAACCTCGCTGGAAACCGTTTCCGACGCCTCGCTGCCTATTGAAGAAGGAGCAACAGGGGTTTGGAACTGGAACCACACCCAGACAATGGCCGCCATTACGACCAGACTGATGGCACAGGATACCAGCATCCAGACAAAGCCTGGCAAACCATCCTCTTTTTGCTCCGCCACCGGAGGCAAACTGGTGATGGAAGCAGTCTGTTCCAGTGTAGATGTCACCGTAGGGGCAGCAGACAGTTCGGCACGAAGCCGCTCAAAATCCGCTGTCCGCTGTTCAGGCTGTACCTGCAGCCCATTGGCCAGCGCTGTCACCACATGCGGCGGCAAGGTTTTGGCAAGCTCTGTGGGAATCAACAATCTGGAATCATCATTTTTGCGATAGACTGCGTCTTTGGGAAGTTCTCCCGTAAGGGCAAAAAACAACGAAGCTGTAAAGCCATACACATCGGTTGCCTCTGTAAGGGGCTGTCCCATGGTATACTGCTCAATCGCTGCACACCCCGGCACCATATCCGGCGGCAAATCTGTATCCATTCTGCGGACAAGACTGATACAGAAATCGCCTAATCTCATCTTCCCATCCTGCATAATCTTCAAAGATTCAGGAGAGATTCCAAGGTGCCGCACACCAGCGGCCTGCATGGTGCTGAGAGCAGAAAGCACCGGCATAAACAGCTGCCGGGCAGCGTTCCAGCTGAGCTTTCCGCCGCTGCGCTCTACAAAATAACGCAGGGTAATGCTTTCATCCCATTCGGAAATCGTGTAGGCTGTCTGGTTTTCTTCAAAAATATCGAAGATCGGAACAATCGCAGAAAGATCTCGCATATGGGCAATCTCCCTGGCATAGCTCAAAAAAGCGCCAAGGGTTTCTTCAAATACGATTTCATTTCCTCCGCACACCTGAACCGAAACACCGTCTTCTGTGCGTTGGCACAGGCTCTGCGGGAAAAACTCACGGATCTCGATAATGGTATTTTGAACCGTATCACGTCCAATATAGGTAATGCCTTCTCCGTTTGCCTTTTGGGCTCGGCCGACAATATAGCGCCCCTGCAAAGCTGTACCGTATGGCAGCGCATGGAGCATCTGCGGTTCCTGGGTATTCCAACCACAGTTCGGGCAGACAACATCACCAGACATATCGGCCATACAATTCATGCAAAGATTGTTATTGTCAGTCATCGGGATTCCTCCTAACGGACAGCACCTTATTCGTCTTCGTCGTCAGATTCCGGTGCGTCCCAGTTATGCCATACATTCTGTACGTCGTCGTTATCCTCCAGGGCATCCAGCAGCTTCTGCATTTTCACAATGGATTCTTCATCGCTAAGGGCAGTATAAGTACTGGGAACCATCTCAACTTCAGCAGAAACAAATTCATAGCCCTTTGCCTCAAGATCTTCACGCACGCCGCTGAAATCCTCTGGCTCGGTGGAAATCTCGAACACATCTTCGTCTGCCTGGAAGTCAGAAGCACCGGCCTCCAAAGCGTCTTCCATCACCTTGTCTTCGTCCAGTCCTTCTTTTTCGATGACAATCACGCCTTTTTCGGCAAACATGAAGGACACGCATCCGGTAGTACCCAGATTTCCGCCAAACTTATCAAAGTAATGGCGAACATCTGCTGCGGTGCGGTTGCGGTTATCGGTAAGAGCTTCTACAATAACAGCTACGCCGTTAGGGCCATAACCCTCGTAGACCATGCTCTCATACCGCTCGGCATCGCCGTCACCTGCTGCTTTTTTGATGATACGCTCAATGTTATCGTTGGGAACATTGTTTGCTTTTGCCTTGGCAATACAATCCTTGAGCTTGGAGTTAGAAGCCGGGTCGGGGCCGCCGCCTTCTTTAACAGCAACTGCCAGCTCACGACCGATCTTGGTAAAGATTTTTGCCTTAGCGCCGTCGGTCTTTTCTTTTTTTCTTTTAATATTATTCCATTTCGAATGGCCTGACATAGATATTCAGCCTCCCATAAAAGTGCTACCAGATATTTTATCATATTTGCGATAAAATAGCAAGAGAAAGGCGATTTAAAGCCACTTCTGCCTTTTCCCAGCCAATTTCTCCCCGGTCTGTCGAAAGCCAGGCGGCTGTGCCCGAAAGAGTGGTATTCATGACAGAAAAGCAAAGATTCAGCTGCTTTTCCATAATCTCCACACCTTCTTCTGATGGCGACCCACCTGCTGCCAGAAGAACTGCCAGACGATGCTTTGCAATCGGTGGCTTTTTCCCCAATGAAAAGCGGGCTTCAAAATATCGTTGAAAACGATCCAGCACCGCCTTTAACGGCGACGGGAAGCTAAGGTTATAAACCGGAGAAGCTATCACCAGCAAATCACACTCTCGAAGCAGACGATCCAGTCGTTTTCCCGCATCGTTAATGCAACAGTCCTCCTGCATGGCACACCAGCCGCAACCAATACAGGGCGACACCCGCTCTGCATATACATCAAACAGTTGTGTATCAAATTGCTCCGAAGAAAAAGGCTCTAAAAATTTTTTTACCAATCGATTGGTGTTCCCATTAGGATGTGGTGAACCAAATACCACCAATATCTTTTTCAAAACTCTATCCCCTATCCAGTGTACCCATTTTGCTATCTGATATTGACCGACACAGAAAAAATCCGGTATTCGTGGGAACACCGGATTTTTCCTGTGTCGGAAAATGTTGGATTCGGAAAGATCAACACCTTTGATTTTCCATATCTTTCCAAACTCTTTCCCGATTACAGGAAGCCCATATATTAATCACCAAACGAAATTCCAATCGATCTTGCCGCCAGAATCTCACTGCAATCGACCGGGACGGTTTTCAGCTTCCCGGCGACCTCTTTCAGCGGTACCGGCACAATTTCACCGTTTTGCAGCGCCACCATATTCCCGTATTTTTTATCGATAATCAATTTGGCAGCCGCTGTACCAAAACGGGTGGACAAAACACGGTCATAAGGACACGGACTGCCGCCTCTCTGGAAATGGCCGGGAACTACGACACGGATTTCCTGTGAAAGTTTCTCTCCCAGCTCATGTGCCAAACGATATGAAATGGAGGGGAACGCCATAGACGCACGGGCAGCTTTAAATTCCTTTTTGCCCATTGCTGCTTCCTGCTTTGAAATAGCGCCTTCTGCCACTGCAAGGATGGAGAAGCAGCTGCCATGTTCATTACGGCGTTTTAACACCTTGACGATCTTATCCACATCATAAGGAATCTCCGGCAGCAAAATTACATCGGCCCCGCCGGCAATACCAGCCTGAAGGGTAAGCCATCCCACCTTATGCCCCATCACTTCCACGATAAAAATACGTCCATGGGAAGTGGCAGTCGTATGGATGCAATCGATCACATTGGTAGCGATTTCAACTGCACTGTGGAACCCGAATGTCATCTCTGTACCCCACACATCGTTATCGATGGTTTTGGGCAGACTGACCACATTCAGCCCTTCTTCGCTGAGGAGGTTTGCGGTTTTGTGTGTACCGTTTCCTCCCAACACGACCAGACAGTCCAGTTTCATCTTCTTATAATTTTCTTTCATATTGCGGACCTTGTCCACCTTGTCGTCTTCAATCTGACGCATCATCTTAAATGGCTGGCGTGAGGTTCCCAGAATGGTTCCGCCCAGTGTCAGAATCCCAGAGAAATTGCTCCGATCCATCAGCTTATATTCGCCATGAATCAATCCACGATATCCGTCCTGAATACCGTAGATCTCAACCTCTTTTCCATAATGCTCATACAATCCTTTGGCCACACCCCGGATCGCCGCATTCAATCCCTGGCAGTCTCCACCGCTAGTCAGTATTCCAACACGTTTCATCACGATCACATCCATTCTTTTTTTTGGGAACACCCATTTGATTTGTACAGTTTTATTGTATAACAAAACTGTTTTTTTGTAAATATCCTAAAGGTAGTTTCAAACTCACTTCTCTGTTTTTTTATGCAAATCTTTTTCGGCTGATTTTTATAAACCGAAAGCTATAAGTTACAGGCAGCTCCTGCAACTTATAGCTTTTGAAAAATCGCTCTAGGGCGTTTCTGAAAACTAAGAAATTGACAGATTTTCCGCAAGCAACAGGCAGATACAAGGCGAAAAACGCAGGAATCCTTGATGGATTCCGAGTATTTTTAACGCAGTAGCTGCCGTTGATTGTAGGAAAAGACGATAATTTCGACTTTTCAGATAGCCCCTAAACAAACAGCTCGATTTACATCGTTTCTAAGTCACTGCTGCGAATCGGTGCAAATGGCTGATCCTCCGGGATTCCTTCTTTGGCCTTCACCGCTTCCTGTGCCAGTTTGGAAAACTCACGCTGGCTGTTATGGGCTGTTTTGCCACGCCGTTCGACATGTACATAAGTGGTATCAGGCAGCTGGATGCGTGCGTTAGTGGTATCTCCCAACATCCGGTCAAGGATTCCAAAGGCACGCTCTTTTAGATCCGGGTCTTCGATGGGGAATACCAGTTCCACACGGCGATCCAGATTTCGGGGCATCCAGTCAGCGCTTCCCATAAAGATTTTAGGATTCCCGGCATTTTCAAAACGGAAAATACGGCTGTGTTCCAACAGCTGTCCCACGATACTAATAACGGTAATATGCTCGCTGGTGCCGGGCACGCCGGGAACCAGGCAGCAAATTCCTCTTACAATCAGCTTGACCGGCACATTGGCCTGTGAAGCCTGATACAACAGGCCGATAATCTCCGGGTCCACCAGCGAGTTCACTTTGGCTGTAATGCCACTCGGCAAACCCTTATGGGCGTTTTCAATCTCCCGCTCGATCATCATCCGGAAGAAGGGACGCATCCCATGAGGCGCCACCACAAACTTGTTATACTCCGGCGGGCGGGAATAACCGGTAATCGTGTTAAACATGGAGGATGCGTCGGCGCCATAAGGCTCCTTACAGGTAAACATACCGATATCGGTATAAATCTTCGCAGTGGAATCATTATAGTTACCGGTTCCCATGTGGACATACCGGCGGATACCGTCATCTTCTTTGCGAACCACCAGCAGAATCTTGCAGTGGGTCTTTAATCCGGTGAGGCCATAAATTACATGACAGCCTGCTTTTTCGAGCTTTCTTGCCCAGATGATATTATTTTCCTCGTCAAAGCGGGCTTTCAGCTCTACCAGAACCGTTACCTGTTTGCCGTTTTCTGCCGCACGAATCAACGCCGCCACAATGGGAGAATTGCCGCTCACCCGGTACAGCGTCTGTTTGATAGCCAAGACATTCTCATCTTCAGCAGCCGCCTGCACAAAATCCACCACACAGGAAAAGCTTTCATAAGGATGGTGTACCAAGCGGTCTTTTTCCCGGATGGCTTCAAAAATATCATCGTATCCCCAGAAATCTGCCGGCGGATAGACCGGACGGATGGGCGTAAAACACAGATGTTCAAAACCGGCAACCCCGGCAAACTTGGAAAAGAAGGTGAGATCCAGCGGCCCAGGCAGCTCATAAATTTCGGAGTTCTTCATTTTGAGCATGTCTACCAGGAAATTGCGGATTCCCTTATCGCAATGCGTGATCAGCTCCAGGCGGACAGGGCGCCCTCTTTTGCGCCGTTTGATCGATTCCTTTACAGCATCCAGAAAATCCTGTGCTTCATCGTCAATGTCCAGGTCGGAATTTCGGGTAATCCGGAAGGGACACCATGCTTCAATTTCCAGAAGCTCAAACAATTCCTCCAGATGCAGGATTATTACTTCCTCCAGGAGCACAAAAGCACGTCCTTCCTCACAGGGGACTTCGAGGAAACGTGGCATAATCGAGGGAACCTGCACAATCGCAAACCGGGGGCCGTCGTCCCCTTTGAGGCGCACCGCAATATTCAGGCTCTTATTGGCCAAAAGTGGGAACGGGCGGCTGGTATCGACTGCGAGAGGAGTGAGAACCGGGAAAAGGACTTTGTGAAAATAATCAGACACAAACGACTTTTGTTTCTCGTTCAGCTGTTCAGCATTGAGGAAATAAATCTGGTTCTTTTTCAGCACCGGTGTGATAGAACGGTACAGACAAGTATACTGGCGTTCCATAAAGCTATGGATTTTTTCTTCCAGCTGTACAATCAGTTTTTCCGGTGTAAGACCCGATGCGTCCGGCTTTTTATAGCCGGATTTGATTTGTGCTTTCACGCCAGCCACACGCACCATGAAAAACTCGTCCAGGTTTGAGCCGGTAATAGCCAAAAAACGCAGCCGCTCCATCAGAGGGTTTTCTTTTTTCATTGCTTCTTCGAGAACACGGATGTTAAAATCCATCCAGCTTAATTCCCGGTTATGATATGGGACAGGATAGGTTTGTTCCATTTCTTCACAGCCTTTCTAAGAGAAATACAATCATATTTTATACGGTCATTCATCAGATCATGGGCAGGCGAACCGTCAGCTCCGGATCAATTCCAAACACTTCCTGGAAGAAGGGCGCACACGCAGAAAATGCCCATTTTTCCAGGTGGGTTTCTTCGTTGCTTTCCACCGTTACCAACAGCCGGTTTTGTTCCATACGAACTTTAATATCCGTAAATTTCTGTTTTTGTGACTTATCAAGTGAGTTTGCCAAACGGAAAATGGCCACCAGCTTGGAAACCAGCACCTGCTGCTGGTCGTCCAGCATGGTGAATCCCCAGTCTTTGAGATTGGGGGTATTAAATTCGTTATAACTGGCCACATAGGCGATCACCCGCATCTCACGGGTGGTTAGCCCATATAAATCAAAATTCTTTACCAGATCAAAGGTACTCCGGCTGTGCAGCTTGGTATTCACATAATGGCCGCAGTCGTGTAAAATCGCTGCCAATTCCAAAAACAGCCGATATCTTGCCGGCAACCCATGGATGGCTTTGGTTTTATCAAAAATCTTCCCGGCAAACCGGCGCACCAGATCGGAGTGTCCTTTGGGACAGCCATATTTCTCTGCAATAGACTCTGCACAGGCAATCGCACTGCTGCTCAGATGTTTTTCATACGTTTCAATGCTCTTGGGAACCAACATCTGGCGCATAATGCCATCCCAGAGATCGACGATTGGAAGAACCACATACTCTGCTTTAGAAAAGCGCAGAAGCCGGCTGTAGATCGAGAGAGCCGAATACAAAATGTCAGCTTCTTCCTCGGTAACACCGTATTGCAGGCTAATCTTTTCGGGTGAGAGCGGGGTCACCTTCTGATAAAGCGAGAGGATTTTCTGATTGCTGATGATATACCGCCCGCCTTCTTCCTGTACACCGCACACACGGGCAATCAAGCCGACATCGCTGCCGGTAAACACCATATTGGAAACCTGCACATGGTGCAGGGATCTAGCGACACGTTCCATAATGGCGTCCAGATATTCTTCCATCACCACATGGAAATTCTCGGATTCATTTTCAGAGGAAAACAGCATATCACGCAGCTTGAGAGAGCCAATGGGGATACTTTGTGAATAAACCACATTTTTTCCGTCATACAGCGCAATTCCAATGCTGCCGGTTCCGATATACGATAACAACGCATCTCCAAGCGGAGCTGCCTGTGCGGCCTGCATAGAAGCCAGCATTTCGGAATAAATCAGCGTTTTTTCCTGATCGTCTTCCAGCACATTCACAGTCATATCATTCTGAATTTTCAGCTGATCGACAACATAAGCACGGTTCTGGGCTTCCCGCAAAGCGGTAGTCGCCACCACCTTGACCTGATCGACCCCATATCCCGCCATCACTTCTGAATATCCGTGCAAAATCCCAGAGAGTTCCCGCAAACTTTTAAAACTGATTTTTCCTTCATGGAACACCTCGTGTCCCAAATGGAGCGGATATTCCAGACGATCTACATCTACGATTTCACCTTTTCGCATCTGGGCTACCCGCATTTTCAACATATGAGAACCGATATCAATGACTGCTCCTATTTTTGCAGCTTTCTTTTTGTTCATAAGACCCGGTCATTCCTTTCCGTTTTTGGTGAAGTACCTGACTATAAACTGGCATCCTTTTCTAAAATTATAGCATAAACAACGAGTGATTTTCAATTTAGAATGTAAAATTCATGAAAAATCCATATGTAATTTTTATGAAAAAATACGCATATAAAAAAGGGAGCCTCTCGGCTCCCTCTCCTTTTTATAACAATTCTGCGTCAAAATCATCCAGTTCTTCTTCGCCGCCCTGTGCGTCCATAAATTCACTGATCCGCATACGGCGGGCAATTTTTGATTCTTCCACCTGCTGATGAATCAGTTCCTTTACATTTTCACTGTCTTTGATATTTCTCAATTCCAGTGATGGCGTCGTTTTATCAGAAGAAAAGACAAGAACGCTGCCTACCCCACAAATCCGCTGAAGCAAAGAGCGTTTTAGACTGATATCCCGCACACGATATAAAAGGATTTCTTCTGTTGAAAGATTCAAAAAGCCCTGTTTCAAGAACAGACGGTCTTCGGACATCGAGTATCTGGTAAAAGTAATCGGCATTCCCAGGATGCGCTTACGATCCTGCCAAATCATTTCCGGCATATAACTTCCTCCTTGCTATGCTTCTGAATCAGTTCCTCATTATCTGTAATTATAAAAGAAAATATCACAAATTGCAATCAAAAAGCCGGACATTTCGCCCGGCTTTTTGACTTTAAGGAGGGATTGTGAAAAAGAAGGATATTTATGAAAACGCCTGTTTTCAGGCTCTTGTAATTGGTCTGCCGGTTTACCGGGCCGGTATTCCGTCCTCTCCGGTAAACGGAATGGCAGTAAATCTATAAAATAACTTTTTATTTCTGAACGTTTTTTTTTGATTTTCTGGCCTCATCCTTTCCCTGTTTGGATGACTTAATTATACTCTTGATTTGTGACGAATTTTTGATGAACTTGCGAACTTTTCTATATATTTTTTAACTATTTTGTATCGCTATCCAACACACACTCGTCTGTGGTTTCTTCGTCCCATTTAGGATTATAAATTCCTGAACGTCCATAAAATTTTTCCGGGTCATAATCCGGATCAGAATCAATCACAGACTGGTCAAGAAGCTCAATACGATTCACTCCCAGAATCGATTCCCGGTTTTCATATTCATAATAGTATTCAAAGGTCAGGTTATACTCCATTCCATCTGACATAAAAATATGATAAGTTGCTCTACACTTTTTATTTGTCTTTCCTCTTTCATAATCTTTACGGATAGGCGTTGGGCCTTCTTCTATCGACTCAATTTCGCTTTTGCTTAACAGCTCATGCATATATTCTATGCCTTCATCGATATCTGGGGTGTCGAGAGCCTCCTGTGAAAGAGCGCTTTGAAAATAACTCTCATCTTTTTCTACAATAGCTGTAAGTAACGAATCTTTCACTTCTTTTATGGTATCTAATTCACTGGTTGTTAAATTCAATTCTCTCCATCGGGAACTGCATCCCGACAGCAACAAAATCATAACAGCGCCCAATAAAATTGCCACTTTCTTTTTTCTCGTAGTCATAGTGATTCCTCTCTTTTTTTGAGTTTTTCTCAACTTTATCATATCTTTGTTTGTTTAGTTTGTCAATATAGTAAAGTTATAAAGCGAGACTATAAATTCAACACAAAACAAACAGGCCAGACAAAATTGTCTGGCCCGCCTGCTTTTTTGAGAAGGAATCATGAAAAAGAAGGGTATTTATGAAAACGCCTGTTTTCAGGCTCTTGTAATTGGTCTGCCGGTTTACCGGGCCGGTATTCCGTCCTCTCCGATAAACGGGGTGGCAGTAAATCTATGAGATAACGTTTTATTTTCCTTTATGAGGGATTTCTTATGAACGTCTCATTCGCCCGTTTGGGATGGCTTTATTATATTCTCTATTTATGTACAATTTTTGATGAACCTGAGAACTTTTCTCTACCTTTTTTCAGATTCTCTATGAACGGATTTCTTGGCGTATTCTCAAAAGCAAAGAGGACAGGCATTTGCCTGTCCCCTTTGCTTTTGAGAAGGAATAATGAAAAAGAAGGGTATTTATGAAAACGCCTGTCCTCAGGCTCTTGTACACTTTGTTTTTGGTGTACTTATAGTATACGAGGTAAATATGTCCCAATTTTTAATGGAATAAAAATAAAACTCAAACAAACCCCAATATCTTTGTGAACGGATTTCAAAAAGGTGTCTAAAAAGGCCGGATGTTCCCGAATTACCTATCGAGAACATCCGGCCTGCTTTATCATTCTAATGTACGAACAGCTGCTGCCTGGATTTCAATTCCTTTTTTATAGCGCTCCAAAAACTGGTTGAATCCCTTTACCATGTCGGAATCAGGCTGCTCCACAATGCCAACACTTCCGTGGAACACTTCCTGATTCAGATAGTCCTCCAACGACTGCCCCTGTGAATGCTCGGTCAGATAAGAGGCCAACAGAGCGATTCCCCAAGCGCCGCCTTCTCCGGCGGTTTCCATCACTGCTACCGGGACATTCATAGCAGCCGCCATAAACGGCTGGCCAACTTCACGGGTTTTAAAATATCCCCCATGCCCCATCAGCAGGTCAAGTGCCACATGCTCTTTTTCAAAAAGAAGATCCATCCCGATTTTCAGGGTTGCCACTGCGCTGTAAAGATGAGTCCGCATAAAATTAGCCAAATTAAAAAGGCTGTCTGGAGTGCGGACGACCAGCGGACGTCCCTGCTCAAAACCGGTAATCGGTTCACCGGAATCATAGTTATAAGAAAGCAGACCGCCGCAGTCGTTTTCTCCCTCCAAGGCTTTTTTAAACAACATTGCATAGAGGTCGTTTTTCTTTACCTGCATCCCCATGCCAGAAAGAGCTTCTCCAAACAAGTTAACCCAGGCATTGATATCAGAAGTGCAGTTATTGCAGTGTACCATAGCGACAGGTTTTCCGTCCGGCGTGGTCACCATATCGATTTCGGGGTACATATGTTCCAGCGGTTTTTCGAGTACCACCATGGCAAACACCGAGGTTCCCGCCGAAACGTTTCCGCTTCTGGCGGCCACACTGGCGGTTGCCGCCATTCCGGTTCCGGCATCACCCTCAGGCGGGCAAAGCGGGATTCCGGCCTGCAATGTACCGGTGGGATCCAGCAGCCGAGCGCCCTTTTCTGTCAACACACCGGCATCCTCTCCGGCGCTGAGGACTTTGGGGAAGATTTCTTCCATCTGATAAGGCAAACCATACTCTTTGAGCTTCTGGTCAAACAGCTCTACCATATGCTGGTCATAAGTACCGGTGCTGCTGTCAATGGGGAACATGCCGGAAGCATCTCCCACACCCAGCACTTTTTCCCCGGTGAGCATCCAATGAACGTAACCCGACAAGGTGGTGAGATAGCGGATCTGGGGCAGATGTTCTTCCCGGTTGAGCATTGCCTGATACAAATGAGCCACGCTCCAGCGCTGCGGGATATTGAACTGGAACAGCTGGCTCAGTTCTTCAGCTGCCGGAGCAGTAGTGGTATTTCTCCAGGTGCGGAAGGGTACCAGCAGCTGTCCATCTCCGTCAAACGCCAGATAACCGTGCATCATGGCAGAAAAACCGATAGAGCGAACCGTTTGCAGTGATACTCCATACTGTGCCTGAACGTCTTCTGTCAGGGCACGATAACAGGATTGCAGCCCTTTCCATACGTCTTCCAGAGGATACGTCCAAATTCCATTTTCAAACCGATTTTCCCACTCATAGCCTCCTGATGCCATAGGAATAAAATCCGGGCCAATCAAAACCGCTTTAATGCGTGTGGAACCAAATTCAATTCCCAACACGGTCTTTCCAGCCTTAATATTCTCTATTGCCTGCCGCCTTTCCATGTACTCTCTCTCCCTTTCTGGTCATATCATTTCAATATTACTTGTACATACAATTTGTTGATTTTATGATACTGACTTTTTGGACGAATCACAAGAGCCAAACACACTAAAAAGCAGCCCTGTTTTTTGTGAAAACCAGCTAATCTTTTCTTATCCAAAAACAATTTTCCAAATCCCATCTTCAGGATAAAAGTACAGACAAAAACGTAATACACGTCCGTCACTCTCCCCCCGGCAGGTATATTTCCATAAAGGTGTTCCCGCCAGATGCAGAGACTCAAAATCCTGTACCCAGAAGTTCCGAATCCGGCAAATTTCACCTTCTTCTCCCTGAAACTTTACCATTCGTGGAATACTCTGTCCATAAGAAGTAAACCAACAGTCCACCGCCGCTGGCACCAGATTTCCCCGAACCCCGACAACCGCTCCGCCTTTTTCCGGCATTTCTATCGAAAATCCCATCGTATTTCCTCCCTCTACAAAACTTCAATCTTGTGATAATCCACTGTTTGTTTTTCCCTGGAAATTCCTCCCAGAAGATGATCGATTCTCTCATTCCCCACAAAAGCTGCCCGTTTAATCGCATCCGCTCCATACCGCTTTCGGATGGCATCCACTGCCTGATCGGCACGCCGAAGGCGCAGGTCGTCCTGCGGGGCAAACAGGTTGAGCTGCCTGTCAGAGCCTCGTCTGCAAATTCGGTTGGTATGGATTCCCAGCAGACGGATAGCCTGTCCATCCCACATCTGCTCAAATAAACGACAGGCATATTGATGGATTTCCCAGGTAACATCTGTGGCAGCCGGGAGGGTCATCTGGTGGGTATAATAGCGCAGGTCATGTGTTTTGATCCCCACAGTCAGCTCCTGTGCCTCCACCTCGGCCCGGCGCAATCGTGTTCCCAGCGTTTCTGCCAGCCCCAGCAAAATCAACCGTGCTGTTGGTTCATCCTGCACATCAAAGGCGATCGTGGTACTGTTGCCATATCCCTTATTGGAAGCGGGCGATTCCAGCACCGGGGTAGTATCCAGTCCATTGGCAAAAGCCCAAATCGTTTCTCCCTGCTTTTTCAGATAGCTTTTCAAGATGGCAGGCGGTGTCTGCGCCAGCTGGCCAATCGTGCGAATCCCCATCAGGCGGAGCTTCTTTTCGGTGGCATGACCGATATAAAACAGGCGTGACACCGGCAACGGCCACATTTTTTCCCGGATTTCTTGGGGGAACAGGGTGTGGACACGGTCAGGCTTCTCAAAATCAGATGCCATTTTCGCCAGCAGCCGGTTACTGGAAATCCCAATATTAACGGTAAAACCCAGCTCCCGATGGATTCTCTCCCGGATTTTTTCGGCAATTTCACGGGGAGAGCCAAAAAGCCGCCGAGTTCCGCTCATGTCCATAAACGCTTCATCAATGGAATACGGTTCTACAACGGGCGTATACTCCCGCAAAATCGAAAGAAACGACTGGGAACACTTTTGATATAGGCTATAATTGGGCGGTACCAAAAGCAGCTCCGGACATTTTCGCAGCGCCTCTGTCACGCTTTCCCCTGTTACAATCCCGTACCGTTTTGCCGGAAGCGATTTTGCCAGAATGATTCCATGCCGGCATGCGATATCTCCTCCCACCGCCGACACTTCGTTTCGCAAATCCTGCTTTCCCCCCAGATGATGGAGCCGATAGGTGGCTTCCCAACTTAAAAAAGCGGAATTAACGTCCACATGAAAAATTACTTTTTCTGAATCAGAACACATGTTCCCACCTCCTGTTTTTATTATACAAACATACGTTCTAAATTACAACAGGAATTTTTTGTATTTTTCAGGACAAAATTTTTGATGGTACTACCGGCATCCAGCACTGCTGATTGTAAAGAACATTTTAAAAATGCCTTTTAAAATTTATTATAAAAACTTTTGTTTTCATTCCATTTCCCGATTGTAGACATTTATAAAACGTGATAAAATAAAAACAAGCAACTGGAAACGTTGCCTGATTCTGTATTCCAGGAGGAGAAAGCACATGACCAGATTTCAAGAACTCTGCCGTGCCGCTGGCGCTCAAGGCGCTGTGCTGCTGAAAAACGACCACCACACCCTGCCAATCCGTCCGGGCGAAACGGTATCTGTATTCGGCCGAATCCAGCTTAACTATTATAAAAGCGGAACCGGCTCCGGAGGGCTGGTGAACGTTGACTATGTGGTGGATATCCCACAGGGTCTGCGTGATGCCGAAGGAATCTCGATCAACGAGGAGCTGTATCAGGAATATCGCAACTGGGAAGTGAGCCATCCGTTTGACAAAGGAAAGGGATGGGCACAGGAACCTTTCTGCCAGGAAGAAATGCCGATCAGTGAAGAACTGGCCGCCAAAGCCCGCTCCCAATCTGATCTGGCTCTGGTAGTATTGGGACGTTTAGCCGGTGAAGATCGTGACAGTGACCCCGATAAGGGAAGCTACTATCTCTCCGACGGAGAAGAAGCGATGCTGCGGATGGTACGCAAACATTTTGACCGTGTAGCAGTGGTTCTAAATGTTGGAAACCTGATGGATATGAGCTGGGACAATCTGTGCGACGCTGTATTGTATGTATGGCAAGGCGGCATGGAAGGCGGTCACGCTGTGGCGGATGTGCTGACCGGAATCGTGACTCCCTGCGGAAAACTCAGCGATACCATTGCCAAAAATCTGCACACCATCCCCGCTATGAAGAATTTTGGCGACAAACATTTTAATGCCTATGAAGAAGATATTTATGTCGGTTACCGCTGGTTTGAAACCTTTGACCCCGACAACGTACAATATCCCTTTGGATTTGGTCTTTCCTATACGACCTTTTCCTGGAAGCAGGAAAGCGCCAGCTGGCAGGATGGCGTTGTTTCCTTCTCGGCAACCGTAAAAAATACCGGCAGCGTTTCTGGACGGGAAGTGTTACAGGTCTATGTAGGAGCGCCGCAGGGAACGCTGGGTCAACCTCTCAAGTCCCTTTGTGGGTATCAGAAAACCCGCCTGTTGGCACCCGGAGAGGAACAGAGTTTGACCATTTCCATTCCGCAGGCAGTATTCTCCTCTTATGATGACAGCGGTGTTACCGGACACAAGTCCTGCCGGGTACTGGAAGCCGGAAAATACCATTTCTATTTGGGTACTGACGTCCGTTCCGCCATGGAAACGGCCTCTTTTGATCTGCCCGAAACCCTTGTGATCGAAGAACTCACCGAAGCACTCGCTCCCACAGAGCCGATGAACCGGATTCATCCCTGGATGAAAGACGGCGTACTCTCCCCTGAAACTGAGCCAGTTCCGCTGCGTACCTATTCTCTGATGGAGCGGATTGCTTCCCACCGCCCGGAAAATTGTGCCTATGCGGGAGATTTGGGAATCGTTTTGAAGGATGTAAAAGAAGGACGTCACACAATGGAAGAATTCCTCTCCCAGCTGACCGATGAGGATTTAGCCTGCATTGTCCGTGGAGAGGGGATGTGTTCCCCCAAGGTGACGCCCGGCACCGCCAGTGCTTTTGGCGGCTTGACACCCCATCTAAAAGAACTGGGGATTCCGGCCGGCTGCTGCGCCGATGGCCCTTCCGGCATCCGTATGGACTGCGGCACGCACGCCACCAGTATTCCCAGCGGCACTTTGCTTGCCTGCACCTTTGACGATGAGCTGAACGAGGCTCTGTTCACCGAAATGGGCTCTGAGCTCTATCAGAACCGGGTGGACACCCTGCTTGGACCCGGCATGAATATTCACCGTTGCCCGCTGAATGGCCGTAACTTTGAATATTTCTCCGAAGACCCGCTGCTCACCGGAAAAATGGCGGCGGCACAGCTGCGTGGTATGCACAAGCACGGCGTAACCGGAACCATCAAGCACTTCTTTGCCAATAATCAGGAGTATCGCCGCACCTTTATCAGTTCCGACATTTCAGAGCGTGCCATCCGGGATCTTTATCTCAGAGGCTTTGAAATCGCTGTAAAAGAGGGACAGGCACGTTCGATCATGACCTCCTATGGCGCTGTTAACCGCATCTGGACAGCCGGCAGCTATGATCTGTGCACCACCATTCTGCGTGGAGAATGGGGATTCAACGGTATTGTTATGACTGACTGGTGGGCAAAAATGAACGACGAGGGCGAAGAAGCCACCCAGAAAAACACCAAAGCTATGGTACGGGCGCAAAACGACCTGTTTATGGTGGTAAGCGACGCTCTATCCAACAGTGCAGATGACAACACGATGGAATCCCTGAAAAAAGGTACCCTCACCCGTGGAGAACTGCTGCGGTGTGCTGAGAATATCTGCCGCTTCCTGATGAATTCCCCTTGTATGGAAGAACGTAAACTGGAAGCCAAAGAAGGCAGCAACGCCGTCCAGCCCGAAACCATTGATATTGTCATCCGTGACGGCGCCGTTATGAATGTACGGGGCATTGAGAACGAACGTGGCAGCAATACCGTTTATAATATTCTGACAGAACGGGAAGGCACCTATGAAATCACAGCAGTTGCTTCCAGTGAAGCCGGTGGTGTGGCGCAGATTCCCGTTACTCTGAGCGTAGGAAACCGTGCGGCTACTTTCTCGTTTGTGGGAACCAATGGGGCAACCGTAGAAAAGAAAGCACTGATGTCGCTGGATCGTGGAATGGCTTATCTGAGCCTTTATTTTGCACAGAGCGGTCTGGACCTTTATGAATTGCGTTTTCACCAGCTGAGCGACGAAAAGCAGGACTAATTCATCATAAGCAAAGAGCCACCACACAATATTGTGTGGTGGCTCTTTGCTGTTTCTTAAATATAGGTTGATAATAAAACTATATGATTTTACATTAAAGAACAAAAGTGTGAAAACTGTGCGGCGGAATCTCGGCAGAAAAACTGTTTTCCCCTGCTTCATAGCAGAAAGTACGGGTGCGGTTCATGCTGTTGCCCACCAACAGAATGATTTTTCCATCCGGGTTGCGGAAGGCAATCGTGTTGGAACTCCAGCGACCTTTCACTCCCAAAACTCTGGCTCCCGGCTGGACAAAGTGAGAAAGATGCTTCATCAGGTAATATTCGGGCTGCCAGGTCATTTTGCCGGTTTCTTCATTCACCGTAATCAGGGAGTTCTGCCGCCATCCCCAGGTGCTGATGCCACCCTCCGGCAAAGCCATGTTCCAGTATGTATACCGTTCAATACCGTTATGGAAATAAATCCACATCTGATTAAAGATATACTCCGCATGTACCCAGCTGTTCCGTCCGTCGCCACACTCACTTTCTGTCTGCATATAGTGCAGCTCCGGATAGCTTTCTCGGATCTGCTGAATCACATGTTTTCCGCCCCACTGAAGGCCAACACCGGTCAGATAACTCCGGGCTTTTTCATCAGAAAGAATGGTGTTGGCAAACTGATCGTAAAACTCCCCGAATCCGGCGTCAGAGTTATCCATCATAAAATCGTTAAAGGGGCCGTTGATTGTTCCCAGCCACAGCTGCGTGTCCAGCCCGCTCTTTTCAAATGCAGGCCCAAGATAATCCCGGACAAATACCAACATATCTTCTCCATACCAAAGGCAGGACGGGAACTTCTGGTCTGCCATAGGCTCATTCTGCACATGCATCTGGGAAATTTTGATGCCCTCTTTTTTGTATTCTTCCACAAAGCGCACAAAGTATTGGGCATAGGCACGCAGCACCGCATCTTCCATACGGATACGCCCATAGTTATATACCTTCTTGGTCTTCATCCAGGTAGGCGGACTCCAAGGAGAACCAAACAACATCAACTCCGGCTGATATTTCATGGCTTCCCGGATATAAGGGATGGTATATTGACGGTCACGGTCAATGGTAAAATCTTTAAGCTCATAGTCGCCGTCGGTTTCATCGCAGCTATACCAGCCAAGGCTGAAGTCGTTGGCCCCCATAGGAAGGCGTCCCATTGTAAAATGGCAGCCATCCTCGCTATAAAGCTCCCGGAAAAAGGCTTCGAAATCTTCGGGAGAAACCTTTTGCAGAGCATCCCAGCCAAGTTCGTTAAAGCAGCCGCCAAAGCCTTTGACCTCCTGCTTTTCTTCCCCTGTTAGGGAAAGAGTGTCATTTCCCTGTGGCGCTGAAACAGTCCCGTTTTGCCATCTGTCTTGTTCTGTACTGAAAATATGCTGGACTTTCATCTTGTATAGCTCCTTTCAAAGCAACCAAAGAACGTTTGTAAACATTCTTTATAATTCGTTCTTATCGATTATTATAGCACGAAGTTGCAAAAGAAGCTATCTTCAATTTTTCTAAAAAAGGTAAAAATTTAGCTTTTAGGTACTCTGGAACAGATGCTCTCTCGATGCCTCCACAAAAACAAAAAGCCTGTGAAGGGAGGCACTTCGTAAGGAAGTTGCCTCCCTTCTGCTTTTGTAATCAGCCAGTTTGATTGAATTGTAAGGATAATTCAGTTTATAACGGAGGATTACATAATGAAAAACTTTATTGAAGAATTTTACTATGGAAACATTGAACCGCAAGCGAGAAGCACAAAACAAAATAAGGCTGTTCAGAAACAAATGGAAATCTTGATGACAAATGAAGATTTCCTGACAACAACACTATCTGATGAAAACAAAAAGCGATTTCTCGATTATGTAAACGCTTGGAGCATATTTAACGGAGAATCTAATTTAGACAGTTTTATTATGGGATTTCGCTTAGGAGCTAAATTTATGCTTGATACTTTCGTCACTTCCGAAA
>CAJFNK010000052.1 GCA_904394685.1 Candidatus Heritagella gallinarum
GGATCATGGAGAATGGGATATGGGTCCCCAGGCAAAAGATGGGGTCTGGTTCCCTTTGTCTGATACTTGGAGAAAAGAGGAGTTCCGCAGGCAAGACTGCACAGAGCGAATTAAGGGCCTTTTATCCCTGCTTCATACAGAAGAATAACGGCCGTTTAGCCTTTACATCATAATAAGCTTTATCCCTTTGCATCATACCAGGTCTTGCCGATATTGGCATCGGCCACCATGGGAACCGAAAGCTGCACGGCGCTCTCCATTTCCTCTTTGAGCAAAGCAGCCACCTGCTGGGCTTCTTCTTCTGGGGCTTCTACAATCAGTTCGTCGTGTACCTGCAAAATCAGGCGGGCACGCAGTTTTTCCTTTTCCAGCCGTTTCTCCACCCGGATCATGGCGATTTTAATAATATCCGCCGCTGCTCCCTGAATCGGCATGTTCCGAGCTACCCGCTCGCCAAAAGCACGCATATTGAAATTGCTGGAACTCAGTTCCGGCAGATAGCGCCGCCGTCCAAAGATGGTTTCGGAATACCCCTTGTCTTTGGCCTCTGCCACTACCCGCTCCATATAGTCCCGCACGCCGGAATAATGTTCCAGATAAGCGTCGATATAATCCCCCGCCTCTTTGCGGCTGACGCCGATATCCTGCGACAGAGAAAATGCGCCGATTCCATAGACAATGCCAAAGTTGACCGCTTTGGCACGGGAACGCATTAACGGCGTTACCATCTCCGGCGGCATATGGAATACCTGGGCGGCAGTGGCACGGTGGATGTCCTCGTTATTCAAAAAGGCGTCGATCATGTTTTTGTCGTTGGCAACATGCGCCAGCACCCTCAGTTCAATTTGCGAATAGTCGGCGTCCACCAACACCCAGCCCGGACGGGCGGCAAAGAACCGGCGCAGCTCCCGGCCCAGCTCGGTGCGGACAGGGATGTTTTGCAGGTTTGGCTCGGTGGAACTGATACGTCCGGTGCGGGTTTCTGTCTGGTTAAAGCTGGAATGGATTCGCCCATCTTCCCCGATGACCTTGAGCAGCCCGTCGCAATAGGTGGATTTGAGCTTGGTCAGGGTACGGTACCGCAGCACCCGGTCTACTACGGGGTGTTCATACCGGAGCTTCTCCAAAACATCCACGTTGGTGGAATAACCGGTCTTGGTCTTTTTGCCGTGGGGCAAGCCCAATTTGACAAACAGCGCTTCGCCCAGCTGTTTGGGGGAGTTGATGTTGAACTCATATCCCACCTCGTCCAGAATCTGACGCTGCACCTCATCGATTTCCGACTGCAAGGTCACGCCAAACGTGCGGATTCCCTCAGCGTCCACCGCAAAACCAACGCTTTCCATCCGGGCAAGTACCTCTGCCAACGGCATTTCAATGGTTTCCAGCAAAGAACGCTGGTCGTTTTCGTCAATGGCACGGGCAAGACGGTCGCATAATGCGGGGAGCACAGCGGCTTCCCGCAGGGCGTCTTCTTCCAGCGCCGGAACCGGGATTTGGTATTCCTGTGCCAGACGCAGGATTCCATACCCACTGGCAGATGGGTTGAGGAGATAAGCGGCCAGCATCAAGTCCATGCCGCCGCCCTGCCACGGAATCCCGGTTTCCAGTGCCGTGGAAGGAAGGGCTTCGAGTGCCGCAAAAAAGGGTTTGCTGTCGTGGAGATTCTTGCGAATCAAAGGGTTTTTGCAGAGCGCCCGAAGAAACGCTTCGTCGGCATGAATTTTATAAATTGTATTTTGATAATTTAATAATACGAATTGTATAGAGTGATTTTCGCCATACAGCGGCACGAGATCGGCCCGCTTCTGTTCCTCTAACAGCGGCAGCAGGGCAGCGCCGTCCTCATATTCCCGCACCTGCGGCAAAGGCAGTTCGAGTTCGCCCTCCTGCTGGGGCGCAGCGGCCGCTTCTTCTTCCAGCTCCAGTTTTTTGAGCAGAGAGAAAAGCTCCAGTCTGGCCATCAGGCGGGCGGCGGCAGCCCGGTCGCCGGGCTTGGGCAGATAGTGGCTCAAATCGGTGTCGATGGGCGCTTCCCGGCAAATGGTACCCAGTTCATAGCTCAAAAAGGCGGATTCTTTTCCGGCTTCCAGCTTTTTTCGCATGCCGGGTTTGATATCCAGTTCTTCCAGATGCTCATAGATATAGGCAAGGCTGCCAAACTTCTGCACCAGCTCGCCGGCGCCTTTGGGGCCGATTCCGGCCACGCCGGGGATGTTGTCGGAGGAATCTCCCTGAATCGCTTTGATGTCGATCATCTGGGGCGGGGTAACGCCATATTCTTCTTTTACACGGGCTTCGTCGTATAAAGTGACCTGCGGCTGCCCAAACTTGGTAGCAGCAAGGCGCACGCTGACATGGGGGGAAACCAGTTGCAGGCTGTCCCGGTCGCCGGTGGCAATCAGACATTCGTTGCCGGTGTCCTCGCAGGTTTTGGCAAGGGTTCCCAGAATGTCGTCGGCCTCAAAGCCTTCGCACTCGATGAGAGGATATCCCAGATTGGTGAGAAGCTCTTTGAGGGTGGGCATCTGCTGCGCCAGTTCCGGGGGCATCCCTTTTCGTTGGGCTTTATAACCGGCATACATTTTGTGCCGGAAGGTGGGCGCTTTGAGGTCAAAAGCAATCGCCACAGCGTCGGGCTGCGTTTCGTCTTTGAGTTTTTGCAGCATGGTCATAAAGCCATAAATGCCGTTAGTAAACAGGCCGTCTTTGGTGGAAAGAAGCTTTACACCATAAAAAGCCCGGTTGACGATACTGTTTCCGTCCAGAACCAGCAGTTTCATAGGATTCCTCCTCTAAAAATTAGTGTGCAAGAAATTCTTTAGAAAAATGATGACTTGTGTCTCTTTGTGTATGAAATATTTTACAACACAATTTCGTATTTATAATCCTTCATGATCATATCTGTTCCCTTTTTCTTATATGTGCTCTCGCTGACAATTTTTCCGCCACATTTCTGGGCAACACGATTGGAAGCGGTATTTTCCTGACCCACATAAATCGTTACTTTCTCAGCTCCTTGGCTACGAGCATAATCTATCATTCCCTGAGCGATTTCAGTTGCATAGCCTTGACACCAAAAATTCTTATGTACACAATAAGCAATATCGTATACTTTCTTGTCATCACTTATCATGAAACTGCATGTCCCTACCCGTTCTAATGAATTCTTAAAAACAGGGATCAAATAACAACATTCCTCATCCTCGCCTAAGCCTTCTAACATTTTCAAATATTCATCATCTATTTCTTCTTTTGCTTCATCTGGCAAATATTGTCCCATCTCTGGATTGTTCCAGATCCTATATGCCCACAAAGCATCTTCTTTCGTGAATCCTCTTAATAAAAGTCTTGAGGTTTCAATATCATTTATCTTCATAAAATCCTCCGTCAAATTTAACTTTTCGCCGTTGCTTCTTTCGTCAAGACATCCTGTTCCATTTCTTTGATATCATTGCCCTGTTCGTAGGTAACTCCCTTGATTGCCAGGTTCAGTTTGTTTTTGCCAGTCTGAGGGGGCATTCGCAAGAAAAAGTCCCTTGGGATTATTTTAGTATACCACTTTTCCCCGCCCTTGATAAGTGGTATACTGTAAACGATTTAAAAGTCTGAAAGGAAACGATGCAGTTTGAAGATCGGAACCATGGAAATCCACGGAAAAGCCGTGCTGGCTCCTATGGCCGGCGTTACCGACCGCCCGTTCCGGCGGCTTTGCCGGCAGTTTGGCGCAGCCTATTGCGTAACAGAGATGGTAAGCGCCAAAGCCTTGCAGTTTAAAGATAAAAAAACGCCGCTGCTGATGCGGTTGGACGAAAACGAGCATCCGGCAGCCATCCAGATTTTTGGCGACGAGCCGGAGGTGATGGCGCTGGCTGCCCAAAAAGCCATGGCGTTTTCTCCGGATGCCATTGATATCAACATGGGGTGTCCAGCTCCCAAGATCGCCAATAACGGCAGCGGCAGCGCCCTGATGAAAAACCCCGACCTCTGCGGGAGAATCGTGGAGGCTGTGAGTCGGGCGGTAGATGTGCCGGTAACGGTGAAAATCCGCAAGGGATGGGATGAAAACAGTGTCAACTGTGTGGAAGTGGCAAAAATCTGCGAACAGGCAGGCGCCGCCGCTATCTGCGTTCACGGGCGCACCCGTACCCAGATGTATCAGCCGCCGGCAGACTGGGAGTCGATCCGGCTGGTAAAAGAAGCGGTAAAGGTTCCGGTGATCGGCAACGGGGATGTTACCGACGCCCAGTCTGCCGCCCTGATGCTGCAAAAGACCGGCTGCGATTTGGTGATGGTAGGGCGTGGCGCTCTGGGGAACCCCTGGGTGTTTCAGCAAATCAACGCCTATCTCACCGACAGCTGCCGGATACTGCCCGGCCCGGGCTTTCATGAGCGGATGCTGGTGATGCTGCGGCATATGCAGGCGCTGTGTGAGGATAAGGGCGAAAACGTGGGGATGCGGGAAGCCCGCAAGCATGTGGGCTGGTATATGCATGGGCTGCGTGGTGCTTCGGAGTTTCGCCGGAGAGCCGGGGAGCTGTGTACCTTCCACGACCTGGAAATCCTGGTGCGGGATCTCTATGCCATCCAGAAAGAACAGGGGGCGCTGTGATGCAGGCTTGTCTGTTCTGCTGCCCGATTTGCGGCGGCTCGCTCACCATGGAAAAAAGCCGGCTTTTGTGTGAAAACGGTCACAGCTTTGACCGTGCCCGGCAGGGATATACCCACCTGCTGCCGCCCAACCGGATGCACTCCAAAGATCCGGGCGATACAAAAGAAATGGTGCTTTCCCGCCGCTCGTTTCTCGAAAGCGGCGCATATGACCTGTTTGCCCGCCGCCTTTGCGAGCTGGTGTGGGAGTTCTGTTCCCCCATGCCCTCCCCTTTTTTGCTGGACGCAGGCTGTGGAGAAGGCTATTACACCGGGCGGATGGAGGCTTTTCTGCGGGAGAAGGGGCTTTCTCCCCGGATTGCCGGGTTTGATATCTCCAAATCAGCCGTCCGTGCAGCGGCGGGAAAATATAAGGCCTGCCAGTTTGCGGTGGCCAGCGCTTTTGCGGTGCCGGTTGCTTCTCAAAGCGTGGACTGCCTGACCAATGTGTTTGCTCCGATTGTACCAAGTGAATGTGAACGGGTGGTCAAACCCGGCGGGGTGATGATTCTGGCGGTTCCCGGCCCCCGGCATCTGTATGGCCTGAAAGAAATCCTCTATGAGGAGCCTTATGAAAACGAATATCGGGACACCGAATACCCCGGCTTTTCCCTGCTTCGCCGGGAGCCGGTGGAGGGGCGTCTTTTGCTGGACGACCCGCAGCAGATTCAAAATCTTTTTGCCATGACCCCTTATTATTGGAAAACACCGGAATCCGGCAGCCGGCGCTTGGCGCAGACGCAGCAGCTGGAAACAGAAATCCGGTTTGATTTTCTCATCTATCAAAGGAAGTGAGCAGATGGAGCCATTTGACCGGGAACACCCGCACCGCCCCTATTACCGGGAGCGGGAAGGGGCGGATACCATCGTGATTTTTATCCATGGCTTTTTTGGAAGCCCCAGCCAGTTTTGGGAGCTTTCGGCCATTGCCTGGGAAAGGGGATACAGCATCGCTTCGCTGCTGCTGCCGGGACACGGCGGCTCTGGAAGGGAATTTACCCGCACGCCGGGCAGGCAGTGGGTGCGGTTTGCCATGGAGCGTATCCGGTACTATGCGGGGCAATACAAACATGTACTGCTGGTAGGCCACTCCATGGGCGGGCTAGTGTCCCTTCATGCCAGCCTGTTTCCCGACACCCATGTGTCGGGGGTGTTTTTGCTCAATACTCCCCTTTCGATTCATTTGACTGCCAGAGGGACTGCCAATGGCCTGAAAGCCGTGTTTGCCCCACAGAAGTATCTCGATGTAGTTTCCCGAAGCTATCGGGAGGTCAACAGCGTTGACCGTATGGCGTTGCCCCAGTATCTGAGGATGTTGCCCAGAGTGGCAGACTTGCAGCGACTGATGGACAGAGTGAGGGAAGAACTTCCTCAGGTGCGGGTCCCGGTTACGATTATTCAGTCCCGTCGTGACGAAACGGTGCGCTGGCGCAGCGCCGTTGACCTTTCCGCTGGCATGAAACAGGCGCCCTGCCGGGTGGTGTGGCTGCGAAATTCGTGGCATTCGTATTATATTTCCGGGGAAAAAGAAGTGGTAGAACGGGAGTTTGTGTATTTTCTGGAACGCACCTGTCAAAAACGGGGAGCAGAGCGAGAGGAGGGGGCGACTTGACGGTTGTGCCAATGGGTGAGCGGCATCTGGACGAAATCGCACGGCTGGAAAGTTTGTGTTTTTCGGAGCCTTGGAGCCGCAAAGCGCTGGAGGAAGAACTGGAAAACCCGACAGCGGTGTTTTTAGTGGCAGAAGAAAACGGCGTGGTTTTGGGATATGCCGGGATGCACGCTGTTTGCGGCGAAGGATATATCGATAATATTGCGGTATTTCCAGAACACCGCCGAAACGGAGTGGCTCGCCGGCTCATCACAGAGCTGGCCGACAGGCTCTCCCAGCAGGACGGGGAATTTCTCACGCTGGAGGTTCGGGCTTCTAACGAGGCGGCGATTTCGCTGTATCATTCAATGGGTTTTTCGGAAGTGGGACGACGTCCCCGATTTTACACCAACCCCACAGAAGACGCTTTGTTGCTGACTTTTTCGCTCCGCAACCAATAGTTGCGGCCGGTTCAACTGCCGGTTGGTGGCCTTTTTGGCCGCATTTCTTTATCATTAGGGCAGAAATTAGCGGAAGGAGCGAGAAGTATGACTTTATGGACAGCGCAGCGGTTGGCTCGGCTGCGGAAAGAAGCAGGTTTTTCTCAGGAGGAGCTGGCAGAAAAACTGGGCGTCAGCCGTCAGGCTGTGTCCAAATGGGAGCGGGCAGAGTCTTCTCCGGATTTGGATAACCTGATTGCCCTGGCAAGACTCTATGGGGTTTCTCTGGACGAATTGTTGCTGGAAGAAAAACGGCGCTCGGAGGAAAAGGAGGCTCCCTTCTCCCCTTTTGACGAACAGATGCCCCATGCCCCGGAGCCGCCTGTGGAAGAATGGGCGGCTAACGACTGGGAAAGCACGGAGCCGGGGTTTTCGTTTGAACAGCCAAACGGGCAGGAAGATTCCCGCAAAGCGGCGATACGGGCGCTGCGAAACCAGCGCAGGCAGATTTGGAAACGCATCCATGTGCGGTATGACGCTGCCTTTCCCCTTTTAATTTTGCTTGTTTATATGGTGCTGGGCGTGTTTTGTGACCTATGGCATCCGGCCTGGCTGCTGTTTTTGTTGATCCCCGTGTATTATGCCGGGATTTATGGCGGATACCCCATTTTGATGTTGCTTTTGTTTTTTATAGCCGGGTTTGGATTTGACTGGTGGCATCCGGCTTGGCTGTTGTTTCTTACGATACCCGTGTTTTATACGCTGTACCATCCACGGGAGGAAGAATGTGAAGCGGTACAGCAGGAAGACACGGAAAATACGGCCGAAGGCTCTTCTTGACGGAAGCCAGCAAAGCCCAAAGGCCAGCGGATGAAAGAAAGGAAGTTTCTGATGCGTATACTTGGAATTGAAAGCTCCTGTGACGAAACCGCCGCAGCGGTGGTAGAGGACGGCCGGAAGGTGCTGTCGAATGTGGTGGCCTCTCAGGTGGAAGAACATAAACTCTATGGAGGCGTTGTGCCCGAAATTGCGTCCCGCCGCCACAGCGAGGCGATTTCGGGCGTGGTGCGGCAGGCGCTGGAGGACGCCGGATGCACGCTGGAGGAGATCGATGCGATCGCCGTTACCTATGCGCCCGGCCTGATTGGAGCCTTGCTGGTGGGGGTAAACTTTGCCAAGGGGCTTTCGCTGGCCTCTGGAAAACCGTTGATTCCGGTACACCATCTCCGCAGCCATATTGCGGCGAACTATCTCACCAACCCGCAGCTGGAACCGCCGTTTTTGTGTCTGGTGGTTTCGGGCGGGCATACGCATATTATCGAGGTGGAGGACTATACCCGTCTGCGTATTATCGGACGCACCCGTGACGATGCCGCCGGAGAGGCATTTGACAAAGCTGCCCGTGCCATGGGAATGCCCTATCCCGGCGGGATTCATCTGGATAAGCTGGCGGAAACCGGAAACCCCGCCGCCTTCTCTTTCCCCCGCCCCAATGTGAGCGGCGCACCGCTGGACTTTAGTTTTTCGGGGCTGAAAACCTCGGTCATCAACCAGATTCACAACGCTTCTCAAAAAGGGCAGGAGCTGAATATCCCCGATCTGGCCGCTTCCTTCCGCAAGGCGGTAGTTGAGTGCTTGGTTCACAATACCGTAACAGCGGCAAAACAGACCGGCGCCCAAAAGCTGGTGATTGCAGGCGGTGTTTCGGCCAACCGGCTGCTGCGTGCCCGGCTTCAGGAAGAATGTGACCGCAACGGCTGGCAGTTCTTCCGTCCGGAGCTTTGCTATTGCGGCGACAACGCCGCCATGGTGGGCGCCCAGGGATATTATGAATTTTTACAGGGCAATCTGGCAGGCATGGAGCTCAATGCCTGTGCCAATATGGCAGTGGATACGCTGCAATGACCAAACAAAAAAGCGATCTGCTTTCCCCGCCTCCTAATAAGAAAACATGAGATAGTCCAGTAAAATCAATGTTTTCAGAGGCAAGGAACACGATGTGAAGTCAAAA
>CAJFNK010000053.1 GCA_904394685.1 Candidatus Heritagella gallinarum
ATGCATGGACGTTTAGCTCAGCTGGTAGAGCATTCGCTTGACGTGCGAAGGGTCAGCAGTTCAAGTCTGTTAACGTCCACCACTGTTAAAACAAAAAAGGCTGATGGAATTCCATCAGCCTTTTTTGTTTTAGTATGCTTTAGCGCAACGACAACCCCCGGCTTAGCCGGGGGGGGCTTGTACATTATTAAGGCTTCAAACCAATATTTTTTACTTCAACTGACTTCCACCCGATAGAAAGACAAAACAGGTAAATGGTTGGAAAAGTCTACCGGCATCAGGCTGGGCGGGTTCATCTGCCAGCCACCGGAAACCCACACCTTTCCGCAAAGGGAACGCTTCACTCTTATACGAATGACATCCCCCTGCGCTTCTGCGCTTTCGATCTCAGCTACACCGTTTTCGTCCTCTATGGTAAACGCCTTGTGACATATATCCCAGGAATCATACAGGAACAATCGGCCCCTCACATGGGAAAACCGCAGTTCAAGCATGTCAGACGCAATCATGGCCGCTCTCTCCAAATCGGGGGCGTGGCTGTCGTTGCGGCGATGGTACAGGTCTTCCAGAGCTGCTTCGGCCATTCGCTCGCCCAATACGACATTGGCAGAAGCACTGTTATGAATCCCATCACTCAGCCCAAAATCTGTGGCAGGCACCACCGAAACCCCGGGAAGCTTCCGGGCGCACTGGCGCTGTGCTTCCCGAATTCTCCCCCAGCCATCGTCACTTTCCGGCATTTTTTCAGCATCGTTCAAACGCCTGTTCAGCTGCACGGTTATCCATGGCACTTCTTCTCCCATTTCTTCCCGGAATGTTTGCAGCATAGCGGTAAAACGCTTTTCATAGGTACGGGAAGGCTCTGGATCAATGTCGGAGCAGCCCTGATACCACAGCACTCCTTTAATCTTGCCGCCCTGCGAACGAATCACCTCCATCATGGAAGCATACAGATGACCGTTTTCTGCCGGTTCCCACTGCGAAAGAGGCGAACCGCCCAAAGAGGTTTGCAGCAGGCCAATGGGGTATCCCAATATCCGCATGAGTGTTTTCCCAAAGCTCAAATAGGGGGAATTACCGGGATTGGCCATCTCCAGATTTGCTGGATGCCGGGTATCGGTGGATTCATTCATGGGGTGGCTGGCCAGATCCCAGCGCATACTGTTCCGAAGCAGATGTACCCCCAGCTGAGGTGGATCATAGAATGGGTCTTTTCCATATCCGGCAGAATTGCTCTGCCCGGCAATTACGAACAGATCTCCCACACCGAGGTGGTGTCTCATATCGCCCCGCAAGGCCCATTCCAACGCAGCCTGATTTCGATCTGCCAAACCGGTCTCCAGCCGATACAGCCCACCGGTGGGAACGCTCAGTTCACACTTCCAGCAAGGTTCCTCCTGACCCATTTCGGCCTGCGTCCAGTTGATAACCTCCCGCCCGGTGTCTTCTTCTACCACCCGTACATACACCAGCGTCTCTTTGATATCGGTTTCTTCTGGAAGCTGCCAGGTTCCTGCCAGTTCCACCACTGCTGCACCCGCCTGCTGCTGCAAAATCTGCCAGTCCTGAGGCGCTTTTTGTAATCCTACGCCAAACATATTGATAACTCCTCTCCTTTGTGATTGTAAGACGTTTTTCTACATAACTTTTATTCTACGACAATTCATAGACGGTTTCAACTTTTCATTTTGCCAAATTTTTTTACAAAACAAAAAGCCTGTTCGAGATGAACAGGCTTTCTTCGTTATCTGAAATTACAGCAGCTCAATGATAGCCATCTCAGCTGCATCGCCACGACGGGGTCCCAGCTTGGTGATGCGGGTATAGCCGCCATTGCGCTCCGCATACTTGGGAGCAATATCGGTGAACAGCTTGTGTGCAACAGCCTCTTTGGTAACAAAGCCGTTAACCAATCTCTGGTTGTGCACGTTGTTCTCCTTAGCGATGGTGATCATTTTTTCCGCCAGAGCGCGGACTTCCTTTGCACGGGTAGCGGTGGTCTCGATCTTGCCATTCTCCAGCAGGAACGTTACCATAGCACGCAGCATTGCGGTTCTATGAGCAGTGTCTCTTCCGAGCTTTCTAGTTCCGGGCATCGAAATTTCACTCCTTTTACGTTAATCAGTGTTCTATTCCGGCACGACTGCCGATTATTCCTCTTCTTTGCGCAGATTAAAGCCCAGAGAGGCCATCTTCCACACAACTTCTTCAAGGGATTTGCGGCCCAGGTTGCGGACCTTCATCATGTCTTCTTCAGACTTGTTGATCAGATCCTCCACCGTATTGATGCCGGCACGTTTTAAGCAGTTGAAGGAGCGAACCGAGAGATCCAGCTCTTCAATGGTCATTTCCAATACCTTTTCCTTGCCCTTGTCGTCCTTCTCCACC
>CAJFNK010000054.1 GCA_904394685.1 Candidatus Heritagella gallinarum
GAACGGCAAGACCAGCGATGTGAAGGGCGCTCATCCCAACAGCCGCTTCACCGCTCCTGCCAAGAACTGCCCCTGCATCAGCCCCGAATTCGACAAGGGCGCTGGCGTTCCGATTTCCGCTATCATCTTCGGCGGCCGTCGTGCCAAGACCACTCCTCTGGTGTATCAGTCCCGTGACTGGAACCATGGTGTGTTCGTAGGCTCCATCATGGCTTCTGAGACCACTGCTGCTGCTACCGGCGCTGTTGGCGTGCTGCGTCACGACCCCATGGCTATGAAGCCCTTCTGCGGCTACCACATGGGCGACTACTTCAAGCACTGGATCGAGATGGGCGAGAAGCTGGGCGACAAGGCTCCCAAGATCTTCAACGTGAACTGGTTCCGTCTGGACGACGAAGGCCACTTCATTTGGCCCGGATTTGGCGACAACCTGCGTGTTCTCGACTGGATCGTGGCTCGCTGCGAAGGCAAGGCCGACGCTGAGGAGACCGCTATCGGTTATGTGCCTCATGCTGAGGACATCAACCTGGAAGGCCTGAAAGACTTCACCATGGACGACCTGAAGGGCATCCTGGCTGTCAACAAGGACGAGTGGGCAAAAGAGGCTGCCGAGATCGAGGAATTCTACAAGACTTTCGGCGACAAGCTGCCTGCTGAACTGAAGGGCTCTCTGGAGACTCTGAAGAACAACTGCAAATAATTGTTTGTCATAAAACCACGAGGGCACTGCAAAAACAGCGCCCTTGTGGCTTTTTTTATCCAAGGAGGAAATTTGTATGAAAATCGGAATGGGCCAGATGTTGGTAGAGGCCGGAGATCTGGAAGGAAATCTGCATCGTGCGGCGGTTTTTGCCGAAGAAGCACAGCAGTTAGGCTGTGAAATTCTGGTGTTGCCGGAGTGCTGTGACCTTGGCTGGGCAAACCCGGACGACCTTGCTCTGGCAGAGCCGGTACCAGGAAAAACCAGCGAATGGTTCCGATCGCTGGCAATGCGCTGCCAGCTGTATCTGGCGGCCGGGCTGACCGAAAAAGACGGGGATCGCTATTACAATACGGCGGTGCTGTATTCTCCACAGGGCGAGCTGCTGCTCAAGCATCGGAAAATCAATGTCCTTACCGGAATTGAAGACATGTACAGTGTGGGAGACCGTCTTGGCGTGGTGGATACCCCAGTCGGCAGAATCGGGATGTCCATTTGTGCCGATAATCTGGAAGAATCAGCGGTGATCGGCCGGGTGCTGGGGCGTATGGGCTGCCAGCTGCTGCTCTCCCCTTCTTCCTGGGCGGTGGACGATGCGTTTTTGGCCGAAAAAAAGCGCTATGGTCAGGAGTGGAAAACTCCTTACACAGCGCTTGCGGATACCTATGGGATGTCGATTGTAGGGGTAAGCAATGTTGGAGAAGTGACCAAAGGAGCCTGGAAAGGCTGGCACTGCATTGGCAACTCCATCGCCATTGGCCCCGGTGGAACCGGCAAAGAACTGCCGTTTGGCGTTGACCAGGAAACGTTGGCGATCTGGGATATATGCCTGCAAACGCCTGAAAAAACCGGCACTTCTCTGGCCGAATCTGCTTTTGCAGCGGAAAAGAAGCTCTAAAACCGAAACCCGGAAAAGGCGGGCTTGCAATCAGGCAAAGTCCGCCCAGACCGGATTTCCGGCCTGACGGGTCTTTTTCATGTCCAGAACCCGCTGGTTGGAGCTGCCACGGAAGTTCAGCTCAAGATCCCGCTTTTCGAGAACAAACGGGCCATCCACCAGAAAATCGGCCTCGGAGAGCAGCGAATGGATATCCGGGTTATCCATTGCCTGAAGCTGCTCCAGCGTCCAGCCGGAATATATCATTACGTCCATGCCGATGGCATGGACTTTTTTTGCGAGTTCTGCCAGAGGACGGGGCTGACAGAAGGGCTCTCCCCCGCTGAAGGTTACGCCCTTGAGCAGAGGATTGGTGCGGATTTCCTGAAAAAGCGAGTCAATATCCCGCAGCGTGCCCCCGGTAAAGGGATGGGAACCGGGGTTATGGCAGCCGGGGCAGCCGTGAGGGCAGCCCTGGACAAAAATGGTGTAACGAAAACCGGGACCGTCAACGACGGATTCTTCCACGATTCCAAACAGGCGAAGTGTATTTTCCATCATCATCGCTCCTTTGCTCACAGAGCCTGTCCGGCGGCAGTCTGATAGATTTCCTTTGGCCCTGCGATGGCGTATCCGATACCGGCCTCCTTCATGGCATGGAGGACGTTTTCCAGCTCTTTTTCGGGCTGGCTGCTCTCCAGCTCGGCACGGCACAGGTGTCCGCCCAAGGTCATAGCATGATAAGGCGCTTCCAGCCGGATGCGCTCATAGACGTCCACAGAGCCGTCTTCGGGGATGAGGAAAGACTCTGTGTATTTTTCTTTATCCGTAACGCCGGGGATAGAGCCGAATTTTTTGGCGTCCAGCCGGGCAAAGCGCATGGCAGTCCCCTTGTTGGGCGTGGCGATCAGGTTCCAGTTCAGACCGGTTTCCCGGCACAGGGAATCGGTGTATTGGCTCATATAGCCGATGATATCCAGTCCCAGCTGCTGGCTTTTGGGGGATTGCCCGTGATGGTGACCGGTGAGGGCGATCAAGGCCTCTGCCAGCCCGACAAAGCCGATGCTGAGCGTGCCGTGACGTAGCACCTTGCCCACCAGATCTTCCCGATAGAGGGAATCGGAGTCAATCCATACGCCCTGCCCCATAAGGAAGGGGTAGTTATAAGCACGGCGGCTGCACTGGATTTCCATGCGCTGGCGCAGCTGACGGGCGATGAGAGCCATGCGTTCTTTCAAAATGGCATAAAAACGGGTGATGTCCCCTTTGGATTCCAGCGCAATCCGGGGCAGATTGAGGGAAGTAAAGCTCAGGTTTCCACGCCCGCAGGAGGTTTCCCGGCTGGGGTCAACGGTGTTTTCCATTACCCGGATATTATTGCCCTGATAGGCGGTTTCGGTGGTGTAATCATCCGGACGGTAGAAACGCAGGTTAAAGGGCGCATCCAAAAACGAAAAATGAAGGGAAACCCGCTGGCAGGCCACTTCGATGGCCAGCTGGTAGAGGTCATAGTTGGGGTCACCGGGGTTCAGGTTGACCCCTTCTTTCACTTTGAAAATATGCACTGGGAAAATCGGCATGCTGCCGTCGCCCAGGCCGGCACGGGTTGCCAGCAAAAGGTTGCGGATGACCATGCGGCCCTGGGGAGTGGTGTCGGTTCCATAGTTCAGGGAGCTGTATGGTACCTGCGCTCCGGCACGGGAATTCATGGTGTTCAGGTTGTGGATGAGAGCCTCCATCGACTGCCAGCAGGCGGCGTCGGTTTCGGATTGCGCCTTTTCCACGGCGTAGCGGTGGGAAGCCGCCGCCTGCTCCGGAGAAATGATGGCAAAGCCGTTCTCCTGCTGATGACGGGGCAGCCATTCTATGAAACGTGCGCCATAGGCTTCGGTATCGCACAGGGAGAAATCGCTTCCCAGCTGGTTTTTGGCTTCTTCTGCCAGCGCTTTGGCATCATGATGGGAAAATCCCAAAAGGATTTGCCAGTATTGCGCCAGTGCGGCAAAATAGGATTTGCGATAGGTTCTATCGATACCGGGCGCCATTGCATAATCAAAATTGGGAATCCCCTGGCTCTCGTGCATCTCGTTCTGGTTGGCCTGAATGGCGATGCAGGCCAAGGCGGTAGAGCTTCGGATATCGTTAGGCTCCCGCAGATAGCCGTGCCCGGTGGAGAAACCGCCGTGGAACAGGGTGATGGGGTCGATCTGGCAGCTGGTTTCTGTGAGGGCATAAAAATCTTTATCATGGATGTGGATATCACCGTCATGATGTGCCTTTACGACATCGGGCGGAATCACATTGGTGTCATAAAACGCCTTGGCGCCCTCCGAGCCATATTCCAGCATGGTTCCCATGGCGGTATCTTCGTTGATTCCCCGGTATTCCTGCTCATCCCGACAGGGACGGAAGGTGAGGTTCTCATAGGTTTTCATCAAGTCGGGGTCAAATTCACGGGCTTTGCGATGCTCGTCACGATACAGGATATAGGCTTTGGCAGTCTGAGCATAGCCATGGGCGATCAGACATTCCTCTACCAGATCCTGTACCTGTTCTACGGTAGGGATGGCTTCTCCTTGCAGGGCTTTCTGGGCTACCTGCTGGGTAAGCTCGTCCAGCTGGTGCGGGGAAAGACGTTCTTCGGTTAGACGAATATTGGCTTTAAAAACAGCGCTGCGGATTTTTGCGGCGTCAAAAGTTGCCAGTTCCCCACTGCGCTTGCGAATCTGTGGTTTCATCATGCTCCGGCCTTTCTCTATAAGATCAAGCGGCCTTTTTGTCAGGCCGAGAATCGATAATATATTCCCTATTGTACTTCTCCCAAAAAGGAATGTCAAGGCAGAAAGGAAAAAGCCGCTCTATATCTTGTATGGAATTATGTAAATCTTGTCGAATTAACACAATATCTATCATTCCGAAAACATGTTCGAAAATGTGGCCGAGATGCAGAAGATATCGGGAAAATGCCTGCAATCTTGCGTGGGGCTGCCTTTATCCAAGCTCTGCTCCGAGGCTTTCTGCCAGATAGACGGCCTGCTGCAAATCAATTTTAGTTTTCTTCAGTTTGGCGCTTTTCAGGTCTACCCCCTCGATTCGGGCCTCCCGTAAATCAGCGCCAAAAAGATTGGCCCGGCTGACGATAGCCTGCCGCAGATTGCAGCCCGAAAGGTTCGATTTTTCGAGATCGGCTTCGGTAAAATTAGCGCCTTCAAACGAGCAGGATTGAAAATCCATTTTTTGCAGGGAGCAGCCTTCCCATATGGAAAAAGAAAAGTTCCCGCCAGTTAGAGTAAGCCCGGTTAGGTCTGCGCCGGTAAAATTGCTGCCGGTACCTTTACATTCTTCAAAGGAGGCGCTGAAAAGGCTGGTTCCGTGAAAGCGGCAGTTTAGAAATGCGGAACGCACATGGCGGCTTCCGGAGAGCTGGGCAAAAGAAAAGTCACAGTTAATAAACTGGCAGCATTTGGTAAAAAGGCCGCTCATGGCAGCGCCATAAAACCGGCAATCTGAAAAAACAGCGCCGCATAGTTCCTGATCTTCCCAGTCCTGCTCCCGTAGGTCCTGATTTTCATAGCGGATTTGCTCGGATGGCATAGAAATTCCTCCTTGTTGGTAAAAAAACACCGCTTCCGGCGGGCGGGCCGGAGAGCGGCGTGTGGTTCGGAGCCGTTTACAGCTCTGTTGTCATGCGGTTTTTCTGCCAGTCAATCAACCACTGAATGACCGGAATCAAGGTGATTCCCTCTGGGCGAATACGGTATTCCACCCGTGGAGGAATTTCCTGATACTGTTGACGCTCTACCAGCCCGGACTGGCAAAGGTCCCGCAGGCTTTGGCTTAACATCATATCGGTGATGCCGGGGATTGCGCTTTTAATGGTGCCATAGCGGAGTTCTCCCCCGCTGCGAAGGCTCCATAAAACCTGGAGCCGCCATTTTCCGCCTAATTCTTCCAGGGCCTGCCGCAGATCATTCATACCGCCGGAAAGATCATCTGTGTGTTCCGGCAGGGAAGACTCGGAAAATGGAGGTTCAGCAGCCGGTTCTTCTGAAGCTCTGGAGTTGACTGATTGTTTTTCCCGTTTTTTCTTTTTCTCTTTTTCTTTTTCTTTTTTCAAGCCGCCCGCACCCCCTTTTGTGCCTGGTTTTTTATTCCAAAATAATACTACGATAAGCATAGCATGATTAAAGAGGGAAGTAAAGATTTTTTATGACGAAAAAACACTTTTTAGAATAAAAAAGATATTTTTTTGTGTTTCCTATCAAAAAACAAGGATTATTCGGGGAACTGGAACAGGTCTTCCAGCCAGTCACAACAAAGAGGCACCCAGGTAGCCGTCCGTTTGTTGGGGGAGCCGACTTCTACGGTGCAGACTGACATTCCATGGGCACCGTGCGGGTAAAGGTGACATTCATAGAAAATTTTATTGCGCTGCAAGGCGTTGAGCAGCAGCAGTGTGTTTTCAACCGGGACGCAGTCGTCCTCTACGGTGTGCCAGATAAAAGCGGGCGGAGTGGTGCTGTCAACGTGCCGGTCAAGCGCCCAGAACTCATTTTCTTCGGTGCCACGGGGACTGCCCGAAACCCATTCCAGAGAGCCCTGGTGGGCAAATTCACCGGCGGTGATAACGGGATAGCACAAAATCATGGCGTCGGGGCGGTTCAGGCCGTTTTCCGTGTCCATTTTTTCGAGCAGGCGGGGATGATTCCACAAAATCCCCAGGCTGCCGGCAGCATGTCCACCTGCCGAAAAACCACAAACGGCAATCTGGTTGGACTGCACATTCCATTCATCGCAGTGGTGGCGAATCTCCATGATGGCGTGAGAAGCGTCCATGAGTACCTGCATGTTTTTTGCTTCTTCTTTGAGGGAATAATAAAGGACAAAAGCCTGATATCCCTTTTTAAAGAACGAAAAAGCTACCGGGTCGGCTTCCCGCTCAGAGAGCATCTCATATCCCCCGCCGGGAAAAATCAGCACGCAGGGACGTTTGGTGCGATAGGTGGGCATTTCGGTCAGGGGGTCATGAAGATAGCCTACCAGCCGGGCTTTGCTTGCGGGATTGGGAAATAATTCGATTTTCTGCATAATACGCAAACTCCTCTGTAAAGATAAGAATCTATGATATTCAGTATACGCCTTCCCCATAAAGACTGCAAGAGAGGCGAGTGGCAAGGCGCAAGCCTTTTAAAAAAATCCAAAAAGTACAAGCGGAAAGTTTACAAATTATTAAAACTGTTTCTTATAAAATACTCTATCATAATATATAGTTTTAAAAACTAGATTTCAAAACGTTTAAAAGGAGGTCTTGAGATGGGACTGTTTCATAAAGTGCAGATTTATGGGGATTCTATCTTAAAGGGAATTGAGCTTGACCACAGTGAAAGCTATATCGTTCCCAAAGAAAGTGGATGGCAGTTTTTAGAGGAGGAATATCCATTGGCGATTGTCAACCGAGCCAAATTTGGCTGTACGGTGACAAAGGGGCTGGAACAGCTTTCCCGTGCGCTTGACCGAGGGCTTTCGTGCGATGCGGTGGTGCTGGAGTATGGCGGCAACGACTGCGATTATCGCTGGGCGGAAATTTCCCAAAACCCCAAGGGGGAGCATCTTCCCAACACGCCGCTGCCGGAATTTATGGAGAAGTGCCGCAAAATGATCTCCCTGCTGCAAAACAACGGGATTTTGCCCATTGTGATGAGCCTGCCGCCCATTGACGCCCAACGGTATTTTCACTGGTTCTGCCGGGGTGGCCTAGATGAAAACGCCATTCTGGATTGGCTGGGCGGGGACATCCAGACGATTTACCGTCATCAGGAGATGTATTCCAACGCCCTTTGCCGGGTGGCAATGGAGTCCCATGCCCCGCTGGTGGATGTCCGCACGCCTTTTTTGGCGTCGAAAAACTGCCGTGACCTGCTGTGTGCAGACGGAATCCATCCCAACCGGGAAGGGCACCGGCTGATTGGGGAGGTTTTTGGCGAGTTTGCCGCCCGCCATCTTCAACCCGCCTGATTGCAGCACATGGTTTTTGGAAGGTTTTGATATTGACTTTTATAGGCAAAAAGTGTACTATAAAATAGCTATGGAATGATGCGTTTTACAGAGTTTCATGCAAATATTTTTTGACCACCCGTTATCGGGTCAAGGCCATACGGACAGCCGGGTCAACTGCCGATTGGCAACGATGGTTGCCTTATTGATGGAGTTAACAGCTCAAATTTTATAAGTTGGTTACTTTATAACCGGTGCGCTGCACATCAACTTGTGAAACAATCAATAAGAGTGGTAAAAGTAAGATATTTGCTATATAGACTCTGAAATCTGTATCATCCGGGACAGGAATGTCTGAAAAATGAAATACCCAGCTTCCCGGAAAGATAGGAAATGATTCAACGCAGGTGGTGTGGAACATCATCTGCGTTTTTTATTTTTGAATCAGGGAATACGGGGAACTGCCCCGGAGCAGGAGGATTCATGATGGATCAGAAAATGAGATTATACGGGTTTAATAACCTGACAAAGGCGTTGAGCTTTAATATTTATGACGTATGCTATGCCAAAACTCCAAGGGAGCAGAAGGACTATATCGCCTATATCGACGAGCAGTATAATTCCGAGCGTCTGACCAATATCCTCACCCGGCTTACCGACATGATCGGCGCCACGGTTCTGAACGTTTCCCGGCAGGACTATGAGCCGCAGGGAGCGTCGGTTACTATTCTGATTGCCGAAGGCTCCATGATCCCGGTGCAGGGGGAAACCCAGCTGGCGCATCTGGACAAGAGCCATGTGACGGTACACACCTATCCCGAATATCATCCCGATACCTGCCTGGCCACCTTCCGGGTGGATATCGATGTGGCTACCTGTGGGGAAATCACGCCCCTTTCCACGCTGGATTATCTGATTAATTCATTTGATTCTGATATTATTACCATGGATTACCGTGTGCGGGGCTTTACCCGTGATGTGGACGGGCAGAAGCTGTTCCTCGACCACAAAATCACTTCGATTCAGGACTATATTGATCAGGAAATCCTGCGCCGGTATGATACGGTGGATATTAACGTATATGAAGCCAACCTGTTCCACACCAAAATGATGGTAAAGGAAGTCAACCTGCAAAACTACCTGTTTAATACGGATGTGTATGAGCTTCCGCCTCAAACCCGGCTGGCAATTATGGACAGCCTGCGGCAGGAAATGATCGAGATCTTTAGCGGGCGGAATATTTATTGAGGGGGAATGAAAAATGCCGCTTTCACAGGAACGGGCGCCGATTTATGAGGCGCTGGAAAAATTTCAGAAAATGAGGGTTGTCCCCTTTGACGTTCCCGGACATAAACGGGGCCGGGGCAACCCGGAACTCACCGCCCTGTTGGGCGAAACCTGTATGCGTATGGACGTGAACTCCATGAAGCCCCTCGACAATCTGTGTCATCCGATTTCTGTAATCCGGGAAGCGGAGGAACTGGCAGCCGAGGCCTTCGGGGCAGCTCACGCCTTTTTAATGGTGGGGGGAACTACCTCCGCTGTACAAAGCATGATCCTGTCGGTTGCCAAACGGGGTGAAAAAATCATCCTTCCCCGCAACGTCCACCGCAGCGTGATGGGCGCCATGGTGCTGTGCGGCGCTGTGCCCGTGTATGTGAACCCGGCGTGCGATGACCGGTTGGGGATTCCGCTGGGAATGAGCGTAAAGGATGTGGAAATGGCGATCCGAAAGAACCCGGACGCCAAGGCGGTGCTGGTGAACAACCCCACCTATTACGGCATCTGTTCCGATTTGCGCTCCATTGTCAAGCTGGCGCATGAATACGGGATGCTGTGTCTGGCAGACGAGGCGCACGGCACGCACTTTTATTTTGGCGAGGGGCTTCCCATTTCCGCCATGGCGGCGGGAGCGGATATGGCAGCGGTTTCCATGCACAAATCCGGCGGCAGCCTGACCCAAAGCTCGCTGCTGCTCACCGGCCCGGCCATGCAGGAGGGGCATGTGCGGCAGATCATCAACCTGACCCAGACGACCAGCGGCTCGTATCTGCTGCTTTCGAGTCTGGATATTTCCCGCCGGAACTTGGCGCTGCGTGGCAAAGAAGCCTTTGCCGGGGTGGTAAAGCTGGCAGAATATGCCCGCTCGGAGATCAACCGCATCGGCGGCTATTATGCCTATTCCCGTGAACTGATTAACGGGGACAGCATTTATGATTTCGACGTGACCAAGCTCTCGGTGAACACGCTGAACATCGGGCTGGCGGGGATTGAGGTCTATGACCTGCTGCGGGATGAGTATGATATTCAGATCGAGTTCGGCGATTTGGGCAACATTCTGGCCTATCTCTCTATCGGAGACCGTCAGCGGGAAGTCGAGCGGCTGGTGAGTGCCATGGCGGAAATCCGCCGTCGGTATAGCGGCCCCAAGACCGACCTGATGGTACAGGAATATATTGAGCCGATTGTGGCGGTATCGCCGCAGGCGGCATTTTATGCGGAAAAGGAATCGCTTCCGCTGCGCCGCACCTGCGGGCGCATTTGTAGCGAATTTGTCATGTGCTATCCGCCCGGAATCCCGATTCTTTCCCCCGGCGAGGAAATTACCGAGGAAATACTGGATTACATCGAATACGCCAAGGAAAAGGGCTGCTCCATGACCGGCCCCGAAGATCCGGGGATTGAGCGGCTGAATGTGATTCGAGGAATGAATGGAATTTAAAACGTAGTGGATGATTGGTTATAAAGTACGTCTGTATTCAAAAGTGCGTTCGCCCCACATGAAACTGTCAGGCGAATTGTCGGGCAAGATCAGAGATTTTATGTGAAAGGGGCATTGATTATGAAAAAGCTCTCTTTCCCCAAGGCTCGGCTGCGGCTTCTCTATTTCGTTGGATATTTGTATCTGTCGATACAGTTCTTTTCCGGATTTTTTCTTTCCGATTTCCAAAACATCTTGTGGTTTCAGTGGCTTTTTGTGATTTTGCTGGCTGTTTTATTTGCTGCGATGGATTTGATACTGGGTTATATCACACTGGCCAAGGCAGAGGTGATTTCTCCACGAAATCGGAAGCGTGTGGATGCGGTAAAGAGAGGATATTTTGATTTTATCAATGTGATTCTTTTGGCTACGATGCTATATGATGGCATCCGGCGCCTGTTTGAAATGTAGATTGCTTACCCAAATAAGTCCAGCTGGAATATGCGGACTACCAATGGCCGCCTCCACGATTGGCATTGAATATGCTAAGAAAAAGGGCTATTTCATGACCGCTAGAGCGCAATAGAAAAGATTCAAAGGAGAGTCTGCCCTGTGACACCAAAAGCAATTATCGGTACAGGTGAATTCGGAAGCCGTACCTTCGACAAGATCGAAAAAGAGGCCGTTTACCAAACCAATAGCAATTATTGGAACGAGGTCGGCAGTGATTTTCTGGGGACAATAGCGCTTCCGTTATATGGGGCGTTTGTTTCGGAAGAAAAATTGCAGCTGTTGGGAGATGTCTCCGGTAAAAAAGTACTGGAGATTGGCTGTGGGGATGGACAATCCCTGCAATACATGGGAAAACGCCATGCTGGCGAACTCTGGGGTCTGGATATTTCCCGATCACAGTTGGAAAAGGCAGAGAAGCGCTTAACGGCTAATGAGATGCCGGCAAAGCTGATCTGTTCTCCCATGGAGGAAGAGTGCGGGATACCGGCTGAATATTTCGATCTGGTGTATTCGGTTTATGCTATCGGATGGGCAGTAGATCTGGAAAGGGCATTCCGCCGTGTGGCCTCTTATCTGAAACCTGGCGGCGTGTTCGTTTTTAGCTGGTCTCACCCTTTGCATAAGTGTGTGGCCATGAACAACGGCCAGCTGGTTTTTCAAAAGTCCTATTTTGATGAAAGCTGGTACTCGGTTCCCCTTGAAAAAGGGACGATTACCCTGTCGGACCGTAAACTGTCCACCTATATTAATGCTCTATCCGCCGCCGGGTTCTTTTTGGAACGGTTGGAGGAAGAATCTGACCCGGAGATGACTGCGGGCGACGATGAGTTTGCTCAAAAAGCCCGGATACTCCCGGTTACGTTTGTGATTCGGGCAAGAAAGAGATAAGATGGATTTTGTGATAGAAAGGATTGATACTTGTGAATTTCTGGTTCTCGGAAGCCCAGACCCCCAATGTGAAGCTCTCCATTCGGGTAGACCGTCA
>CAJFNK010000055.1 GCA_904394685.1 Candidatus Heritagella gallinarum
ATGGCCCCTGCCAAAGCAGAGACCATCTCCAACAAAATATTCTTTTGTTTTTTCACTGTCTACTTGACAGGGGGCACCTCAGAAAAACTCGCTGCGACGGGGACTTTTCTATGATGATTTGTATCGATGATTATTTTCCCAAAGGCAAAAAGCCGACCTTTTTCATGACCTTGGCCAGTGTGCGATAGGCAATCCGGGCAGCCTTTCCGGCGTTTTCGGTATAGCACTTTTCCAGATAAGCCTTGTCTTTGATCAGCTCGGCAAAACGCTCCTGGATGGGGCGCAGATGCTCGACCACAGCCTCGCCCACAGCGACCTTGAAATCGCCGTAGCCCTTGCCCTCGAACTCCCGCTCGATTTCCTCAAAGCTCTTGCCGGTCACACAGGAATAAATGCCCATCAGGTTGTTCACGCCGTCCTTGCCCTCGGCATAGCGCACGCAGGCCTCGCTGTCGGTGACCGCACGCTTGAACTTCCGCATGATATCATCCGGCTTATCCAGCAGGGCGATATAGCCGTTTGCGTTTTCGTCGGACTTGGACATCTTGCGGGTGGGGTCTTGCAGCGACATGATGCGGGCGCCGGTCTTGGGGATATAGCCCTCCGGCACCTTGAAGGTAGGGCTATAAACGCCGTTAAAGCGCTCGGCGATGTTACGGGTCAATTCCAGATGCTGCTTCTGGTCGGCACCAACCGGCACCAGATCGGCCTGATACAGCAAAATATCAGCTGCCATCAGGCTGGGATAGGTAAACAGGCCGGCGTTGATGTTTTCGGGGTGTTTCTGCGACTTATCCTTAAACTGCGTCATGCGGGACAGCTCGCCAAACTGGGTGAAGCAATTCAGCACCCAGGCCAGCTCGGCATGTGCCGCCACCTGGCTCTGGATAAAGAACAGGCTCTTGTCAAGGTCGATTCCGCATGCCAGCAGCAGGGCATAGGCTTCGAGCGTATTGCGGCGGAAAGCGGCGGGGTCTTGCCGCACGGTGATGGTGTGCAGATCTGCCAGCGCATAGATGCAGTCATACTCATCCTGCAGTGAGATCCAGTTTTTAAGAGCGCCCAGATAGTTTCCCAGTGTAATGGTGCCGCTGGGCTGGATTGCGCTGAAAATGACCGGTTTACGTTCGGTTTGTACTGGTTCCATAAAGATGGCCTCCCAAAATCAAATTCCGTGAAGTGGGCGATGGCGGAAAAGCAGGAAAATAAAAAAGCTCCTGTCCCAAAAGGGACAAGAGCCTAACTCCTGCGGTACCACCCAAATTGACGCATCAGCGCCCACCTTCTTTCGTATGCGGATACATACGCTCCCCTGATAACGGGCGGAGTCCCCGTCAAAGACTACTCAAACTGTTCGCCTTTGCCCTCACAGACCCATTCCACCGCCGGACGGCTGCCGCAATCCCACCCTCTGCGGCTCTCTGAAAACTCCTTTGCCGGTGTACTCCTTCTGCTCATCGGTTTTTCCTATTGGACTTAGTATAGAACCTTTTTCCCGGTTTGTCAATCGTTTTAAAAGCCAAAACCAGAGCCAGTGCAGCATAGCCTGTTTGAGCTTAGCGGGAGCCAGCTATGGCTTGCAGCAGCGCCCGGCAGCCCCGGTCAACATCCTCATAGGTAGCGTCAAAATCGCCGGTATACCAGGGGTCGGCCACGTCCCGGCTCTCGCCGCAAAACTGGAGCAGCAGCGAAACCTTGTGCCAGTCCTCCTCCCGCAGGATCGCCTTCATATTCCGCAGGTTATACCGGTCCATCCCGATGAGATAGTCGTATTCCTGCCCGTCACGGGCGGTCATCTGGGTTGCCCGGCGATGTTCCACAGGGATTCCCGCCTCATAAAGCCGGTTGCGGGTTCCCGGATGGACATCGTTTCCAATTTCCTCCCGGCTGGTGGCGGCAGAACGGATGAGAAACTCATTTTCCAGACCGGCTTTACGAACCAGCTCTTTCATCACAATCAACCATTCGGTCGCTATGCGTCCGCACAAATAGGAATGAAAGGGTGCAGACAAACGACCGCCTTTCTTGTAAAA
>CAJFNK010000056.1 GCA_904394685.1 Candidatus Heritagella gallinarum
ACTTGTGAATTTCTGGTTCTCGGAAGCCCAGACCCCCAATGTGAAGCTCTCCATTCGGGTAGACCGTCAGCTGTACAGCGGCAAAAGTGAATTTCAGCGCATTGACGTATTTGAGTCCCCGGAATTCGGTCGCTTCCTTACGCTGGACGGCTATATGATGCTCACGGAAAAGGATGAGTTCATCTACCACGAGATGATTACCCACATTCCCATGGCGGTGCATCCCAATGTGAAAAAGGTGCTGGTCATCGGTGCCGGTGACGGCGGCGTGGTGCGGGAGCTGGCGAGATATCCCGAAATTGAGTGTATCGACATGGTGGAGATCGACCCGCTGGTGGTGGAGGTGTGCAAAAAATATCTTCCCAAAACTGCCTGCTGCCTGGACGATGAGCGGCTGAATATTTATTATGAGGATGGCCTGAAGTTCATCCGTTTTTGTGAAGATGAATACGACCTGATTATTGTGGACTCTACCGACCCCTTTGGCCCCGGTGAAGGGCTGTTTACCAAGGAGTTCTATGGAAACTGCTTTAAGGCGCTGAAAGAGGACGGCATCATGGTGAACCAGCACGAAAGCCCCTTCTATACAGAGGACGCTCATGCCTGCCAGCGGGCGCACAAAAACATTGCGGCCTCCTTCCCCATCCATAAGGTGTATCAGGCGCATATCCCCACCTATCCCTCTGGCCACTGGCTGTTTGGGTTTGCATCCAAGAAATATCATCCCCTTCGGGATTTGAACGAAACCCGGTGGAATCTGCGGGGGTTCCACTGCCGGTATTATACCACCACCCTGCACAAAGGGGCGTTTTATCTTCCCCGCTATGTAGAGGAGCTGTTAGCTGATGTTGAATAAGAATATTGAAACCATTTTGGGCTGCGATGCAGAATATGAGGACGCTTCTACCGTCCTGTTTGGCGCACCCTTTGACTCCACCACTTCCTATCGCCCCGGCACCCGGTTTGGCAGCAGCGCCATCCGGCACGAGTCCTTTGGTATGGAAACATACAGCCCCTATCAGGACAAGGACATGACCGACTATTCCTTTTTCGACAGCGGCGATATTGAGCTGTGCATCGGCAGCAGCCAGCTGGCGCTGGAGGCGATTGAGGAGCGGGCCAAAACGATTCTGGCAGATGGCAAGCGGCCTTTTATGCTGGGCGGCGAGCATCTGGTGACGCTGGGGGCGTTTCGGGCTGCGGCGGAAAAATACCCGGATATCCACGTTGTCCATTTTGACGCCCATGCCGATTTGCGGGAGGATTATCTGGATGTGAAATTGTCCCATGCCTGCGTGATTCGCCGGTGCTGGGAGATTATCGGCGACGGGAAAATTTTTCAGTTTGGTATCCGTTCGGGCGACCGGGAGGAATTTGCCTTTGGAAAAGACCATGTGACCACCCGGAAATTTGATTTTGAAGGGCTGGAAGACACGCTGGAGAAGCTGGGAGATGTGCCGGTCTATTTTACCGTTGATCTCGATGTGATGGACCCGTCGGTGTTTCCGGGAACCGGTACGCCGGAGCCGGGCGGCGTGACATTTGACCAGCTGCGAAAAGCGGTGACATTGGTGTGTCAGAAGGCCAATGTGGTGGCGTGTGATATCAACGAATTGAGCCCTCATTATGACCCCAGCGGAATTTCGGCCATGGCGGCGTGTAAAGTGATGCGGGAAATGCTGTTGGCGCTGGAAAAGTAAAGGAAATTATGTAGCGCAGGCCACACAGTAGGGGCGGTTATCAACCGCCCGCATTTTCCAAACCATTATTTCTGAAAAGGCGGGCGCATGCTATGCGCCCCTACAAAACGAAACCGAATATTGATTGATTTGATTTTAGATGTGCAAAGGCGCACACATAGGTGCGCCCCTACCCATTAAAATAAATAAACTACCAACACACAGGAGGATGATTACTATGGGAAAAGCATTGATTATCGGCTGCGGCGGCGTGGCTTCTGTGGCCATCCACAAGTGCTGCCAGAACAGCGAAGTTTTTGAGGAGATCTGCATTGCCAGCCGCACCAAATCCAAGTGCGACGCACTGAAAGAGAAGCTGGAGGGCACCACCAAGACCAAAATCAGCACCGCCAAGGTGGATGCTGACAATGTGGACGACCTGATCGCCCTGATTAACGAGTTCAAGCCCGATGTGGTGCTGAACCTGGCTCTGCCCTATCAGGATCTGACCATCATGGACGCTTGCCTGGCCACCAAGACCCACTATATCGACACCGCCAACTATGAGCCGGAGGATACCGCCAAGTTTGAATACAAGTGGCAGTGGGCTTATCGGGAGCGCTTTGAGCAGGCCGGTATCACCGCTCTGCTGGGCAGCGGCTTTGACCCCGGCGTAACCAGCGTGTTCTCCGCCTATGCTTTGAAGCATGAGTTCGACGAGATCAACTATATCGATATCCTGGACTGCAACGGCGGCGACCATGGCTATCCCTTTGCCACCAACTTTAACCCGGAGATCAACATCCGGGAAGTATCCGCCAAGGGCTCCTATTGGGAGGACGGCCACTGGGTAGAAACCGAGCCCATGGAGATCAAGCGGGAATATGACTTTGAGGGCGTAGGCAAAAAGGATATGTACCTGCTCCACCACGAGGAAATCGAGTCGCTGGCTCTGAATATCCCCGGCATCAAGAGAATCCGTTTCTTCATGACCTTTGGCCAGAGCTATCTGACCCACCTCAAGTGCCTGGAAAACGTGGGCATGACCTCTATTGAGCCGATTATGTATGAAGGCAAAGAGATTATTCCGCTTCAGTTCCTGAAGGCCGTTCTGCCCGACCCGGCTTCTCTTGGCCCCCGCACCGTTGGCAAGACCAACATCGGCTGCATTTTCCGTGGTAAAAAGGACGGCAAGGACAAGACCTATTATCTGTATAACATCTGCGACCATCAGGAGTGCTATAAGGAAGTCGGCTCTCAGGCCGTTTCCTACACCACCGGCGTACCGGCTATGATCGGCGCTATGCTGGTGATGAACGGCACCTGGCAGAAGCCCGGCGTTTATAATGTGGAGGAGTTTGATCCCGATCCCTTTATGGATGCCCTGAACAAGTGGGGCCTGCCGTGGAAGGAATCCTACAACCCGGTTCTGGTGGACTGAGATGGAGCGGTTTGTTTCTCCGGGGCTGAAAACCCCCTATTATCTGGTGGACGACAGCCTGCTGATTCACAATCTGGAAATTCTGAAAGAGGTGTCGGAAAAGGCTAGGTGCAAGATTTTGCTGGCACAAAAGGCGTTTTCCATGTTTGACACCTACCCCCTTTTGAAACAGTATCTGGCGGGCACCACCGCCAGCGGGCTGTATGAAGCCCGGCTGGGATTTGAGAAATTCGGCGAGGAGACCCATGTGTTCTCCCCTGCCTATCGGCCGGAGGAGTTTGACGAAATCCTTCGCTATGCCGATGATATCGTGTTTAACTCGCCGTTGCAGGTGAAGAAGTTTGGCGAAAAGGCCAAGGCTGCCGGAAAGTCCATCGGCCTGCGTATCAACCCCGAATGTTCCACACAGGAGGGGCACGCCATCTATGACCCATGTGCTCCCGGCTCCCGGCTGGGCACCACCAAAGCCAATTTTGACGAGAGCATCCTGTCTATGCTGGACGGACTGCACCTGCACACCCTGTGTGAACAGAACTCCGACGATCTGGAAACCACCCTTGCCGCCTTTGAAGAAAAATTCGGGCAATATCTGCATGGTATGAAATGGCTGAATCTGGGCGGCGGACACCACATCACCCGGCCCGACTATGACCGGGAGCGGCTGATTCGCCTGGTGAAGCATCTGCGGGAAACGTATGATGTGGAAGTGTATCTGGAACCCGGCGAAGCGGTGGTGCTGCGGGCAGGGTTTCTGGTAGCACAGGTACTGGAAATCGTACACAACAGCATTGACATCGCCATTCTCGACACCTCGGCTGCCTGCCATATGCCGGATGTGCTGGAAATGCCCTACCGTCCGCCAGTGAAGGACAGCGGAGAGCCGAACGAAAAAGCCCACACCTACCGCTTTGCCGGGCCTACCTGCCTGGCGGGGGATGTGATTGGGGATTATTCGTTTGACACCCCCCTGCAAGAAGGCGACTATGTAATCTTTGAGGATATGGCGCTGTATACCATGGTGAAAAATAACACCTTTAACGGGATGCCCCTTCCGGCTATTGTGCGCCGGGATACCGAGGGGGATTTCCGGGTGGTAAAGACCTTTGGATATCAGGATTTTGTTCAAAGATTATCTTGAATCAAAAAGCTATGAGAGAAAACCTCTGTCTTTGATGGGCAGAGGTTTTTTGTTTGCAATTTCACAAATATTATGTCGAAATGTTATGTTTTAGGGATAAAGTATCAAGTTTGTTGTATGTTCTGCCGGGTGTGTTTGTGATATAGTGAATAAGCTGAATAGTAAAAAGGCGGTTATATTTTGGAATATTATGCAAATTGCCTTTGCGCTATGGGAAGTCATGTCCATGTGCTTTGGGATTCCAAAACACATGAGAAATAGATGATTTCTGAAAGGAGAAATGATGATGAAGAAACCAACCCGGATGAAGCGTGCCGGCGCTGTGCTGGTAGCGGCAGCGTTATTGCTGAGCAGTATGAGTTCTTCTCTTACTGTTTTCGCTTCCGACTCCTGGCCGAACAGCAAAGCTGCTGCGGAACCCAGTTTTGCCGGATATCGTGTGAAGGACATCAAAAACTGGAGCCCGGAAACCGACCCGTATGCAGAATTTTTGAGAGCGGAGGTTCCCCTGCAGGAGCGTAACGAAGCGTTTAAAGCCACGCAGGCCAAGCCCTATCTGAACTCCGATGCTCAGGTGATGCTGATGCAGGGCGACTATGGCAACAGCTTCTTTAACAGCACCATGTATACCGACAAATTTGGCGAGCATGTGCTGAATTTCTGGCAGTATTCTGATTATTTCTCCCCCTGGCATGGCGCTGCAACCGCCTATACGCCAGAAGCGATTTATGACCCCATCACCAGCGATTGGCAGGCAAGAGGCTTTGAGTTTGGTATTGTCAATATCCCGAACCCGGCTTATACCAACGCTGCCCATAAAAACGGCGTTATGTCTATTGCCTGTATTTATTTTGACCCGGCTTTCCGTCCCGGCCAGACCTGTGCCGACCTGGTTGAAAAGGACGAAAACGGCGAATACTCCATTGCGGACAAGCTGATTGAAATGGCAGAGTATATGGGCTTTGACGGCTACTTCCTCAATCAGGAAGAAGGCAGGATGGAAGACTTTAAGCCCTTTATGGCAAAGCTGACCGCAGCCGGTCTGTATACCCAGTGGTATGATACCAACAGCAATTTTAACGCCTCCAAGGCAGAGTGGCTCAAGGACGACGTAAACGGACAGATCAACAACTCCGTGTTTGTCAACTATGGCTGGAACTATGGAATCGACAGCTCTCTGGATTACGCCAAGCAGATTGGTGTAGACCCCTTTGAGTCGATTTTTATCGGCGCTGAGTGCAACCAGAACAAGTTCAGCGGCGGCCATTCCAGTGCAAGAAATATTACAGCTCTGTATGATGAAACCGGTAACCCCCGTGCCAGCGTGGCGCTGTTTACCCCCAGTGACTGGTATCAGCGTGGCGTGGACGAGGTTCCCTTCTATGACGGAAAGAGCACGCCTCCTATGCAGCGTGACGAGTTCCAGTGGATGGTATCCGAGCGTGAGAGAATGTTCTTCTCCGGCGTGAAGTGTGATCCCACCGATACCGGCCTGAAACCCGGTTACAGCCGCCCCGATGTACAGGTTACCAACGCTTCCGGCTGGGTTGGCGTAGCCGACTTTATCGCAGAGCGTTCTGTTATCGACGGAACCAAGTTCTATACCAACTTCAATACCGGCCATGGTATGCAGTATTTTGTAGACGGCAAGGTTTCCGCTGATAAGGCTTGGACCAACATCAACATTCAGGATATCCTCCCCACCTGGCAGTGGTGGATGGAGAGCAGCGCTGACAAGAAGCTGTCTGTTGATTTTGACTATGGTTCGGCTCTGACCAACCATGACACCTCCAACAACCCGATTACCCTCCCCTACACCCAGGTTGGCGCTTATAACGGCGGTTCTTCTCTGGTTGTGTATGGCGATATCACCGGAACCAACAGCCTGCATCTCTACAAGACCGATCTGGCTGTGAACGAAAATTCCAAGGCATACGTCACCTTCAAGAAGACTTCTAACGACGCAGTTGCCATGCAGCTGGGCCTGATCTTCAAGGATGCTCCCGAAACCACCGAGAAGCTGGACATCACCGGTTCTGAGACCGCTGGTGACTGGACGACTGTGGAAGTTGACCTTTCCAAGTATGCAGGAAAATCCATTGCTGCCATTACCCTGGAATTTGCAGGCGAGGCAGAAGGCTATCAGATGAACGTTGGCGGCCTGAAAGTTTCTGACGGCGCTGACAAACCCGCAACCCCCACCGGCTTTACCGTTGACTATGGCTATGCTACCGGCGAAATGATCCTGAGCTGGGATATGGCTAACTATGACACCGTAAAGCAGTACAACGTATATGGCACCCTGTCTGATGGACGCCGTGTTTATCTGGGCGGCATCTATGACAGCATCCTGTATGTGAAATCTGTGTTTGGCGAGCAGGACAGCATTGATCTGGAACTGCGTGCTGTTGGCGCAGACGGAACCGAGAGCGATCCCGCAACAGTAACCTTTAACTTTAAAGACAAAGTCAGCAACCTCAAGGTCAAAGAGGCAAAAACTTCTACCGGCCTGCTGGTGCGTGCTGCTACCCCCGGAAAACTGGAAGTTTCCTTCGATGCTCCCGCCGCCGGTGCTCCCGACAGCTATGAGTTTGAAGTGACCCTGCGCAACATTGCCAAGGACGACCCCGACAATCAGGTTTATACCTACACCACCGCCGGCGATGTGACCTCTGCTGAGGTTCCGCTGCCTGTTGATGAAAGCTATGAATATGACCTGAAGGTATATTCTGTTAGAAATGGCGAAAAGGGCGATGCCATCTGCTATCGTGGATGGTCGAACGACAGCTATTCTAAGCGCATCTCCAAACATGATATCCGTATCAGCGGCACCTCCGTCCGTCTGGTTGACCCGGATTCTGTGGACTGGTACAAGATGCATGTAGAATTTAATGGAAGCCCGGTTACCAGCTTTAAGCGTGGCGGCGTAGCCCGCTTTACCGCAACTATGCGCTGCAGCCTTCCCGGCACAACCGGAATTTTGAGTGTTGTGACCGAAGACTTTGCCGGAAATAAATCTATTCCGACCACTATTGAGCTGAAAGACGGCCAAATCGTACCGTTGGATATGAGCGAACTGCAAAAGCTGGTAGACGACGCTGCTCAGTATCAGGAGAAGGATTATACCGAGGAAACCTGGCCGGTGTTTGTCAAGGCTTATGAGCAGGCAAAGGCCATGCTGGCAAGCGACGATGTTGTGGAACAGGAAGTCACCGCAATGATCGAAACCCTGAAGGCTGCAATTGCACAGCTGGAAAAATTTGTACCTGCCAATAAGACCCTGTTGCAGAAAACCTATGACTATGCAAAGGACCTCTCCACTGAGGGTGTGACCGATTCCGCCAAAGCCTACTTTGAGAAGGTTCTGGCAGAGGCCAAGACCGTTCTGGATAATTACAGAGCAACCCAGGAAGAAGTTGACACTGCATGGGACAACCTGCTGGAAGGAATCTGGAGTCTGGGACTTACCCAGGGCGACAAGACAGAACTGAACAAGCTGATTGCTATTGCAGAAGAAATGATTGTGAACAAGGATAAGTATGTTCCGGATCATTGGGAGCTGCTGACCAAGGCTCTGGAAGACGCCAAGAGAGTGGCCGCAGACGGCGACGCAATGGACGAGGATATTCAGCCTGTTTCCGACGCACTGCTCAATGCTATCCATATGCAGCGCTATAAGGCAAACAAGGCTAATCTGGAAGACCTGATCAACAAGGCAAACGGACTTGATCTCTCCAAGTATACCGATGAGAGCGTAGCTGTGTTGAGAAGCGCTTTGAAGGCCGCCAACCTGGTGATGGATAATGAGAGCCTGACTAACAGCAAACAAGATCAGGCCGTAGTCAATGAGGCAGCAGCCGATTTGAAGGCAGCTATCGATCAGTTGAAGGTGAAGGACGATTCTTCCAATCCGGATAATCCTTCTGACCCCGACGACGGCTCGAAGCCTGATGACGGCAATAAGCCCAATGACGGCAACAAGCCCGATGATGGCAACAAGGGCGAAACTCCCACCACGGGCGACAACGCTCCTGTGATGGCAGTGGCTGGCCTGATGCTGGTTGCTGGAGCAGCAATGATGGTGGTGCTGATGCGCCGCAAGGCAGATAAAGCCTGAGTTGTCTAAAACAAGTTTGTGCGAAGTTGTTTTTCTCCTTCATTTCTAAATAGTAAAGCCCGTCCCTCTGGCAGGGACGGGCTTTACTTGCGTTACCAAGTCTTTTAGAAATTCTTTGTTTCCACAATGCATGGAGTTGATTCATTAACGAACCTCTACTCTTTTTCTGATATCCCCAAAATCCGTTTGGCGTTCTCATGGAAGATCAGGTCGTATTCTTCCGCAGACAGCTCCAGCGATAAAAGCTGGTCGATTTCGTCCTGATGATCCCACATGGGAAAATCGTCGCCGAACACAATCCGGTCGGCGCCATATGCCCGGATAATTTCTCTTGTGCGGACACGCCCCAAAAAGGCAAAAGAACTGGAAGTGTCCAGCCAGCAGCGGCGCTGGAGCAGGTATTCCATGGCCAGATCCCACAGTGACCAGCCGCCAAAATGGGCCCCGACTACTTCCAAACGGGGGAACTCATCCAGAATATGCGCCAGGCGGCGGGGATGGGAAAAGTCATAGCGGTAATCGCCGCAGTGGATGAGGATGGGCACCCTCCCCTGAATAGCGTCATAGATGGGAAACATGGCGGGGTCGTCCATATAGAAGCGCTGGACGTCTGGATGAATTTTGATTCCGCACAGCCCCATTTGCAGGCAGCGTTCGATTTCATCCAATGGGTTTTCCATGTCCGGGTGAATAGTGCCGAATCCGATAAGGCTGTTGGGGTGTTCCAGACAGGTATCGTGGATAAAGTTATTGATGCTCTCTACCTGCCGGGGAACGGTTGCCACCGACTGCACCACAAATCGCTCGACGCCTGCCGGCTTGCCGCTTTGAAACAGGGCTTCTACGCTCCCTACCTTCTGCATGGGAATCGTATAGAAGTCTCCCACGCTGTGGGAGGCCTTTTCGGCAATTTTATCGGGATAAATATGGGCGTGAAAATCAATCATTTCCATGGGAATCCTCTCCTCTCTAAACGTAATGGGTCAATGGGTTTGCGTATCAATAAACACCGGGCGGGTTTTGGAATACAGGATTTTTTGCTTGCTATATAGTCCATAATAGCCGGAAAGGGTGTAGCTGACAGCGATGGCCAGCAAAAACAGCAGGCAGCCCTGCCCACCAAACAGCTCCAGGCTCAGCATAAAAGAGGCCAGCGGGGAGTTTGTTACCCCACAGAACACACAGACCAGCCCCAGAGCGGCGGCAAACTGTGGCGGCAGCCCCAACAAAGCCGAAACGGTACAGCCAAAGGTGGCGCCGATAAAAAACGAAGGGACGATTTCTCCGCCCTTAAACCCGGCGCCCAGCGTGAGGGCAGTGAGAAGCATTTTGAGGAAAAAGGCTTCGGGGCGGGCTTCTCCATCAATCGCCCGCTGGATAACGTGGGTTCCGGCGCCCAGATAATCTGAGGTTTGCAGCAGGAACATGCAAAGCGCCACCAGCAGACCGCCCATCATAGCTCGTAAATAGCTATTGGGCAGGTATTTGCGGTAGTACAGGGAGACCTTGTGGAATACCAGACATTCCAGAATACTCACCAGAGCGCACAGCAGCGCAAGCCCCATTACCTGCGCCAGAACCAGCGGCGTAATTTGCGGGACAGCGCTTTCCAGCAGGGCGAATGTAGTGGCATGGCTCCCACAGGCGAACGAAAGCTGCGAGGCAACAAGGGCAGCCAGCACACAGGGAACCAACGCCGCATAATACATGACCCCAACGCTGACCACTTCCATTGCAAAAATAGCGGAGGCCATAGGTGTACCGAAAAGGGCGGCAAACCCGGCGCTCATGCCGCAAAGGGTAATGATGTGCATATCTTTTAAATCCAGCCGAAGCAGCCGCCCCAGCGTTTGCCCCAGGCTTCCGCCCAGCTGAAGGGCTGCGCCTTCCCGGCCGGCAGAGCCGCCCAACAGGTGCGTGACAACGGTGGCGGCAAATATCAATGGGGCGGTTTTCCAGGATACCTGTGCTTCTGAGCGGACAGAAAACAGCACCATATCGGTTCCGGGGTCGGCTTCCATACCGCTGAAACGATAGAGAAATGCAATAAACAGTCCCCCCAGCGGCAGCAGCCATATCAGCCAGCTTTGTTCCGCTCGAAACCCTTCTGCCCAGCCGAGAGCCATGTGAAAGGCGGTTCCCACCCCGCCGATTACAATGCCGCAAACAAGAGCAATGACCAGCCACTTGAGAAAGGACTTCAGGTCGGAAAACAGGGTGTTTTTTAAATACAGAAAAAAGGTGACGGCACTTTGCCACAGCCTTTGAACAGGCGAAAATACCGGCAGCTTTTCCGGTTGATGTTGCTCCTCATTCATAGACGAATTCCCCTCCTATTTTCATACTTCTTAGTATACGATACTGCTTCCATAATAAATTTCTTTAATAGAAAAACCCCATATGAACCATCTGGGACGAGCCGTCCGGGTTCATATGGGGCTTGTTTTTAGAAAATGGAGGTTATGCAGTCAGGATGGGCTTATTCGTCCACGTCCTTGTTCTGCAAAACGATCTCGGTGTTATCAATAACCGTCTGGACAACCGTTTCGGAAACAACACCCACGATCTGCCCTTGTGCGACTGCCAGGCAACGACGATTGCCAATGGAATAGAAGTCAACCACATAAGGCGTTCTGCCATCATAGTATTCATAGGTGATGGAAAGAGCGGGGGCATCGTCAGGAATCGTAGAGGTTTCAGGTGCTTCGTCGAGCAGCTGGATTCCGATAATGGTCTGATAATAACCGGTGAAAATATCCTGATAGGTAATATCTTTTCCGCCGGTTCCCTTTACGGTGTAATCGTAAGCAACTTTATCCTCTGTGCTGCTTTCCTCATTTTCTGTCCGAGTGATGGTAAAGGTGTCGGTTTTCTCCGGCGTTTTTACCGTCAGCTTATTGACATCCGTGATGTTTTGCAGCCATACAAAGGAATCACGCAGCGTAAACAGGGTAGCGTCTGCCCAGTCGGTAACGGTGCTGTTTGCAAATACATAAACGACATCCACGCCGTCCAGCATCACATAGCGGTTATCGCCGTCCTGCTTGCCTGCAATCAGGGTGTAGGAGTTGCCGTTTACCGCAAACTTCATACGAACCGTCGGGTTATCCAGCCCATATTCTACCAGCTGTTCCTCGGTGGGATCGACTGCGGCCACAGAGGAAGCGGCGAGAGAAGCGACACCGCTGGTAATGGCATCCATAGGGGTATTGTTGGCGCTAACCTCATAGGGAGAGGTGAGTTTATAAGAGGAAACGAGCGAATCGGTGTGCGGCACAATCTTTACTTCCTGTGGGAAGTTGGTGCCGGTAAACACAAACTGCGTGAACTTATTGGTAGCTGTTTCGGAAGAACTGGATTCATCCGTATTTTCGGGCGGGGTAATCGACAGAACCGTTGTGTTCACAAAATCCAGGTGGGTTTTGAAAACGCTATCGCTCACGGTAGCCACATACACCTCGTCGTTATAGAGAATATAATAGCCGGAAATAGGGCCTTTATTGCCCACAGAATAGGTGTAGACCGTGCCGTCCTTCAAAGTCGTGGTAATGGTAGCGGCGGGCTTGTCCAGGCCAAAATCTGTGAGTTTCAGGTCGTCTGCCTTGCCCACATTCTTGCTGGCACTGAGAGAATATCCGTATTCAGCAGCGGTTTGGATGCTGGAAGTATTTTGCAGAGAAGCCTCTACCCCGTCAATATAAAAGGTGGTTTGGGTGCTTTCTTCTTCCTCGCTGCTTTCTTCGGAAGAACTGCTCACCGTTTCGGTTTTTCCAGTAATGGAATAGCCGCCGTCAGCGTTCTCTACGACAATCGAATCTACGTCTTCGGGCTTGATTTCTTTACCTTCTCCGGGAATCAGGGCGATAGTCTGTGTAGAAGAAGTCGAAGAAGTGGAAGATGTTTCTTCACTTTCAGCAGCAGGCTGGGTGAGGAGCAGGGCGGTAATCGCACCGCCCAGCACCAGCACTACAATCAGGGTAATCAGAATATAACGGGTGTTTTTTTTCATGGATTACAGGTGCCTCCTCTTGAAGTAGATCACCAGACCTACCAGAAGCACAACGATCGGAATGGTGATGGTGAAGATTCCCAAGCCAATAAAGTTGACAACGCTGGTAGTGGCGGTCATATCACGGGCGCCGGTTTGTACACGTTCAGAATATACAGTATTATCCGAGTCGGTGGTATTGGTTGCATACCGGATGAGGTCGGTAAAATAGGTACCGTTGCTGAAGGTGCTGGTGTTGACATAAGTCGGCAGGATCATCTGGGTGCTGCCCAGTACAAACACATTGGCATAGGCATCGCCGGTATCATCCAGTTGCTTTCTGGCCATCACAGCGGTGTTATAAGCTTTCTTTTCGGCGGTTTCCGATGCATCTTCCTCAGAATCGGTTTTTTGCAGATAGCAGGTGTCTGCGGTAGTGGCCAGCGGATAGGTGACGACGCTGTTGTTAGCGGTAAACAGCAGCTCCAGCGCAACCGAACCGGGAGTTACCAGCAGATCATAGCTGTTGGATTCGCTGATCTTGTTCTCTGTGCTGGCATCGGAAATATACAACAGAGGATTGCCAAAGGTGCGGCTGCTGTCGCTCTCCATTACCACAGAAGTGGGATCATAGGAAATGCCCCATTCTGCCAAGAATGCGCTGAGATTCGGCAAAGCATTTTGTCCGGGTGTTGCGGTGAGCAGAATAGAACGGGTCTTATCGCTCTCTTTGTTGGAGAGAAAATCATCCATCTTCTTCAGCTCGTCCTCAGTGTAGTCTGTATTCGGGGTGGGCAGGAACAGAAGCTGGGTGTTCTCCGGGATTTCTTCGGTGAGAATATTAAACTCTACCACATCAAAGGCGTTATCCTTGAAGAAGGAAGAAATCGAGGTCAGATAATCACCGGAGAGTACCTCGTTGTGGCCGGTAGCAATGGCGACAACCGGAACTTCTTCGAGGTTGGTCTGCTGCAAAGCGGTTGCGAGTGCGCTGTCAACATTGTTGTAATAGCTGGTTTCATAGGTCTGACTATTCTGTTCCACTGGGAACAAATCGTTCGTTGTGAGCACACGATACCGTTTTTCGGTTTCTACCACCACATAGCCGTTTGTAAGATTCTCGTCGGCATATTTGCTGGCAAAGGTGGGGTTGGTTTCCAGATCGATGTTCTGCGCCTTAATCTTGGAGTTGGCTTCTTCCAGCTTATCGGTGAGGGACATCAGGGAAGAAAAGTTATAGACACTCTGCTCGGCCATGTAATTCAGCCAGTCGTCGCTGCCCATAATGTAGATGTTGGTTTCATAAGTAACCTTTTTGGCAGCGTCCAACGCTTCTTCGGAAAGGGTGTTGACCTTGTTGGCGGTAAGGTCGATATTCATGGAGGGGAAACGGTCGGAAAGCATGGAAACTACAACATTGACCAGAATAATGGCCACGATAAACACAGCAGTAAACACGGTTGCCATACCGCCACGCTTAAACTTGCGGCTGCTAAGAGCAGCTTTCAGGCCCTTTTTGTCAGAGGCTTTGTTTGCCTTTTTGCTTTTTTTATCGTTTTCCTTTTTGTCTGCTTCGGTTTTTTCAGTAACAGTTTCAGAAGCGGTTTCCTCCTGCGAGGTTTCCAGCTCCTTTACCTCGTCCAAAAGCTCCTCTTGGGGAGTCTTGTTTTCGCTGTTCATGTTATTCTGTCCTCCTTAGCTCCATCTCTTGCTTTCCAGACGGCGGGCGGTGAGGAAGACAAAGATAGCGACCACACTCAGGAAAAATACCGCACTGGAGATGTTGAACATGCCCTGTGTGAAAGAGTTATAACGGGAATCAAAAGAAAGCCAATTCACCACTTGTGCCAGGAAAGTGCCGCTGGCCATGCTGGAGATCTGACCCATCATCAAAATGAAGATGGAGACAGCAAAAGTAGCGATTGCAGAGATCACCTGGCTCACAGTCAGGCTGGAAATGAACACGCCGATGGAAATCATGGCAGCGCCATAGAAAAGAGAGCCCAGATAGTAGCCGAATACCTCGCCCCAGCTGGGAGAGCCAAACAGGGAGATGGCCACGCAGGGCAGCAGGCTGCCGGTCATGGCGATAGCATACACAATGAAAGCGGCCACAAATTTGCCGAGTACGATAGCAGTTACGCTAACAGGGGCGGTGAGCAGGGCTTGGTCGGTTTTGTTCTTCTGCTCGTCGCTCAGGCTTTTCATGGTGAGGATCGGGATCACCATCATAGTAAAGGTGAACATGCTGTTATAAACGATATAAATATAATAAGAAGAACCAATCATCATGACATACCAGTATTGCAGGCCAAACAGGGCCAGCAGCACGGCGATGCAGACATATCCGATAGGGGAGGCAAAATAGGATTTCAACTCACGCTTGAGGATTGCCTTCATTCTTCGTCATCTCCTTTCTGTTTTCTGGCAGAGATCTGGGAGTGGTCACCGCTGGTGAGCTGCAGGAAGATATCCTCCAGCGTCAGGTCGGTGTTGCGCATAGCGAGGAGCGGCCAGCCCTTGCGGGTGAGCAGGGCAAACAGATCCCGGCGGATATCGTAGTCCATATCGGTTTCTACCGAATACTCGCAGACGCCCGGCTCTTTTTCGCCATGGGAAAGAACTTCCTTCACATGATTCAAGCCGGTAATAGCGTGGAGCACCTGATTTTCAGGGCCTTCCACCCGGATAATCAGGCGGTGATCGGCCGAGAGGTCGTGTGCCAGACGGTCGGTAGCGCCATCGGCTACCAGCTTGCCGTTATTGATGATGATGACCCGCTCGCAAACGGCCTGCACTTCGGGCAGGATATGAGAGCTGAGGATCACGGTGTGGTTACGGCCCAGGTCTTTGATGAGCTTGCGGATCTCGATGATCTGCTTGGGGTCAAGGCCAACGGTGGGCTCGTCCAGAATCAGGACAGGCGGGTTGCCCAGCAGGGCCTGTGCAATACCGACACGCTGCTTATAGCCCTTGGACAGGTTGCCGATCAAACGCTTGTAGACGTTCTGGATTTTTACCAGACGGCAGATCTCATGGATATGCTGCTCTCTGGGCAGGGTGACCTTTTTCAGGTCGTACATGAAGTTCAGGTACTCCTTAACGGTCATATCCATATACAGCGGCGGAATCTCAGGCAGATAGCCGATGAGCTTTTTCGCCTCGTTGGGGTTTTCCAGAATATCATAGCCACCTACGGTAACGGTACCCTCTGTGGAGGACAGGTAACCGGTGACAATATTCATGGTAGTGGATTTACCTGCGCCGTTGGGGCCCAGAAAACCCAGAATCTTTCCTTCTTCAACCGAGAAGCTTACATTATCTAAAGCGACGTTATTGCCGTAACGCTTTGTGAGGTTTTTGACCTCGATCATCTCGTGTCCCTCCTGTTTAGTAAATTGTGATGAAACACATGCCACAATATCATATCGCATTTATCTATTTATTGCAAGTTTTTCTGTAACAAACAAGGAATTTTCAGACAAATTTTTATCTGAACCTCCCTTGCCGGAGATAAAAACGTCTGATACATCATGGATGAGAATTGTTTTTTCCGGCAAAAACCGGGGAAAAGCAGAACACAGCCACTATTATACGGGTGTTATGTGATAGGAAGGTGAACAAACCTTAATTTTTTCAAGTTTTTACGGACAAATTTCGATAACATTTGGTAAATAAGACAAAAAAGAAAGCCCCCTTTTGGAAGGGGAGCTTGTTTGTTATTCTGCAAAGGTGACTTTTCCGCCGGAAATCGAGGAAACAATGGCCAGCGATTCTACCCGCACGCCAGATTCCCGCAGCAGTTTTCCGCCATCCTGAAAGCCTTTTTCGATCACGATGCCGCAGCCGGCCAGCTTTGCGCCGGATTCCCGCACGATTTTGAGCAGGCCTTTGAGTGCCTGGCCTTTAGCCAAAAAGTCGTCGAGTACCAGCACGCAGTCGTCTGGGCCGATAAACTTTTGAGAAACCTGAATCTCATAGTCGATGCCCTTGGTAAAAGATTTTACCTGAGCGGTATATAAAGCGCCGTCCAGATTGCGGGATTTGGTCTTTTTGGCAAATACCACCGGCACGTTTCCAAAGTGCTGGGCGGCAATGGCGGCAATCCCGATGCCGGAAGCCTCAATGGTGAGGATTTTGGTTACCGGTTCACCCTCAAAGCGGCGGCGAAACTCTTTGCCGATCTCGTTGAGCAGGGCGATATCCATCTGGTGATTCAAAAAGCTGTCCACTTTTAGGACGTCATCCTCGGTGGCGTGGCCGTCCTGTAAAATACGCTGTTTTAAAAGTTCCATAGATTGTCCCTCGTTCCCGATTCATTCCGATTTTTAATGCCCGTTTTTATGGGGGCAAAAGTAGGCATGCACCATTATACCATGGATTGAGAATCTTGTCACAAAAAATCGAAAAGAATCGGAAAAAACCAAGGGGATAAAAAGTGGAAAGCCCATAAACCATTTGAAAACCGGGAAAAAGGCTGCCAAATCAGGGATTAGACAGCCTTTAGATGCACAAGATGGCAGATGCCGGGGATGCTTTCTCCCTGCTGGCTGGAGGTGGGGGACATCAAGGCACCGGTAGCGGCAAACAATACCTCATGGTATTCGCCGGAAACGAGCTTTGGCAGAATATAACCGCACAGGACGCTGGCAGAGCAGCCACAGCCAGAACCTCCGGCGTGGACATCCTGCTTTTCACGGTCAAACAGAAGCATGCCGCAGTCCTGATAGCGCTCCAGCCCGGTCACGTTTTCTTTTTCGAGCAGCTCCCGGCACAGGCTGCTGCCCACTGCACCCAAGTCACCGGTAAAGATGGCGTCATAGTCCAGCGGGGAAGTGTGGGTATCTGAGAAAAAGTCGAGAAGCGTCTGGGCGGCAGAGGGCGCCATGGCTGCGCCCATATTGGCGGCGTCGCAGATTCCCAGGTCTGCAATCCGTCCAAAGGTCACATGCTCCACCTCGACGGGGCCTTCTTTTGCCACGATGACGCAGCCGGAAGCCGTGGCCGTCCATTGGGCGGTGGGGGTGCGCTGCCCGCCATATTCCAGCGGGAGCCGGAACTGCCGCTCTGCAGAACAGAAATGGGAGGAAGTAACGGCCGCCGCCCGCCGTGCTGCCCCGCATCCCACCAAAACGCTGGCCATGCCCAATGTGAGCGCCATGGTGGAGCAGGCGCCGTATTGCCCCAGAAAGGGGATGCCAAAGGAGCGAAGGCCAAAGGTGGAGGAAATACATTGATTCAGCAGGTCGCCTGCCAGAATAAAGTCAATGCCTTTTGGGGGGAGCTGGCATTTTCCCAGCGCTGTTTCCACCGCCGTTTTTTGCAGGAGCGCCTCGGCTTTTTCCCAGCTGTCCTGTCCCAGCGTGTTATCGGAAAAGGTTTTGTCAAAGCAGCTGCCCAGAGGCCCCTCGGATTCCTTCTTTCCCACAGCGGAAGCCCACGAAGCCAGACAGGCTCCGCTGACGGAAAGCGTATACTGTCCAATCCGTTCGATCATTTTGTGGCGCCTCCTTTCAGGTGAGGATACTATGGACGACCCAGAAGATCATCCCATAGACAACAGAGGCCGAGATGCCGAATACCAGCACCGGGCCGGAAATCGTAAAGGTTTTTACCCCCATACCGGCAATCAGCCCCTCGCTGCGAAACTCCATGGCCGGGGACACCATGGCGTTGGCAAAGCCTGTGATGGGTACCAGCGTACCGGCACCGGCAAACCGGGCGATGTTATCGAACAGTCCAAGGGCGGTGAGCAGAGCCGAGAGGAAGATCAGCGATACCGAAACGCCGCAGCGGGCGTTTTGAAGGGAAAGCCCCATCTGCTGATACTGGTTACATAGGAACTGTCCCAGAGTACAGATCGCCCCGCCGGTGAGAAAGGCAAAGATACAGTTTTTGATGGTGGGAGAGGATGGCGAGGCTTTTTCGGTCATTTTGGCGTATTCCTGTTCCGTGATGGGTTTCATGTCAGCCTCCTGAATATCAGATTTTGAATCTAGCATGGCAGTTTTCGCTGGGATTTATACCAAAGGAGATGTCTTAGAACAAATTTTCATGTAGCTGGGTGTTGCTAATTTCATTTTTCAGGCTGTATTCCATAATCTTTACAAAAGATTTCTTTTACAGGAAGAAAAAACTGTGATATGATAAAGGCGACAGGAAGAGCCTGTGCGGATGCTGGGCGGAAAGGGGAGAAAGAGATGCCGCCAATCCATTTGCTCATAAAACCATCTTCCGGAGCGTGCAATCTCCGGTGCCGGTATTGCTTTTATCATGATGAAATGAAAAACCGGGAGCAGGCGTCGTTTGGCATGATGACAGAGGAAACGCTTACCAATGTTATCCGCAAAGCGCTTGACTATGCAGAGGGACAATGTACCATTGCGTATCAGGGCGGAGAACCGACCCTGATTGGGCTGGATTTCTTTAAAAAATCAATCGAGCTTCAAAAACAGTATAACCACAAAAAGCTGGTCATCCACAATGCCATTCAAACCAACGGATATGCGCTGGACGAAGAATGGGCAAAGTTTTTTGCAGAGAACCATTTCTTGGTGGGGCTTTCGATGGACGGCACCCGTGAAACACACGACCGCTACCGGCTGAATGTCGCCGGAGAGGGGACTTTCCGGGAAGTACAGCGCACGGCTCGTATGTTTGACCGCTTTGGGGTAGAATATAATATCCTCACAGTGGTAAACGGGCAGACGGCGAGAAAGATTCAGAGTATCTATACCTTTTATAAGAAAAACGGGTTCCGGTATTTGCAGTTTATCCCATGCCTTGACCCGTTGGGCGAAGAACCGGGAAGCCGGGAGTATTCCCTGACGCCAAAAGCTTATGGGGAATTTTTGTGCAGGCTGTTTGACCTGTGGTATCGTGACCTGATGCAGGGCGAAGAAGTTTCCATCCGGCAGTTTGACAACTATGTCCAGATGATACTGGGATACCCGCCCGAATCCTGCGGTATGAGCGGGATTTGCTCCTATCAGAATGTGGTGGAGGCAGACGGCGGAGTATATCCGTGTGATTTTTATGTGCTCGATGGGTATTGCCTGGGAAATTTAAATGTCTGCGGATTTGAGGAGATTCAGGAAAAACGCCGTGAAATCGGCTTTGTAGAGGAGTCGAGAGAGATTCATCCCGATTGCCGGGAGTGCCGCTGGTTCCCGCTTTGCCGGGGCGGCTGCAAACGGTATCGGGAGCCGAGAAACGAAGACGGCCAGCTGCGAAAGAACTGTTTCTGCGAGTCGTATGAAGTCTTTTTTGCCTATGCAGGAGAGCGGATGCAGCGGATTGCCGCCAGCTTGCTACGCCACAGACGTCCCTGATCTGTTGGTTTGCACAGCAGGCGGGGGTATGATATAATGCAGGGAAACCTGATTGGGACAGGAGGGGAGCCTGGTGAAAACAAAACATAAAATAATCGTGCTGGGAGCCCTGATAGTGATATTTTGTTCCTGTGCAGTGGTGCTGGTAATCCTGCTGCATGTGATATTTGGCTTTGGCGTGAAAACACAAGCACCTTCTTCTTCGCAGGATATGGCGCAGGTTTCAAAAGAAACGATGAGCGCCGAAATCACCATTCATTCAGCAGTGGGGCTGGAGGAGGAGAGCCAGGATACCTTATATACACAGATCCCCAGTTCTCCGCTGCCTCAATCCAAGGCATACAACGCCATGCCCATGCAGCAGGGAAAAGATTCCCTCAAACAGGAAGCGCTGATTTCGCTGTATGAGAAAATCGAGGAGAAAGTCTATTATATTTCGGAACAGAAGAATGAAGAAGGCTTTTTCCCCATGGAGCGCATCACCGTTCGGAATGCCCAGTTAACGGATGTACAGGTAGTGCAGGCGTTATCCGCCTTTTTGCACGATCACCCGGAGGTGTTCTGGGTTTCCAATCAATACGGATACAGTACCACCGAGAGCAAGACCACGGTGCAGCTGTATTCGGTGATAGCACCTGGGGAATGTATGAAGATTTCCAAGCGCCTTTCGTCTGAAATCCAGTCTACTTTACAGAGTGTACCGGAGGGAACCAGTGCGCTGGATCGGGAAATTTATCTCTATGATACCCTGATTCAAAAATGTGACTATGATAAGGAAGCCGCACAGGATGACGCAAACTGGCGGGCCCATAGTATTGTGGGCGTATTCCTTGATGGGCAGGCGGTTTGTGAAGGATATGCCCGTGCGTTCCAGCTTTTGCTCAACCAGTCGGGTATCCCCAGTATGCTGGTGACCGGAACCGCCGAAGGCGCCCATATGTGGAATCTGGTGCGGATTGACGGGCAGTGGTATCACGCTGATCCAACCTGGGATGATAACGGCGAATATGCTGTGCATCAATATCTGAATCTTTCAGACAGTATGATTCAGCAAGACCATACACTATATCCAACGGTACAGAACGCACAGAAGGTGGAGGCGAATAAGCTGTATAATCTGCCCCTTCCAAGCTGTACCGCCGTAAAGGCGAACTATTTCCGATCAAAAGCTGTCCCTTTGGACAATGATGCGAAAGCACTGACGCAGGCGCTGAAAAAAGCGGCGCAAAAGCGGGAAAAGAGGATTTCTATTTATGTGGGAGAGGATACGGATTATCAGCAGGCGGTAACACGTCTGTTTCTGGAATCCCCGTATCAGTTCCTGTATAGTGTGCGGCAGGCCAACCTGGAAGCAGAGCATCCTATCCATTATGACGGATGCAGCTATGTCGAGGCAGACATCAGCCGGGGCATTGTGGTGCTGCTTGATTACGAATGATGTTTTAGGGGCTATCTGAAAAGTCGAAATTATCGTCTTTTCCTACAATCAATGACAGCTACTGCGTTAAAAAAACTCGGAATCCATCAAGGATTCCTGCGTTTTTTTCCTTGTATCTGCCTATTGCTTGTGGAAAATCCTTCAATTTCTTAGTTTTCAGAAACGCCCTAATGAAAGAGAGGTATCCATGGAGAACGTTTTTATAGCGGGAAATTACCGGTTCCCATTGGGCGAACGCAGCTATATTATGGGGATTTTAAATGTAACGCCCGATTCCTTTTCGGATGGAGGAAAATATCAGGAAAGCAGCCGTGCAATCGAGCGGGCGCTGGAGATGCAGGAGCAGGGAGCCGATATCATCGATGTGGGCGGACAGTCTACCCGTCCGGGTTATGCTCAGATTCCATGGCAGGAAGAATGGGCTCGGCTGGAGCCGGTGCTAAAAGAGGTTTGTGGAAAGCTGAAAATCCCGGCCTCTGTGGATACCTTTTATCCGCAGGTTGCCGAGCGGGCGCTTGATGCCGGAGCGTCTATCATCAATGATGTGACGGGATTTTCTTCCGGGATGTGGGAGGTTGCCCGGAAATATCCCGGCTGTGGGTGTATTGTGATGCACTGGAAAGAGCTTTTGCCCGAAGAAGATGCGATAAAGGCGGTTCGCCATTTTTTTGAAAAAAAGAAGCAGGAAGCTTTGTTATATGGGATTGAACCTGCACGGTTGTGCATGGACCCAGGGATTGGGTTTGGAAAGAGCTTTGAGCAAAATCTGGCGCTGCTGGCTGGCGTAGCGGAAGAAAAGATTCCGGGGATTGCCTTTTTGATGGCGGCTTCCCGAAAGCGGGTGATCGGTCAGCCTTGTGGAAACCCGCCTTTTGAAGAAAGGATGCCCGGCACCTTGGCAGCCCATACGCTGGCGCTGGCAGGAGGGGCGGATTTTCTTCGTGTACATGATGTAAAGGAATCTGTGCAGGCCGCCAGGGTAGCGGACGCTGTATTGCACAGCCGCAGATGAATTTTGGAAAGGAGAGGACAGTAGTTGGATCAGATTCAGATCAAAGGATTGAAGATTTTTGCGTATCATGGGGTATACCCGGAGGAAAAGAAAAACGGGCAGAATTTTGTGCTGGATATTCTGATGGATTGCGACTTGAAAAAAGCAGGTGAAACAGACGCACTGGAGGATACGATTAATTATGTAGAGATCCAGCAAAAGGTAAGGGAGAAGATGCTGGAGAAATCCTGTGACTTGATCGAGCATGCTGCGGCCCGTGTCGCAGAGGAGATTCTGGGATATGATGCACGCATCCGTCGGGTAGAAGTGCTTTTGAAAAAACCGGAGGCGCCGATTGAGGCGGACTTTGAGTATGTGGCGGTAAAAATCGTTCGGGAAAAGGAGAATGAGGAATGAAAAAAGCTATTATTGCACTGGGAACCAATCTGGGGAATCGCTGGGAGAATCTTTCAAAAGCGATTCGTGCGCTGGAGCTGCTGCCGGGTTCGACAACCGTGGTGTCGTGCTCCCATATTTATGAAACAGAACCGTTTGAGGTGCCGGACGAGCAGAACAACTATTTAAATATGTGTGTAGTTGTGATGACGGAGCTTTCTCCCAGAGCGTTGTTGGGCGCCTGTCTGGGAATTGAGGCTGCTATGGGGCGTACTCGTACCATTAAAAATGCAGCCAGAATTATTGATATTGATTTGCTGCTCTATGAGGGAGCTGAAATTACAGACCCGGAGCTGACCGTTCCTCATCCGGAAATCCGCAATCGGGCGTTTGTGATGGTTCCTCTTTCGGAAATCCTGCCGGATCAGAAGTTTTTTGACTATGATTTTGCGGCTGCCTATCAGCGGGTAGATAAAAGTGGAGTAGAACGCTTGGGATAAAACAAGGAAAGATGCCGCTCTTTTGCGAAAAAGGGCGGCATCTTTCCTTGTTAAGTGGAGAAAAGCTGGAAAATAAAGGACAATTTTAACAAAACGGGTAAAAAGGCGAAAAAAAGGGAAAAAAGGCGTTGACAGGAGGAAGAAAGCGTGGTAGAATAGTCAAGCGCTCAACGGAGCGGAAAAAAATCTTGACAAACCTTGAGTGGTTGTGCTAAGATAGAAAAGTTCCGCTG
>CAJFNK010000057.1 GCA_904394685.1 Candidatus Heritagella gallinarum
CCTATGACCCCCTGCTTGTAAGGCAGGTGCTCTAACCAGCTGAGCTATGCCCCCGTCTGATGGTGTCGCACTCACCGGCGACGTTGTCTATAATACAGCATCTGAAGGCAAATGTCAACACCTTTTTGCAAATTTTTTTTATTTTTTTTCAGAAGCCTGTTTTGCGATCTCCTCCAGCTCCTCCACAGAGAAGCGATACTTCTTTCCGCAATACTGGCAAGAGGCCTCTGCATAGCCGGTTTCGTCCGCCAAAGAGACGATATCCTCCCGCTTTAGGGTAGAGAACGCCTGAACGACTTTGTCACGGCTGCATGTGCAAACATACTTCACCTGATACTCGTCCAGAATCTCCATCTCAAAGCCAAACAGCGCCTTCTGACAGATTTCCTCCATGGTCATCCCTTTTGCCAGCATGGTCGTCACAGGCTCCAGAGAACGGATATTTTCTTCCAGCTTATCGATAGTGGCAGAATCTGCTCCGGGAAGCACCTGGATGAGCAGGCCGCCGGAAAGCATCGCACGATGCTCCTCTTTGTCTACCAGCACGCCCAACGCACAAACGGTTGGGATCTGCTCGCTGATGGCATAATAGGCCGTGATATCCTCTGCAATCTCGCCGGTTACGATACGCACCTGGCCTACATACGGTTCGCCTTCTCCCAGGTCACGCACCACCATCAGCAGGCCGTCACGCCCCACGCCGCCGCCAACATCCAGCTTCCCGTTGGGCTTAAGAGGCAGCTCTACCTCTGGATGCTCTACATAGCCACGCACATTACCGTGACTGTCACCAATGGCCACCACGCTGCCCAGAGGGCCGCCGCCGTTGATTTTCATCGTCAGAGCCGCCTGTTCCTTTTTCAGCATGGCTCCCATCAGCGAAGCCCCGCTCAAAAGGCGCCCCAATGCCGCTGTGGCTACTCCGCTGGTATGGTGCAGCTCCTGTGCAATCGCTACAATATTGGTTGTGTCCACCGCTGCCGCCATAATAGCGCCATCGCTGGTAATACACCGAATCATCCGATCCATCGTTTTATCTCCTTATCGTTTCTCATCAAATCAAGTAAACAAACACAGAAAGAGAGGCCCCTTATTCCGGGAGCCCCTCTGCATGTATGGGCTTTCTTGCAACGAATACCGCCCGCTGACAGTCCTCTGTGGGAGGCTCCAGCGTCATATCGCCATAGACAGCCAGCGGCTCCAGGCCGGCTTTTTGCAGCATTTCCTGCAATGCCGTCAACTCATAGGCACGCTCGGAAAAATGTTCGCTGCTGCGGTGATAGACCTCCCCTTCCCGCTCAAAAAAGTCAAGGGAAATCCGCACCCGGTCAGTCTTGGGCTCCAGGGTATTCTGCCAGACACAAAAAACGTTTTCTGTATCATACACAAAGGTATGATCCCCCAAAATTTCACGATGCTTATAGGGGGTATTCACATCGAAAACAAACAGGCCGCCGGGATTCATAAAAAGCGACACCCGGTCAAAAGCCTTCTGCACGTCCTTTTCTGTAATCAGGTGGTTGATACTGTCCAACACACAAAAAACCGTATCGACCGTTCCATACAAATCCAGCCGCTGCATCTGCTGACAGAGGAACAACAGGCTCAGCCCTTCGTCCGCTGCCTTTCTCTGCGCTTCCGAAAGCATGTCCATAGAGCCGTCAATCCCATAGATATCCAGCCCCCGCTTTGCCAGCTCGATCGTCAGCGTACCGGTGCCGCAGGCAAGGTCGAGCGTAAGCCCCGGCTCGTGCTGCCAATGCTCCAGCACCCGGCAGAGATACTCTGCACGGCTGGTATAAGCTACGTTTTTGGTCAGAGAATCATAAAAGCGGGCAAAAAAAGCATATGCGCCCATTTATTCTTTCTCCTCCAGACGCTTAAACACCATATCATATCCCTCGCAGCCATAGTTGAGGGAACGGTTTACACGGGAAATGGTGGCAGTAGAAGCACCTGTTTTGGCCACAATCTCGCTGTAAACCTGCTTGGTGCTGAGCATATGCGCCACCACCAGACGCTGGGACATCGCCTTCAGCTCCGGTACGGTACACAGATCCTCAAAGAAATTATAACATTCTTCTACGGTTTTCAAAGACAATATGGAGCGGAACAAAAAGTCCATATTTTCGTCCTTCAACTTCGTATTCATGAACATCACCCTTTGCTACATGTTTTAGCGGTACAGCCAGCCGGTATCTAAAAGAACCCGCCAGCTGTACAACGCCTTCTCGCTTTTGTTAAATAAAATTTTATCATAGAAAAGCGTAAAAGTAAAGCACTTTGCAAGATATCTGACATCCCCGAAAAAGGACTAACAACCCAAAAACCTTACAGACAGGCCTCGGAAATCCGCTCCTGAAGCTCCTTGACCCCTTCCCCGTTTTGAGAAGAAAAAGGGAGCACCTGGATATCAGTTTCAGAAAACAGCTCCTGATAATAAGCCAGCTGTGCGGTGCGTTGGGTTTTATTTAATTTATCCGCCTTGGTACAAACGGCAATAAAGGGGATTTCGTTCTCCAATAGGAAATTCACCATCCCACGGTCATCCTCTGTGGGGGCATGGCGCATATCCAAAAGCTGAATCACCAGGCGGATGTTCCGTTTCTGTGCAAAATAGCCCTCTACCAGCTCCGCCCAGCGCTTTTTCTCGGCCTGGGATACCCGTGCATACCCATAGCCGGGCAAATCCACCAGACGGCAATCTGGCAGCCGGAAAAAGTTAATCGTCGCCGTTTTTCCCGGAGTGGCGCTGACACGAGCCAGCGCTTTCCGGTTTACCAGCTTGTTGAGCAGGGAAGATTTTCCCACATTGGATTTTCCGGAAAAAACGATCTCCGGGATATCCGAAGCGGGCAGCTGGGAGGCTTTTCCCGCTGCCGCTTCAAAAGCAACCTGTTGAAAATTCATGTTCATTCTCCTTATTGCGGCATCGGAGCAGCCGGGGCTGTGTGCCCGGATTCTGCCGGCGGCACCTGTGCAGACGGCTCTGCTACCGGCTCACTGGCTTCGACCGGTGCTTTCAGCGCTTTGGGCGGCGCAACCAGTGCCGTTTCCAGCACCTGTTCCAACCGGCTGACCGGACGGAACTCCACCGCCTTTTTCACAGCCTCGTCCACTTCTGCCAGATCGGGCTGGTTGTCCGCCGGGAAAATAACGGTCTTGATGCCGGAACGATAGGCAGCCATCGTCTTTTCACGCAGGCCGCCAATGGGCAGAACCCGCCCACGCAGCGTAATTTCGCCGGTCATAGCCACGCTATGGTCTACCGGGATTCCCGTCAGGGCAGAGGTTACCGCTGTTGCCATGGCAATACCGGCAGAAGGCCCGTCTTTGGGGATAGCCCCCTCCGGGCAGTGGATGTGGATGTCCTTCTTCTGATAGAAGTCCGGGGAAATCCCCAGCTCCTTTACCCGGCAGCGGATGCAGCTGATGGCTGTCCGTGCCGATTCCTTCATCACATCGCCCAGCGAACCGGTCAGCTCGATCTTTCCGGTGCCTTCCATCACAGCCACCTCGATCGGCAGCATCTCGCCGCCCACGCTGGTCCATGCCAAGCCGTTCACCAGTCCAACCTCGTCCTCCCGGCTCAGCTCCTCTTTCTTAAAGCGCTTGGGGCCGAGATAGCCTTCCAGCTTGTCGGGGGTGATGGTGATTTTCAGCGGGGCATCGCCCTCATATGCAACGACTTCTCTGGCGGCTTTGCGGCACAGAGCGGCAATGGTGCGTTCCAGTGTACGCACACCGGCCTCACGGGTATAACTGTCGATGATCTCCCGGACAGCCGCCGCATTGATCTTTACCAACTTGGGGTCAAGACCGTGCTTGCGAATCTGCTTGGGGATCAGATGCTTGGTTGCGATATGGAACTTTTCCTCATGGGTATAGCTGGGCAGCTCGATCACATCCATACGGTCATAGAGCGGGCCGGGGATGGTAGAAGCATCGTTGGCGGTGGTGAGGAAAAGCACCTGGCTCAAATCAAAGGGCATGTCCAGATAGTGGTCGTGGAAAGAGGAATTCTGCTCGGAATCCAAAACTTCCAGCAATGCGGAAGCCGGGTCGCCCCGGAAATCCTTGCCCAGCTTGTCGATCTCATCCAGCAGGATCAGGGGGTTACGGGTACCGGCCTGCTTGACTGCCGAAATAATTCGTCCGGGCATGGAACCGATATACGTTTTGCGGTGGCCTACGATATCGGAATCATCCCGCACGCCGCCCAGCGAAACCCGGACATATTTGCGCCCGATAGCACGGGCAATCGATTTTGCAATCGAGGTTTTGCCCACGCCGGGCGGGCCCACCAGACAGATGATCTGCCCTGTGGCTTCTTTGGTCAGCTTGCGAACCGCCAGCGTATCCAGAATCCGGTCTTTTACCTTTTCCAGCCCATAGTGGTCACGGTCCAGCACCCGCTTGGCCTTGGCGATATCGATATGCTCCCGGCTCAGGGTGTTCCACGGCAGTTCCAGACAGGTTTCCAGATAGCCACGAATCACGCTGGCCTCATGAGAGCCAAACGGCATCTTAAACAGGCGGTCACATTCCTTCAGGAGTTTCTGTTCCTGCTCCTCCGGCAATTTGAGCGCCATAATGCGCTGGCGGAATTCCTCGGCCTCCTCCTGCGGGTTGTCGTCTTCTCCCAGTTCTTCGGAGATGGCACGCATTTGCTCCCGCAGATAATACTGCCGCTGGTTCTCGTCCATCTGTGCCTTGGCTTTTTCGTTGATCTCCGCCTCAATGGCCATGATCTTGATTTCTTCCCGCAGGATATCGATCAGCGTTTGCAGACGCTTTACCGGGTGCAGCTGAGAAAGGACTTCCTGTTTCAGCTCAAAATCCAGCGGGATATTGGAGGTGATAAAGTCTGCCAGCTGTCCGCATCCCTTTTCCTGAATCACGCCCATGATAATATCCGGCGGGACATGGCGGTAGTTGCGGATATATTCTTCAAAAAGGTTCTGTGCGCTGCGAATCAGCGCCTCTGTGCGGGGTGTGGAGGAATAATCCAGATCATATGCCCGCACCACATCTACGGTTAAAAACGGCTCCCGGCGTTTCAGGGTTTCCAGATAGCCACGATAAAGGCCCTCTACATAAATCCGCACCCCTTCTTCGGAATGGTGCAGCACCTGCTTGATACGAGCTACCACGCCTACCTTATAAAGCCCCTCCACAGTCGGGTCATCGTCACCCAGACTCTTTTGCGCCACCAAAAAAATCAGCTGTTCTTTTTCCATAGCTGCCTGAAGGGCTGCAATCGACTTTTTGCGGCCCACATCAAACTGGAGCATCATTCCGGGAAAAATCACCAGCCCCCGCAGAGCGAGCGCCGGCATATCCCGGTGGTCCAGACGAACCGTTGCCTGTTCAGTTTCACTCATGATTGTTTCCTTTCTTTTCTCGGTCAAGCCGCATGTCCTCCCCATTTCATTTCCTCAATGCAAAAAGGCCGCCGCAAAGCAGGAACCCCTGTTTGCAGCAGCCCTTGTATCAGGATGCAGAATCTCTGCGGCCGTTCTTTGACTGCGTGTCGGCAATTTTAATCTTTACCGGCTTGCGGTCAGGGTTATATGTGATCTCCGGTTTTTTGCCCTCACGCACGGTGTCTGCCGTGATTTCCACCTTCTCGATGGTATAATCGCTGGGGACGTTATACATCCACTCGGTCAACACTTCTTCCATCAGGGCACGAAGTCCACGGGCGCCGGTCTTACGCTCCAGCGTCTTTTCCGCAATGGCTTCCAGCGCCTCACGGCTGAATTCCAAATCCACCTTATCCAGCTGGAAGAGCTTTTGATACTGGCTCACCAGGCTGTTTTTCGGCTCTGTCAGAATCCGCACCAGCGCATCCTTATCCAGTCCGTCCAGCGCTGTAATCACAGGCAAACGACCCACCAGCTCCGGAATCAGACCAAATTTCACCAAATCGTGCGGAACCACTTCGGACATCCAAGAGGTGGTGTCCAGTTCCTTTTTGCTGTGAACCTCTGCGCCAAAGCCCAGAGAAGAAGAAGCGGTACGCTTTTGCACCACTTTTTGCAGGCCGTCAAAGGCGCCTCCACAGATAAACAGGATATTGGCGGTGTTGATCTGGATAAACTCCTGCTGCGGATGCTTACGGCCACCCTGCGGCGGCACATTGGCTACGGTTCCTTCCAGAATCTTCAGCAGCGCCTGCTGCACGCCCTCGCCGCTGACATCCCGTGTAATCGAGGGATTCTCGGATTTGCGGGCGATCTTATCAATTTCATCTACATAAATGATGCCACGTTCTGCACGTTCCACATCATAGTCGGCAGCCTGAATCAGGCGAAGCAGGATGTTCTCCACGTCCTCTCCCACATAACCGGCTTCGGTCAGGGTTGTGGCGTCTGCAATTGCAAAGGGCACATCCAGCATCCGAGCCAGTGTCTGCGCCAAAAAGGTCTTGCCAACACCGGTGGGGCCAAGCAAAAGCACATTGCTCTTGTTGATCTCCACCCCTTCAACCCCGTAATAGATACGCTTATAGTGGTTATAAACCGCCACCGAAAGGGCAATCTTGGCACGGTCCTGCCCGATCACATACTCATCGAGCATTTCCTTGATCTCACGGGGCTTGGGCAGGACAATGGAAGAAGGCGCATGATGGGCCGCCGGAAGCGGGCGGCTTTCCTCCTCCAGAATCGAGCTGCACAGCTCTATGCAGGAATCACAGATATAAACGCCGGGGCCGGCAATCAGACGGCGAGCCTGGCTTTGCGGCTTTCCACAAAAAGAGCAGCAAATATCTCTGTCCTGTGTCTCATCATTGTTTGCCATTTCATCACCAATCCCAAACTTTATCTAGTATAAATCACCTTGTCGATCAAACCATACTCCATTGCCTGCTGGGCTGTCATAAAGTTATCACGCTCGGTATCACGCTCCACCACTTCGAGAGGCTGGCCGGTTTTTTCTGCCAGAATCTCGTTGAGCTTTCTCTTGGTGGAGATAATGTGGTCGGCATGGATACGGATATCCGTAGCCTGACCCTGTGCGCCGCCGCTGGGCTGATGGATCATGATGTCGCTGTTGGGCAGTGCAAAACGCTTGCCCTTTGCGCCGGCAGCCAGAAGGAATGCACCCATGCTGGCAGCCATGCCCATGCAGATGGTGGACACGTCGCACTTGATATAATTCATGGTATCATAAATCGAAAGGCCAGCGGTAACAGAGCCGCCGGGGCTGTTGATATAAAGGCTGATATCCTTCTCCGGGTCCTGCCCCTCCAAATACAAAAGCTGTGCTACCACCAGGCTGGCTGTTGCATTGTTCACCTCGTCGGTGAGCATGATGATGCGGTCGTTCAGCAAACGGGAAAAAATATCATAAGAACGCTCGCCACGGCTGGTCTGTTCAACAACATAAGGTACTAAACTGCTCATTTGTAGATCTCCTTTCTGCGGTACTTTTCAAAAACACCCACCTTGAATGTATTCAGAGCCGGTTGAAAAGATACCTCTGAAATCTGGTTTTGCCCGCCATCAAAAAGCATGACAGCGGGCAAAATCACGGCAGGATTCCGGCTGCACATTGTCCAGTTTTCCAAACTCTGGCAGCAAATATACCTGCTACTTCAACTTTTTATGTGATGCCATTCTGTTTGGCAAAACAGCGCCTCATGTAAATGAGGGTCGTCATCAATCTTTTGGGAAATTATTCCTCAGTCTTGATCACAGCGTTGTCACGCACCAGACCCATTGCCTTCTCCACAGCAATGTCGAGAGCCAGATCTTCTTTGGAAACAAAGCCCTTGATCTGATCCATTTCCATCTGGTAGACGTTAGCCATCTTGGCATACTCAGCTTCGATCTCCTCGTCGGTGGGAACAATGTTCTCCAGCTCGACGATCTTCTCCAGAGCCAGACGAACCTTTACCTGACGCTCTGCCTGGGGCTTGAAGGAATCACGGATGCCCTGCTCGTCCATACCGGTGTACTGCAGGTAGGTCTTGAGATCCAGACCCTGGGACTGCAAACGGTAGCTGAACTCACGGATATCGTCGTTGATGCGGTTCTGATACATAGCCTCCGGGATCTCGCCCTGCAGCTTCTCCATCAGGGCCTCGATCAGCTGGTTGTCGGCATCGTTGTCAGCCTGCTTCTGGCGGGAAGCGGTGAGCTTCTCTTTAGCATCAGCACGGTAAGCCTCAACGGTATCGAACTCGCTGATGTCCTTGATGAAGTCGTCGTCGATGTCCGGCAGCTCCTTGGCCTTGATCTCATGCAGCTTTATCTTGAACACAGCGGGCTTGCCCTTCAGTTCTTCTGCCTGATACTCCTCCGGGAAAGTTACGTTGATGTCGAACTCGTCGCCGGTGTTGTGGCCAACCACCTGATCCTCAAAGCCGGGGATGAACTGGCCGGAACCCAGGGTCAGGTTGAAGTTTTCAGCCTTGCCGCCTTCAAAAGCAACGCCGTCTACAAAGCCCTCAAAGTCGATCTCAACGGTGTCGCCGTTCTCAGCAGCACGATCCTCTACGGTAACCATGCGGGAGTTGCGGTCCTGTACACGGGTCAGCTCGGCGTCCACGTCTTCCTCGGTGACTTCGACAGGCTTCTTCACCACTTCGACGCCCTTATAGCCCTCGATGGAAACCTCAGGATAGGTGGTGATGGCAACCTTGAACTCCAGGTCTTTGCCCTTGCCAGCTTCGATCAGGTCGAAATCGATTCTGTCCTCGATCATTTTCAGGCCAGCTTCCTGCACAGCGCCTTCCAGAGCGGAGGGATACACCATGTTGATAGCGTCCTCATAGAACACCTGCTCGCCATAATATTTCTCAACAAAAGCACGGGGGGCCTTACCCTTACGGAAGCCCGGGATCGTGATTTTCTTGCTCTCTCTTTTAAAAACCTTTGCAACAGCGCTCTCGAACTCATCGGCGGGCACTACAATGGTAAGCTCATAGCGGTTTGTATCAACCTTATTGGATGATTTCAGACTCATTGTTATCTTTCCTCCTGCATACAATGCAAATTATCTTGGTTATTATATCACAGGCTTCCGGAATATTCCAGACAAAACCTGAAATAATTTTTGAAAAAAGTAATAATTTTACGTTTGTTTACGAAAAAACAGCGATCCAGTTCATTTTCTTGCACCGGTTAGCGTACCAGAGTGGGAATAAATTTCACATAATCGCACGAAACTAGGTGCATCCTGATCCCACGATATTCCCCCATAACCGCCTTGCGGGCTGCCTGTGTGCCGTGAATATGGCCAAAATAGCAGTCGGTAATCCCACGCTCCAAAAGGATATCCAGAATCCCTCTGCACTCCATGGAATCATACACCGGTGGATAATGAAGGAACACCACCGGACGCAGCCCCATCTTTTCGGCCTCGTCCAGAGAAGCGTTGAGCCGCCCCGCTTCACGGGCGACAATCTTCTGATCCTCTGCGGTTTCCGAGTTATACAGCCATCCTCTGGTGCCGCATACGGCCACTTCTCCAACCGGGCATGCACTGTTGTGAACCAGCGTAAAATCGTCAAACCCACAGTCTGTCCAGAACTTCTCGATTTTAGAACGGGTAGACCACCAGTAATCGTGGTTCCCCTTTAAAATCAGCTTTTTTCCGGGCAACTGATGCAGATATTCAAAATCTTTCCGGGTATCTTCCAGCTTCATCGCCCAGGAAAGGTCTCCCGCCAGCACAACGGTATCCTCCGGCGAAACAATTGCCCGCCAGTTTTTTTCCAGCCGGCTGGTATAGTTGTCCCACCCCGGAAACACATCCATCGGCTTATCTGCACTGAACGAAAGGTGCAGGTCTGCAATACAGAACAGCGCCATGATTACTCAATCCCGGCAAGGCGCAGGACTGCTTTTCGCATGTCCGCCACAGCCGTGACATCGGTAAAGCGCACAGGCTTGCCGGCCAATGCCTGAATCGGCTGCGGAACCTGCGTGCCGGTGAGGGCGGAGAGCTGGTATACCTGCTCAAACTCATCGTTTACGCCGTCCTGTGCATACAGCTCGCTGCCCAGCGCTGTCAGCACGCTGGCAGAGAACTTATAGGGGCTGGCGGTAGAAACCACCACTGTGGGGGTCTGGTCGCCGCTGACGGCGTGGTAGCGGTGATACACCTCAAACGCAACGGCAGAGTGCGGGTCGCTGAGATAGTTCTCGGTTTCCTTCATCTTCTTGACCGTCTGCATGGTAGCGGTATCGTCGCAGAAATCAGCATAGAACACCGACTGGATTTTGGCCAGCGTTTCGGCGTCCACCGTATAGGAGCCGGTTTCGCTCAGCTGACGCATCCAACCGGATACCTTTTCGGCGTCCCCGTTTGTCATATCATAGAGCAGACGCTCCAGATTGCTGGAAACGAGAATATCCATGGAAGGGGAAATCGTGGTGTGGAACGGGCGGCAGCGGTTATAGGTACCGGTGCGGATAAAGTCGGTGAGGACATTGTTCTCGTTGGAAGCGCAGATCAGGCGGTTCACCGGCAGACCCATCTTCATGGCGTAATAACCGGCAAGAATGTTGCCAAAGTTGCCTGTGGGCACAACAAAATTGACCTTTTCGCCCTCATAATCGATTTCTCCGCTGTTCATCAGCTGGCAATAGGCAGAGAAATAATAGACGATCTGCGGCAGCAGCCGTCCCCAGTTGATGGAGTTGGCGCTGGAGAACATCATCTGGTGCTGGGCAAGGACAGCCTGCATCGAAGCATCGGTAAAGATTCCCTTTACAGCGGTCTGGGCGTCGTCAAAGTTGCCCTCGATGGCGCACACTCCCACATTTGCGCCCTCCTGCGTCACCATCTGGCGCTTCTGCATGGGGCTCACGCCGTCCTGCGGATAAAACACCAGCACACGGGTGCCGTCCACATCCTTAAAGCCTTCCAGCGCAGCTTTTCCAGTATCGCCGGAAGTTGCCACCAGAATGACCGCCGTTTTGCCGGGGTTGGTTTTGGCAAGGGATTTTACCAGCAGATGCGGCAAAATCTGCAAAGCCATATCTTTAAACGCACAGGTAGGGCCGTGCCACAATTCCAGTGCATATTGGGTGATCTCCCCATTCTGGAGCATCACCAGCGGAGCGGGATGGCCGCCGGAAAATTTTTCGGGGCTGTATGCAGCCTCGGCGCACTCCCGGATTTCATCAGCAGTAAAATCGGTGAGGAAGCGTCCAAGAATCTCCTCAGCCAGCTCGACATAGCTCATGTTCTGCATCCGGCAAAGGTCTGCATAGGTGATCTGCGGGAGCTGCTCCGGTACAAAAAGGCCGCCGGAAGCGGAGATTCCCTGTGCGATGGCCTGTGCGGCCTCTACGGATTCCATACGGTTTCTGGTGCATGTATACTTCAAATTCCATTCCCCTTTCCAAAAGGAACTATTTTTGAAAGAAAAGCTCTCATTTTTTCATTTTATTATAGTTTTTCCTGCTTGTCAAAGCCCGAAACGGATTTCACCATAATTCACAGATATTTTCCGAAAAACTCCTGTGCATTTTGGTAAAAAATCCGGTCAACCAGTTCATCCGAATAACCGTGGCGAAGGAACACTTCCGCCAGTTTTTCAACCGACTGGATCCCCTCCATGCCGTCCGGCATATCAGCCCCATCAAAATCGCTGCCCAGAGCCAGATGCTTTTCGCCGCCCAGCTCCAGAAAATGCTCGGCATGGCGCAGAATGTCTTCCAGCCCGGCCTGCCCGCTCTCTGCTAGAAAAGCCGGGTAAAAATTCAGTCCCACCAGACCATCCCGGCGCAGGATCTCGGAAAACTGGCAATCGGTCAGGTTCCTTGGATGGCGGCAGACTGCCTGAGAATTGGAATGGCTGGCAACCAGCGGCCCCTTTGTGGCCTCGGCCACATCCCAAAACAGCGCTTCGCTGGCATGGGAAACATCCGGCAGCATCCTCATTTCTTCCATGCGGTGCAGCACCTTCCGGCCAAATTCCGTCAGCCCGCCTGGTTCCAAGGCGCCCCCGCCAATCTGGTTGGCGCCGTTCCAGGTAAGGGTCATCATCCTGACCCCATATTCACACAGAAGTTCCAGATTTTCCAACCTGTCTTCCAGCACAGAGCCGCCTTCTACCGTAAAAATCGCCCCGCAAAGCCCCGCTTTGGCTGCCTGTTCCAGTTCCTCACGGCTGCTGCACTGGCATAGCCGGCCGGGATTCTCCAAAAGCTCCTGCCGGAAACGCTGTGCAATCTTTTGAAAGTGCGCCAGCGGCTCCCGGCAATCGTCGGGAATCCAGGCGGCAAAACACTGAACCCACGGCGAAAGCCCTCTCCCCCGCTCTAACGAAAGATGAAGGCTGCTATTATTGAAAAGCGGGAGGTTGCGGAGCGCACACTCCGACAGCGTATCACAGTGCAAATCAAAATATCTCAAAACAAGACCCCTTCCCCTTCAAATGCGTTTGCATAATACCGGAAGCCCAAAATCTCCCCAAAGCGGTCCATCCTCACCGCCGCCACATCAAACCGGGGCTGCAAATCAGTGGGATGCTCTTGTAGATACATCAGGGCAGTCCGCACCAGCTTTCTCTGCTTTTCGGGGGTGACCGCTTCTTCCGGCGTTCCCCGCAAAAAAGAGCTTCGTGTTTTTACTTCCACAAACACCAGATACCGTTCCGTGCAGGCGATGAGATCCACTTCCCCATAGGGGCAGTGGTAGTTGCGTTCCAGAATCTGATAGCCCTGTATCGCCATCTGCCTGGCGGTATATTCCTCCCCCTGTGCCCCTCTTTCATTTTTCTCCCAGCTCATTTTGCCAGAATCTTCTTCAAAAATGTTTTGCGGTGGATGGGGCTGGGGCCGTATTCCCGAATCATCTCCACATGGAGCTTGGTTCCATAGCCTTTATGCTTGGCAAACTGGTACTGCGGATACACTTCATCCATCATCTTCATCACACGGTCACGGGAAACCTTTGCCAGAATCGAAGCGGCCGCAATACTGGCGCTGGAAGCGTCACCCTTTACAATGGTTTCGCCGGGAATTGCCAGCGGCGGCATCCGGTTGCCATCCACCAGCGCATAGTCCGCCGGAACCGGCAGTTCTTCCACTGCACGGCGCATGGCCAGATAGGTTGCCTGAAGGATGTTGATCTCGTCGATCTCCTGCTCCGAAGCGCAGCCGATTCCATATGCCACCGCTTTTTCACAAATCAGCGAAAACAGTTCCTCCCGCTTTTTTTCAGTGAGCTTTTTCGAGTCGTTCAGCCCCGGCAGCTCCAGCCCATCCGGCAAAATCACCGCCGCCGCATACACCGGCCCAGCCAGCGGGCCACGCCCCGCCTCGTCAATTCCACAAACCAGGGAGTATCCCTGCTCTTTTGCTTTCTGTTCCCAGCTATAATCAACCATAGATGGCTTCCTTTCCATTATATATGTAATCAACTACTCATTTATCAATACGAAAAGCCTTGTGAAACACAAAGGGCAAAACCGAATTTCCGGCTTTGCCCTACAACATACAGTCCTGCTTCTACGCTTATTGGGGCGGGTTTTCCAGCGTGATTTTTCCCAGCTTCCCGCTGCGGAATTCATCCAGCACCGTGATGGCGGCACGCTCGGTGTTGATTTCACCGCCGGAGATCAAAAAGCCACGCTTGCGCCCAACCAGCTCCAGCAGCTCATATCCCTTCTGTTCCGAAAGGTCTTCGCCCTGCAACTTATACCGCTGCGCCATTGCCTGAGGATAGGTGTCCCGCAAATGCTCCAGCAGGCGGGAGGCCAGATGCTCCACATCCACCACATCGTCCTTTACAGCGCCGGTAAACGCCAACCGCTCGCCCACCACCGGGTCGTCAAACTTGGGCCACAGCACGCCGGGGGTATCCAGCAGTTCAAAGCCCTTTCCGATGGTAAACCAGCGGTTTTGCCGGGTCACGCCGGGACGGTCCTGCACCTCAGCCTTGCCGGCGTTGCCGCCACGGCACATCTTGTTGATCAAAGAGGACTTGCCCACGTTGGGGATTCCCACCACCATCACACGAATCGGGCGGCCGACCATGCCTTTGGCTTCCCAGCGGGCGATCTGCTCCTGAAGCACCTCCCGGATGGCGGGCATAAAGCCGTTCACGCCTTTTCCGGTTTTGCAGTCCAGCGCAATCGCTTTGATCCCACGGCTGCGGTAATAGGCAATCCAGCGGCTGGTGCAGGCGCTGTCGGCCATATCGCTCTTGTTCATCAGAATGATTCGGGGTTTGCCCTGAATCAGTTTATCCAAAACCGGGTTCCGGCTGCTCACCGGCACACGGGCATCAATGATCTCCGCCACGATATCCACCATTTTCAGGCTTTTTTCAATCTGGCGTTTGGTGCGTGTCATATGTCCGGGAAACCATTGGATGGTTTGCGCTTCACTCATGTTTCAAAAATCCTCTCGCAATCAAATTCTCTCCGGCTTATTCGACCAAGCCGAACCGGTCAAAGGGAAACAGGCGGAATTCCGCTTTTCCCAGCACATTCTTGACGTCTACCATTCCCACATCCACATAGCGGCTGTCCTCCGAAACCGGCCGGTTATCCCCCAGCACAAAGATATGTCCCGGCGGCACTGTAACGGGGAACTGTGTTTTTTCAAGCGAAGTAGCGGTGTCCTGTGTAATCCCATTTTGCAGGCCGAATTGGGTTTCGTCCAGTGCTTCTCCATCAATATAGACGGTACCGGTGTCAAAGTCGATATCGACTTCCTGATTTTCGGTGGCGATCACTCGCTTAATAATCGGTTCGGGAAGCACGTTTACCAGCACCACCACATCGCCCTGTTCCAGAGCGCCGCCATAGGAACTGCTGATTACCAGACGGTCGCCGTCGTGATAATTGGGGTACATCGAGAGGCCGCTGACGGTGACGACCCGCAGCAGAAAGGTGAAAACCAACACCACTGCGATCACGGCCGCCATCAGCTCGCCTACCCACTCATAGCAGCTCTTGATCGTGGAGGGCTGGTTTGCGGAATTATGGCTAATTTTTCCCGTTCTTTTGATTGTATATTTTGTTACTGCCATGCCTGTTCCTTTCTGTTGGCTGCGCTCCCCAAAAGGGAACCCGAAAATAGCAAAAAAGGGACAAATCCTTGTCCCTTTTCGTTCGAATTATTTATCTGATCTGCTCTTTAACCTTAGCGGCCTTACCAACACGGTCACGCAGATAGTAGAGCTTTGCTCTGCGAACACGGCCCTTACGGACAACGGTGATCTCTTTTACGTTGGGGGAGTGAACGGGGAAAACTCTCTCCACGCCTACGCCATAAGAAACACGGCGAACGGTGAAGGTTTCAGCCACGCCACTGCCCTTGCGAGCAATCACAGTACCTTCGAACATCTGGACTCTTTCTTTCTCGCCTTCTCTGATGTTTACGCCCACACGAATGGTGTCGCCAATCTCGAAAGAAGGCAGGTTCTCTTTGACAGAATCCGCAGCAATCAGTTTCAGTGCATCCATTTGTAAATCCTCCTGTAATTCTCAGACATTCTTGCGCCACACATGGCGGCACAGAGGACTGTCCGCTTCAATGTCACGGGAAATCCCGGGCATTGAACCCCATTGGCATCCTCCGGCGAAACTGAACCGAAGCAGGACCAACGGTATCCAAATGCCTATATATGATACCACAGATCGACCCAAAAGGCAATCTTTTTTTGCGGGAAAAATGCCGTTTCTTTCCCGTTTCCCCAGAATACTTTTTGGATATTCTTCCCGAAGCCAAGTCCTTTTACAAGCAAAAATCGGCTTTTGTTTTATGATTGTATCATAAACACCGGTCAAATGGCAAGGATATGATGGAAAAGCGGTTCCAACCCCAACTTATCTTTTTGTAATTTGTTTAAGTTGCATAAATATGTGGCTTTTTTTTAGAAACCCTTGCTGGCTTTTTCTCTTGCACAATGAAAACACACGGCCTATAATAGGGATTAACGAGGGAATTTAATCGATTCACCTGAATGTGGGAGAATCTCAAATCAATCCCCTTTGTCTATCCAGGAAGGAGGCTTCCATTATGCAGAATATGGTAAAGCAAATTGTCGATATGGACCGCAAGGCCAGAGAGATCACCGACTCTGCACAGCTGGAAAAAGTGCAAACCGAAAAGGATATCGCCACGATGCGGGAACAAATCCGGTCTGAATATCTGGAGCGGGCACGAAAGCGCATTGAAGCAAACGAACCAAAAGAGCGTGCCGCAGCCGAAGAAGACTGGAAAAAGCGTGAAGCCCGCTATCAGGCCCTTTCTGAGGAAATGGATCAGGCTTATGAGAAAAAGGCTGCCGAATGGGCAGAACAGCTGGCTGCTCGTGTGATAGGAGCGTGAGCCTATGCTGTCAAACCTTTCCTCCAATGTGGTGCTTGCCAAAGCACGGGCAATGTATGGCCGACGGCTTACAGAAAAACAATACCGTGACCTTCTTGCCTGCCATACCGTTTCTGAAATTGCCGCTTACCTGAAAAACAACACCAGCTATCAGCGGGTATTATCGGGTATCAATGAAACGGATATCCACCGTGGGCGGCTGGAAAATTTATTGCGGCAAAAGATTTTTGAAGACAGCGCTTCCCTCTGCCGCTACGAAATTACAGTTGGGGAGCATTTTGCGGAATATATCCTTCAAAAAGCCGAGATCCAACAGATTTCCCGCTGTGTGATGCACCTGATGGCCGGCACGCCCGAAGAATATCTCTTTTCGATGCCCACGTTTCTAAACAAACACAGCCGCATTAATCTCCTTGCGCTGGGGCAGGTACAGAGCTTTCAGGATTTGCTTCAGGCGCTGGAACATACCCCCTATGCAAACCTGCTGCGCCGGTTTACCCCCACATATGGCCAGAATCTGGACTACTTTGGCATTGAAAACTGTCTTTATCAGTATTTATACCAGCGCTGTTTCAGTATTGTGAGAAATCAGACCTCCGGCGAAACCCGGCGGCAGCTGGAAGATCTGTTTCATGTGTATGCGGATGTGGAAAACTACACATCCATCCTGCGGTTAAAATTCAATTACCGAAGCGGCCCTGACTTTATCAAAAGCAGCCTGCTTCCCTTCGGCACCCTAAAGCCCCATCAGATCGATGCATTGCTTGCCGCCGAAACACCGGAAGCATTTTATAAAGAGCTTGATACTACTTCTTTTGGAAAACGGATTCAGGGGCTTTCGCAAAACATCGACCGGTTTGCATATGAAGCCAAGTATGCGGTAGCTAGGAAAGAAATCCGTTTTTCCACACACCCCTCTGTTGTGTTACTCTCCTATATGTTCCTGATGGAAATTGAGCTGCACGATATTACTAATATTATAGAAGGGGTTCGTTATCAAATTCCTACCGAAGAAATCGAAAAGCTGCTGACAATTATACATTTTCCGTGAGAGGGGTGAATTCCAGTGGCTGTTTTAAAAATCAAAGTCATCAGTATGATTGGCCGAATGTCTGAGTTGGACCATGTGGCCGCCGTTTGCGGACGCTCCGGCGTGTTCCATCCAGACAACTCCCTTTCCTTTTACTCCGACACCTCGGGATTTTCCCCTTTGAACGAGGAGAATCCCTATGCAGGCTCTTTACAGATTCTGACGGACGCCATCGCTTCCATTCGGAAAAAGCCTGTGATGCTGGACGAGGAGGCCACCGCTTCTTATGCCGGTACGCTGGCTGACGCAAAAGCATATGCTCTGTCTTTTTCTTCTTGTGTGAGCGATTTGCAGCGTCAGCGGATCGATGCCCAGAAAAAGGTGGAAGAGCTGAGCCAGTCCATCTCTAAAATCAGCCATTTTGTCGGGATGAATCTGGATCTCGACGAGGTACACGCATGCGACTATATCAAAGCACGGTTTGGCTGTCTGCCCCGTGAGAGCTATGAAAAGCTCAATTCCTTTAGCGAAAACCCATATGTCATCTTCTTCCCCTGTTCCAATGACGCCCAATATTATTGGGGCGTGTATTTCTCCCCAATTGAACAGGTAACAGAGGTAGACCGGATTTTCTCCAGCCTGTTTTTTGAACGGGTACGGCTAACCGAAATGACCGGTACGCCCGAAACCGCTGTGGAAGAAATCCGCCGGCAGCGCCAGGAGCAGCTTGATTTGATTCAGCAGCTGGACGCAAGGATTGAGAAATACTGGAATGTGGAATCGCAGCAGGCAAATCAGGTGTTTTCCTGGCTGACCGAAAAATCCACCTATTTTACCATTCGCAAGTATGCCGCCCGGTATCATGATAATTTTGTGTTGACCGGCTGGATTCCCGCCGATGAGGAGCTTACTTTCCGCCAGCTGCTAGACCCCATCGATTCGGTGGAATACACCTTTGATGCTGCCGAAAACGAGATGATTCATTCCCCGCCGGTCAAGCTGAAAAACAAAAAGCCCTTCCGGCCTTTTGAATTCTTTGTGGATCTATACGGCCTGCCCGCCTATGACGAAGTTGACCCCACCGCTTTTGTGGCGATGACCTACATTTTGCTGTTTGGCATCATGTTTGGTGACCTGGGACAGGGACTTTGTGTTTCGCTGGTCGGTTATCTGATGTGGCGCTTTAAAAAGATGGCGCTTGGCAGAATCCTGATTCCCTGCGGCATTTCTTCCGCCTTCTTCGGTCTGATCTTCGGCTCGGTATTCGGGTTTGAAGAAGCCCTGAACCCGCTGTATCACGCCCTGTTCGGGCTGGAGGAAAAGCCGGTGGAGGTTATGGACCCCTTTACCACCAACATGATTATCTATTCCGCCGTTGGTCTTGGAATTATATTGGTAATGATTGCAATCCTGATTAATATTTATTCCAGCCTCAAGCGGCACCGCTATGAATCAGCGCTCTTTGGCCCTAACGGGGTTGCGGGATTTGTGTTTTATGCTTCCCTCACGCTGGGCTTTGGCTTGCAGCTGATTACTGGCAAGACGATCGTCACCCTCCCCTATGTGGTGTGCCTGATTATTTTCCCGCTGGTGGTCATCTCCTTCCGGGAAGTGCTGGGGGATTTTGTGGAGCACAAGCCCCACCCGCTCCCTGAAAAATGGGGAGAATTTATCATGCAGAATTTCTTTGAAGTATTTGAATTTCTGCTCAGCTATGCCAGTAACACCATTTCGTTCCTGCGTGTAGGCGCTTTTGTGCTGGTACATGCCGGCATGATGGTGGTGGTATTCACCCTGGCTGGAATGTCCAGCGGCATCGGATATGTGCTGATTGTCGTTATTGGCAATGCCTTTATCATGGGTCTGGAAGGACTGCTGGTAGGTATCCAGGTGCTTCGTCTGGAATTTTATGAAATGTTCAGCCGCTTCTTTGACGGCGATGGACGCCCCTTTGTACCGGTAACTGTGCGTAGAAAAGATTAAATTTCTACGCTGGCTACATATAATCCTATTTTACTCTCAAATGGAGGAATTTACTATGTTTACTGTGATGATGATGACTCTGCCTGTAATATTCCTGGCTGTTTCTATTTGGCTGGCAAACCGTGCCGTAAAACGTGGCGCAAAGCCGTCCCGTGCTTTCTTCCGTCAGTTGGCCTCTTTTGCTGTTGTCTGCCTGGTGGTGTTTGCCGCTCCTATGATCGCTTCTGCTGCTGGCACCGATACCGCCACCACAACCGCTGCTGTTGCTGCCGCTGCCCCTGATATGACCGCTGGTCTGGGCATGATCGCTGCTGCACTCTCTGTTGGTATCGCCGGCGTTGGCGGTGGTATCGCTGTTGCCGCTGCTGCTCCTGCCGCAATCGGCGCAACCTCTGAAGATCCCAAGGCTTTTGGTAAGGCCATCATCTTTGTGGCACTGGGCGAAGGTATCGCTCTGTATGGCCTGCTGATTGCAATCCTGATCCTCCAGAAATTTTAAGTATCTGATTGACGATTTTGTGGTTGCGGGCCCGGCCCAAAAAGGCTGGTTTGAGGCTGAAACGCCACAGACTCTCTCCCTGTAAGGAGAGTTGAAAAGTCTTTACCTTACTGCCCGTTGTCTGGGCAGTATAAAGGGTTCGCTGCAAAATCCTGCGTTTTGCAACGAACCCCTTATCTTTTGGAAAGCAGGTGATTTCATGCGCTTCTACTTAATCAGCGACAACATTGACACGCAGGTGGGAATGCGCCTTGCGGGGATTGAGGGCGTTGTAGTACATGAGGCAGAAGAAGTCCGGCGGGAGCTGACCCGTGCGATGGAGATGGAGGATGTGGCAGTGGTGCTGATTACCGAGCGGCTGCTGACCCTTTGTCCCGAAATGGTTTATGATTTTAAACTCAACCGCAAACAGCCCCTGATCGTAGAGATTCCCGACCGCCATGGAAACGGGCGGACAAAGGATTCCATTACCCGATATGTAAGGGAAGCCATCGGCGTCAAGATTTGATGCGGCAGAATGGAGGCAGATTATGGTTACCAATGAAGAAAAGCTCAGCAAGTTTAATCAGGCGATACACCATTACGCCGAGGAACAGCGGCTGAAAATTGAAGAAGAACTGAAAAAGTTTAAAGAGAAAGAATTGAGCGAGGCAGAAGATGAAGTCCTTTTGGAAGCCTATCACATGATCCAGAAGGAAATGGCGCAGATGCGCAGCAATATTACAAAAGAGATGGCGCACCGTGAAATGGACGCACGGCGCAAGCTTTTGGAACAGAGAAAAATGATTATGAACCGGGTGTTTATGGCCGCCGCCGAAAAACTCCAGGCGTTTGCCGCCAGCCCGGAATATCACGACTGGGTGGTTCGTCACTGCCGTGAGCTTTCGGGATTGTTTACCGCACCGGATACCGTTGCTTTTATTCGGGAGGAAGACATGAAGATGGCAGAGGAGATCCGCAAAATCCTTCCAAACTGCCAGATCGAAAAAGACCCCGAAATCCGTCTTGGCGGCCTGCGGGTGCAAAGTTTGGAGCTGGGTCTGGTTGCCGACGAAACCCTTGACGCTCTGCTGATCGACCAGCAGGAATGGTTTGAAGAACACTCCGGCCTTCAGGTTCAGTAACCCCGCCGGTAACAATTCGCCGGCAGCATCGCCCGCCGCCGGCAGAAAGGCTTGGTACCTTTAACTATGGAAAATAAAGATGTCATTTTTGGAATAAACGGCCCCGTTGTTACCGTGCGGGGTACCCGCAGCTTTTCCATGATGGAAATGGTCTATGTGGGAAACGAACGGCTGGTAGGCGAGATCATCGGCATTACCAGCGAGTTCACCACCATTCAGGTGTATGAAGAAACCACCGGCCTGCGTCCCGGCGAACCGGTGGTGGGAACCGGCAGCCCTATGAATGTCACACTGGGCCCTGGTATCCTCGATAATATTTTTGACGGAATCGAGCGCCCGCTGAAAGCAATCGCCGACGAAAGCGGCTCGTTTATCAACCGTGGCAGCAGCGTTTCCCCGCTGGATACCGAACGCCTGTGGGAGGTTACCGTGACGGTAAAGCCCGGCGACGTCCTCAGCGGCGGCGATATTTATGCAGAATGCCCCGAAACGCCGATTATCCGCCACAAGTGCATGGTTCCGCCGGAGCTTTCGGGAGAAGTGGTATCGGTTGCCAAAGACGGATCCTACCGTGTCAACGACACGGTTGTGGTTCTGCGTGACAAAAAGGGCGTGGAACACCAGCTTTCTCTCTGCCAGCGTTGGCCCATCCGCACCCCACGTCCGGTTACCAAACGTCTTGCCCCCTCTGTCCCGCTGATTACCGGACAGCGTGTAATCGACACCCTGTTCCCCATCGCCAAGGGCGGCACCGCTGCTATCCCCGGCGGATTTGGAACCGGCAAAACCATGACGCAGCATCAGCTGGCAAAATGGTGCGATGCCGATATCATCATCTATGTGGGCTGTGGCGAACGTGGCAACGAGATGTCACAGGTGCTGGACGAATTCAGCGAGCTGATCGACCCCAAGAGCGGGCGCCCCATGACCGACCGCACCACCCTGATCGCCAACACCTCCAACATGCCTGTGGCTGCCCGTGAAGCCTCGATCTACACCGGCATTACCCTGGCAGAGTACTACCGTGACATGGGCTATCATGTGGCCATCATGGCAGACTCCACTTCCCGTTGGGCAGAGGCGCTGCGTGAGATTTCAGGACGGTTGGAAGAAATGCCCGCCGAAGAAGGATTCCCCGCCTATCTGCCCTCCCGCCTTTCGGAATTTTATGAACGTGCCGGCATGGTTGACAACCTCAATGGCACCGATGGTTCTGTGACGATTATCGGCGCTGTTTCCCCGCAAGGCTCTGACTTCTCTGAGCCTGTTACCCAGAACACTAAACGGTTTACCCGCTGCTTCTGGGCGCTGGACAAGGCGCTGGCCTATGCCCGTCACTATCCTGCAATCAACTGGACTTCCAGTTACAGCGAATATTTTACCGATCTCGATGCCTGGTATACCCGGAATGTGGGCGAGGAATTTGTCAAATACCGCAAATCCATCAACCGCCTGCTTCAGGAAGAAAACCAGCTGATGGAAATCGTCAAGCTGATTGGCTCCGACGTTTTGCCGGACGACCAAAAGCTGGTAATCGAAACCGCCCGTGTGATTCGGGTCGGGTTCCTGCAACAGAACGCTTTCCATGCAGACGACACCTTTGTGCCGCTGGAAAAGCAGAAGCGCATGATGCAGGCGATCCTGTATCTCTATAAAAAGGCACATCAGCTGGTAGCCGCAGCTGTCCCGATTTCTTCTATTCTGGAAACCGGCCTTTTTGACAAGCTGGTAAAGATGAAATACGACATCCCCAACAACCGGCTGGACCTCTTTGACGAGTACCTTGCTGAAATCGATGAAAAGATGGCAGGAATCCTGAACACCTGATCTTTTTTCGGCTGATCTTCTTTCGGCGCATCCGCCCTCCGTGCGGGGCAGATGCTGCATCATCATTCTGGAACGGCGCACGGAGAAATGGTGGTATATCATGATTCTTGATTATATAGGCGTAAAGGAAATCAACGGTTCCCTGATCGTGCTGGATAATGTCAAAAACGCCTCTTTTGAGGAGATCGTCACCATCCGTCTGGAAAACGGCGCCCTTCGTCAGGGGCGTATCGTCCAGATGGAAGGGGATCGTGTGGTGATTCAGGTGTTTCAGGGTACCAGAGGAATCTCGCTCGACAACACCCGTACCCGCCTGATGGGGCGCCCCATGGAGCTGCCCCTTTCCCCTGAAATTCTGGGGCGTGTATTCGATGGCGCAGGCCGCCCGATTGATGGCCTGGGGGATATTTTCCCGGTGAAACGTGCCAACATCAACGGCACCCCCATCAATCCCGTATCCCGTGTTTACCCCAAAAACTACATCAACACCGGTATTTCTTCCATCGACGTATTGATGACCCTGATTCGTGGACAGAAACTGCCTATCTTTTCCGGTTCTGGTATGAACCACAACGAGCTGGCAGTCCAGATTGCCCGTCAGGCAAAGATCAAAGACGCTACCGGTGATAACTTTGCCATCGTGTTCGCTGCTATGGGCGTTAAAAACGATGTTGCCGAATACTTCAAGCAGTCCTTTGATGAATCGGGCGTACTTTCCAAGGTGGTCATGTTCCTGAATCTGGCCAACGACCCCATCATCGAGCGTACCCTGACCCCACGCTGTGCCCTGACAGCGGCCGAATATCTGGCATTTGAACAGGATATGCATGTGCTGGTCATCATGACCGACATGACCTCCTATGCAGAAGCGCTGCGTGAATTCAGCTCCTCCAAGGGCGAAATCCCCGGCAGAAAGGGCTTCCCCGGCTATCTCTATTCCGACCTTGCCTCTTTGTATGAGCGTGCCGGAATGGTGCGTGGAAAGAACGGCAGCGTGACCCAGATCCCGATTCTCACCATGCCCAACGACGACGTTACTCACCCGGTGCCTGATTTGACCGGCTATATTACCGAAGGGCAGATCGTGCTTGACCGCAGCTTGGAAGGCAGCGGCATTTATCCGCCGGTTTCGGTGCTTCCCTCCCTTTCCCGTCTGATGAAGGACGGTATCGGCGCAGGATACACACGGGAAGATCACTCCGCTCTGGCAAACCAGCTGTTTGCCGCCTATGCCCATGTGATGGATGCCCGTTCACTAGCATCGGTTATCGGCGAGGAGGAGCTTTCCCCCATCGATAAAAAATACATGGAGTTTGGCAAGCACTTTGAGTCCCAGTTTGTCAACCAGGGGCCAAACGAAAACCGCACCATTGAAGAAAGCCTGGATTTGGGCTGGAAGCTGCTCACTTTCCTGCCCCGTGAGGAGCTGGATCGTGTGGATGACGAAATTCTCGACAAATACTACGAGAAAGCCAAGGCCACCACTGTCAGCGCTGAATCTCCGGCTGACAACGCCGTTGAGAGCGATCCGCAAGCATAAGGAGGTGCATCTCCATGGCACAAATCGTCCCAACCAAAGGCAACCTGCTGGCGACCAAAAAGTCCCTCACCCTTGCCCGTACCGGATTTGAGCTGCTGGATCGCAAGCGCAACATCCTCATTCGGGAGATGATGGGATTAATCGAGCGGGCAAATGCCATTCAGGGAAAAATCGACAACACCTATGAGGAAGCCTACCGTGCATTGCAGATGGCCAACATCACATTGGGTATCCAAGGCGAGCTGGCGCAAACCGTTCCGCAGGAAAACAATCTGCATGTTGCCTATCGCAGCGTTATGGGCGTAGAAATCCCCATGGTAACCCTGAGCAAAACCTACTACCCCATCCCCTTTGGCCTGCACGCTTCTAACGACGCCCTTGACCGTGCCTACAACAAATTCAACGAAGTCAAGGAGCTGACAGCCGAGCTTGCCGAGGTGGAAAACAGCGTTTATCGGCTGGCAGACGCTATCAAAAAGACGCAGAAGCGGGCAAACGCCCTGAAAAACATTATGATTCCCCGCTTTGAAGAAACCGTAAAATTTATCACAGACGCTCTGGAAGAAAAAGACCGTGAAGAATTTTCCAGACTGAAAGTGATCAAACGGCAGAAAAGCGATTCCTAACATCAGGAATTTTGGATTCTGCATCATAATCCAGATATACAAACGGCCGCTGTGCTTCGTACACAGCGGCCGTTTTCTGTTATTCTTCTAGTGGGCTTTTGGAAAGGGAGTTCTTAGAAAGCCGTGTTTCCTCAAGCAAGCGGTACATGGTAGAGGACAGATGGAAGGTATCCTGAAGCCGGCAGACTTCCTCCCACGCCTTTTGCCGGGCTTTTGCGGAAACATTCGCCTTTTCCGCACGAATCATGATATTTTTCGGCGTATCCACCGGGTTTACGATTTCCATGATTTGAACCCGATATCCGCAGCTGGTGAGCAGATTGCCACGAATGGCATCGGTGAACAGGGCAGCGGTTTTTTCCTGCAGCAGGCCATACCGGGTCAGAATCGAAAATTCATCCGATTGCATCTGATGATTCAGCTCGTGCTGGCAGCACGGCATGGAAAAGATCATTTTGGCTCCCCACTGAACAGCATGATATAACACATAGTCGGTAGCGATATCGCAGGCGTGGAGCGACACAATGATATCCGGCACAAAATCGGGCTGATAGGTGCGGATATCCTGACAGATAAACTCCATTCCATCATAGCCATACTTTTTGGCGGTCTGCTGGCAATGCTCCATCACATCCTGTTTCAGGTCAATGCCTACCAGCCGGGTGGGGATTTTCTGGATTTCTACCAGATAGTAATACAGCAGGAAGGTCAAATAGCCCTTTCCGCAGCCAAAATCAATCACATTGAGATGGGTACAGCCGGTTTTTGACACCAGATCGTGAATTGCCTCGATAAACCGGTTGATCTGGCGGAATTTATCCTGCATAGAGGCCACGACTTTGCCTTCTTTTGTAAAAATGCCCATATCCACCAGCGGCGGGATCACCTGCCCCTCCCGGATCAGATATTGCTTTTCCCGGTTGTGGCTCTCCCGCACCTGAACTGTCGTCTGGGTTTTCTTCTTGGAGCAGAGTGCGTCCCCTTTTTTGGTGATGGAGATCATCCATTCGTGGGTTTGGGTAAAGGCGTTGATCTGGCGGTATTCTCCCGGCACCAGCTTTAGCAAAGCCTCTCCCAGCGCTTCGGGCGAAACGTTCTCATGGAACATCTGCTTACCGATACGGCGCTCCATCTGATAAAACTTTGTGTAGCGGTGGATATCCACTTTTTTACATTCATTGGATTTTTGAGCCGGTTTGCTCACGATCACCCGCACTGGATGCTCCTGCATCAGGCGCTCTATATAAGCAGAAAGTTCTTTCATCTTGTTACTCCTTATTCCTTTCTGGTGGCTGCAACCGTAGCACACAGCACCTCAGCGGCTCCCGCACGCTGCAAACATTTTACACATTCCCACAGAGTGGCACCGGTAGTTACAATATCATCGATCAGCAAAATCCGCTTTCCCATGATCTTTTCTTCCGGGAATGACACCCGATAAGCTCCAATAACATTCAGTCTTCGCTCTCTGGCGTTCAGCTTCATTTGTGGGCAATTATCTTTGATTTTCTCCAAGAGCTTATGGCAGGGAGCGCCCAGTTTTCTGCCAATCCTGCGGGCTAGCAGCTCCGACTGGTCATAGCCACGCTCCTGATACCGCTCCTTTGAAATCGGACACCAGGTGACCAGATCAACTGTCTGCCAGCCAGGCGGCAGCGTTATCAGGATCGCCTGTGAAAACCCAACTGCTTTCTCCTGTCTTCCCTTGAATTTATAGCGCAACAGCTGGCGGCGAACCGTCCCGCCATACCGGCATGCTGAAACGCAGAACACCGGCTTTGAAAAATCGCTCTCCCCGTCATCCACTCTGGAAAACAGGGTGCGGGGCGGGTTTTCTTTCAGACAGCGCTCACACACCCGTTGGCCGCCGATGGTGATTCTTCCGCACAGCAGGCATCGCTGCGGAAATACTAGCGCCAGCAGACGGTCAAGGCGGGAAACTCCTGTTTTCATGCTTCTCCCTCCACTGATACAACTGCATCCGACAGCAGAAAATGCAGCAACCCGGAATACCGTCGGGTTTTCCGGTCATTTGCCACCATCGCCCGAATCGTGCGCTCCTCACCTGTTAATATGAGCAGGTTTTTCGCACGGGTAACGGCTGTATACAAAAGGTTCCGGTATTGCAGCTGTGCAGGCCCCGGAAACATGGGCATCACCACCGCCGGGAACTCGTTTCCCTGGCTTTTATGTACGGTTGCCGCATAGGAAAGCTCCAGCTCCGAAGCATGATCCATATCATACAGCACCATTTTGTCATCAATAGCAACGGTAATCGCCCCAGCTGCTTTGTCAATCTCCACCAGGATTCCCACGTCCCCGTTAAAGACGCCCTCCCCGGTAGTTCCATCGCTCCGGCTCCACGGAAGATTATAGTTATTTTTCACCTGCATGACCTTATCCCCTACCCGAAGGAGATTCCCGTTGATATTGACCTGGGCTTTCCGCTCGTCCGGCGGGTTTAGCGCTGCCTGTAACCGCCGGTTCAGCTCTACCGTTCCCAGCTCGCCTTTCCGGCTGGGGCAAAGCACCTGGATATCCTGAAATGACGAATACCCATAGCTGGCAGGAAGTCGGCGCACACATAAATCCACAATGGTTTCGGCGATGGTTTCGGCACGGCGCAACGGCAGAAAAAAGAAATCATGGGTCTTATCCGAGATCACCGGCATTTCCCCGCCCACAATCCGATGGGCGTTTGTCACAATCAGGCTTTCCATAGACTGCCGGAAAATTTCCCGCAGCTGCACGGTTGGGAACAGGCCGGAAGCGATCAGGTCGCCCAGAATATTCCCCGCCCCTACCGAGGGAAGCTGGTCACAGTCCCCCACCAACACCAGACGGCAGCCCAGCGGGAGCGCCCGCAGAATCCCCTCGAACAAAGGGGCGTCTACCATCGAAAGCTCGTCCACCACCACAGCGTCACATTCCAGCGGGTTGCGCTCGTTGCGGCTGAACACAGGATGATCGGATTCATCCCACTCCACCTGGAGCAGCCGATGGATGGTTTTGGCTTCTTCGCCGGTCAGTTCGGACATGCGCTTGGCGGCACGCCCTGTGGGAGCCGCCAGCAAAACGGTTTCCCCTTTGGTTTTGAGAATCTGGATAATCCCGTTGAGCGTGGTGGTTTTTCCGGTGCCGGGGCCGCCGGTCAAAATCAGGAAGCCCTTTTCCAATGCCTGGGTAATGGCCTCCTTTTGCTCTGGCGCATAGTGGATTTGTGAACGAATCTCCACTTCTTTAATGGCTCCTGAAATACCCACGATGGACTGGGGCGGATAGCGAAGCATCATTTTAAGCCGGTCGGCGCTGTACGTTTCTGACTGGTGATACCGTGGCAGAAAAATAAAATCACGCTGCCCAAAAGATTCCGTATGGATATCAAAGGTATCCTCCATACTTCGCAGAATCCCGCCCACGATCTCCGGCTCAACCTCCAACATTCTGGCCGCCACCTGTATCAGACGGTCACGGGGAAGGCAGGTATGCCCGTTATCGGCGTTATGACGTAGCACATAGAGAATCCCCGCCCGAACCCGGCCGTTATCCTCCTGCGGCATTTGCAGGCTGGCGGCGATACTGTCTACACGGGCAAAATCGATTCCCAGCTCCTCGTCGCAAAGGCAAAACGGATCCTGCCGGATACAATCCTCTGCATAAGCACCGTATCGCTTCCAGATACGCACTGTTTCTTCGGGCGTTATCCCGTATTTTCCCAGCCGAACCATCACATCCTTAATCCCGTTGGTCTGCTGGAAATCCTGTGAAATCTGCAAGGCTTTCTTTTTGGTAACGCCCTTTACCTGTGCCAGGCGCTCCGGGTCCTTTTCGATGACATCCAGAGAATCCTCGCCAAAGGTTTCCACAATCCGTGCAGCTGTTGCGGCGCCCACCCCTTTTACTGCTCCCGAAGAAAGATATTTCAAAATTGCGGCAGCCGTTGCGGGGCGGGAGCGTTCACAGGCCTCTGCCTTAAATTGCGGGCCAAAGCTGGGGTGACTGGACCAGACACCCACCACCTTTAGTTCCTCGCCTGCGCTCACGAAAGGCATATTTCCCACCACAGTGACCAGTTCCTCGCCGTTATTCAGTTCCAGAACCGTATATTGATTTTTTTCGTTGCGAAAAATAATCCGTTCCACACTGCCGCTCATCTCATACAGGGTGGCATTTTCCCTTCCGTCCGCCATGTTGATTCCTCCGAGCAACGGGCGGGACGGCTTTTCCCCACACGGAAACTGCCTCCCCGCCCGGTTATACTCTTACAGTATAATACATTTTCCGGAAGATTTCAAACCTATGTTTGGATTTTACCCCTAAAACTGCCCCTCCAATTCACCGGGCGTACAAATTTCCAAAAAAGGGATTTCCCGTTTCAAATACTCGCAAATCTCCCTGGTTTCTTCATCCATCCCGCCATCCACGCAGATCAGCCTTCGAGCCTTTTTTCCCGGCATCCACTGAATCTGTTCGGCCGCTTCCCGAAGCAGATATTCTGCCTGCGGCATATGTCCAGAAAGTGTGACGACAATATCCCGCTCCAAGGGGTCATCCGGTTTCAGCAGCCAGAACACCACCATCCTGCAAGACGATATCACACCGATCAGCAAAAAGAAAACCAGAAAGATTCTTCCAATCCATTCCATCAGCGTCCCCCCTATCTTTTTTCCATACTATGCTGCTTACAGCAATTTTGACAGCATGGTAGAAAAAGTGATTGAGGGGGATTTAGGAACAAAGCCAGTGCAGAATCATACTGCTGCATATAAGCAAAAAGCACCTCAAAGGGTGCCTTTTGCTTTAGTTCATAATATAGCTTATAAATCATCAGGACATAGCATCGGACAGAGAACATGCTATCACAGTATCATTTTCACTGGTAAATGATACACCATACAATCCAATATCTTCGGAACCGCCAGTAAGTTCCCCTATGGATTTATTTGGGTCAACCATTTCATATTGTCCGTCTGCATAACGAAAAGCATAGAAATAGGAAATGTTATCATCAGAATCACTCTGGGAATAAAGATCTCCCAGCTTTTCTTTCATAGAAGCAACGCTGTCACCTTTTGAAATCCCTAAACTGGTTTCAAAATCAAGATCTTTCAGACCAACAAAAATGTGCGTCACTTTGTAGGGGCTTTCTGCTTTATAATCAACACAAAGCCAATAATCTAAATCCCAATAATCAGAAATTTCACCATACTCTTCTTTGGTTTCAGTCGGTTCTTTCCCCATAACTTTCCGTACTGCTTCCTGATCCATCTCCATGTTTAAGGTTTTCCCACCATCAAATGTAATCCCCAGTGTATCAAAGGTGTGGTTCTTATCAGAATTGTGGCATCCAGACAGAGAAAAAAGCAACAAAACACAGGACAATATCATACTAATCGTTTTTCTCACAAAATCACACTCCTTTTTTACAGTATATCATAACATCTAAAATTTGTAAACCCACAAAGCTGTTTTACTAAAAACTAAACATTCGCAAAGTAAAAGGCGCATGGTATAAACGTCATACACCATACGCCTTTGATTCATTTTAAAATTATACCGTTTTCAGGGGAAGCCGGTAGCTGACTTTCAGTTCATCGTTTACAGCGTCAACCGTCAGGATGCTGCCGGGAAGCAGATCGCTGCCCAAAATGGTTTTGGCGATGAGCGTTTCCACCGTGCGCTGGATAAAGCGCTTGAGTGGACGGGCGCCGTATACCGGGTCATAGCCGTTATCAATAATATACGCCTTGGCAGCCTCTGTCACTTCGCAAGAGAGCTGCTTATCGGCCAGACGGCGGTTCAAATCCTCAATCTGCAAATCTGCGATATGAATGATGTTGTCCCTCGTCAGCGGCTTATAGAACACGATCTCGTCCAGACGGTTCAAAAACTCCGGACGGAAGCTGTGTTTCAGCAGGTCTTCCACCTGGTTTCGAGCCTCTTGCGTGATATTGCCGTTTTCGTCGATGCCTTCCAGCAGATACTGGGAACCGAGGTTGGAGGTCAGGATGATGATGGTATTCTTAAAGTCCACGGTGCGGCCCTGCGAGTCGGTGATGCGCCCGTCATCCAATACCTGCAACAGGATATTGAACACATCGGGATGGGCTTTTTCCACCTCGTCGAACAGCACCACAGAATACGGCTTGCGGCGCACAGCTTCGGTGAGCTGGCCGCCCTCCTCATAGCCGACATATCCGGGAGGCGCTCCGATCAGGCGGGACACGGAGAATTTCTCCATATATTCCGTCATATCGATTCGAACGATGTTCTTTTCGTCATCGAACAGGTTGGCGGCCAGCGCCTTTGCCAGCTCGGTTTTACCAACGCCGGTGGGGCCAAGGAACAGGAAGGAACCGATGGGGCGATTGGGATTCTGGATACCGGCACGGCTGCGGAGAATGGCCTCCGTCACCTTGGTAACAGCCTCATCCTGCCCGATCACACGCTGGTGAAGGATGTCTTCCAGATGCAGCAGCTTCTCCCGCTCCCCTTCCATCAGGCGGGAAACCGGGATGCCTGTCCAGCGCTCCACAATCCGGGCGATCTCCTCGTCCGTCACCTTATCCCGGAGCAGGCTAGTCTGGCGCTGGCCGTTTTCGGCCTTGGCTTCTTCTTCTGCCAGCTCTTTTTGCAGCTGCGGCAGGCGGCCATATTTCAACTCGGCGGCCTTGTTCAAATCATACTGCTCCTGTGCCCGCTCGATTTCAGTGTTCAGGGCTTCCAGTTCTTCACGGAGCTTTTGCACCTTGCCGATAGAGTTCTTTTCGTTCTCCCATTTGGCTTTGAGAGAGTTGAACTCTGCCCGCATCTCGGCCAGCTCCTTCTGGATTTCGGCCAGATGCTCCTTGGAGAGAGTATCGCTTTCCTTCTTCAGGGCGGCTTCCTCAATCTCGTGCTGGATAATTTTCCGCTGAATCACGTCCAGCTCGGTGGGCATGGAGTCGATCTCGGTGCGGATAGTAGCACAGGCTTCGTCCACCAGGTCGATAGCCTTATCCGGCAGGAATCTATCGGAAATATACCGGTCGGAAAGGGTGGCGGCGGCGATAATGGCGTTATCGGTGATTTTAACGCCGTGATATACCTCGTACCGCTCTTTCAGGCCACGAAGGATAGCGATGGTATCTTCTACGCTTGGCTCGTTCACCAGCACCGGCTGGAAACGGCGTTCCAGTGCGGCATCCTTTTCGATATACTGGCGGTACTCATCCAGCGTGGTTGCGCCGATACAGTGCAGCTCACCTCTGGCCAGCATAGGTTTGAGCAGGTTGCCGGCATCCATGGAGCCTTCGGTTTTCCCTGCACCCACAATGGTGTGCAGCTCATCAATAAAGAGGATGATTTTGCCTTCGCTCTTTTTTACTTCATTCAGGACAGATTTGAGCCGTTCTTCAAACTCGCCACGGAACTTGGCGCCTGCAATCAGGGCGCCCATATCCAGCGAGAAAATGGTCTTGTCCTGCAACGTGTTGGGAACATCTCCCCGGACGATCCGCTGCGCCAGCCCTTCGGCGATAGCGGTTTTACCGACGCCTGGTTCACCAATCAGCACCGGGTTATTCTTGCTCTTACGGGAAAGAATCCGAATCACGTTTCGGATTTCGTCGTCACGGCCGATCACCGGGTCCATTTTTTTGCTTCTGGCCCGCTCCACCAGGTCGGTGCCATAGCGTTTCAGGGCGTCATAGGTGGCCTCCGGGCTGTCGCTGGTCACACGGGTGTTGCCACGAACCGATACCAGCACATTCAAAAAGTTGTTCTTATCGATGCCAAAGGTCTTAAAGAGCTGTGTAAGGTTCTGGTTGGGATGTTCCAGCAGCGAAAGGAACAGATGCTCCACCGAAACATAATCGTCCTTCATGGTGTCGGCGGTCTTTTCAGCGGCATTGAGCACCTGGTCAACATCGCTGGAAACATAAATTTTGCCAGCCTCCCGGCCGGGGCCGGAAACGTGCGGGAACTTGTCCAGCAGTTTTTCGGCTTCTTTGGTCAGAGCCTCTATATTGCAGTTCATCTTCAGCAGGAGCTGGGGGATCAGTCCGTCTTCCTGCGTGAGCAGGGCGTAAAAGAGATGTTCTTCCTCCAGCTGCATATTCTGGCGTTCAATGGTCAGCTGCTGTGCCGACTGGAGCGCCTCTAAAGATTTTTGCGTAAATTTCTGTGCGTTCATAATAACCCCTCCTTAACAGTGGTTATCCTTGAGAGTCGTTATAAGGACTGTTTGTATGATACCTTCTAATTATGACTGATTTATGAACTCACAACGGACAATTTGTAAATTTTAGCACTCTTTAGCTTAGAGTGCTAAAAATATATTTCTTGCATTTTGTCTGCGGTTTGCTATACTAAAATACAGACTGCCAAAACGAAAAATCACATTCTAAACCGATAAAAGCCTATAAATCTTGCGGGAACAGCCCCGCCACGGAGGGAATCATGAAAGAAAATACCGCATTGACAAAAGGCAAAAACGTATTCCTGCTGGCCATGCTCAGCTGCTTTTTGTGGGGCAGCGCTACACCCGCCATCAAAATTGGATATGGGATGTTCTCCATTGACAGCACCGACACCGCCAGTATCATCCTCTTTGCTGGAGTACGCTTTTTTCTGGCAGGAATCCTGGTTGTCCTGTTTCAAAGCCTGCTGCGTAAACGCTTTCTCGCCCCGCAAAAAGAGGCTCTCCCCTCTATCTTTGCCCTTTCACTGGCGCAAACAGCGGTGCAATACCTGTTCTTTTATATCGGCCTTGCCCACACCACTGGGGTACACGGCACCATCATATCCGGAACCGGAGGGTTTATCTCCATCCTCATGGCCAGCCTACTGTTTCATTATGAGAAACTGACGCCCGCCAAACTGCTGGGGTGTATTGCCGGATTTGCAGGCATCCTGATTATGAATCTTTCCGGCCAGGAAGCCGGGAGCCTGTTTGATGTTTCCTTTTTGGGAGAAGGCTTTGTGTTCCTTTCTCAAATCTCCTATGCGGTTTCCGGTATTCTGATTAAGAAGTTCTCCACCCGTTTTGACGTGGTGATGCTCAGCGGCTGGCAGTTTACTTTGGGCGGCCTGCTGATGATCGCAGCAGGATTCATCGGGGGCGGGCACATCGCCCTTCCCACAGGCTGGCAGCCCTATCTGCTGCTCGTCTATATGGGGCTGATCTCCGCCGTAGCCTATTCGGTGTGGGGGCTGCTGCTCCAACACAACCCCATCAGCCGGGTGAGCATCTATACCTTTTTAACGCCCCTGTTCGGCGTGCTGCTTTCGGCGGTGTTTCTGGGAGAATGGGAACAGGCGGCTTCTCTCAAAACGCTGGCGGCGCTGGCGTTGGTGTGCGGCGGCATCTATGTGGTCAACCGCAAGCAATCGCAGGAAGCTCAAAAGGATTGACATTTGCAATATATACACAGGCACAAATTCACAATATATAAAGTATCTCCAGAATAAGCACAACTTTTCCATAAAAAAGCTCCGGCGCAGACCCATAATGGGAATCCGTCGGAGCTTTTATTATCAGGGATCATCCCCGAAAATCGGGGCTTAGCCTGCTATCGGCCATTCAGCTGCGGTCATTGTATCCACAGCCGCAATCCCCTGCTTTGGGCGGGAAAAATTCATCCGTGGGGAATTCGATCCGGCGGAACAGCTCACAGGGGTTATCCGAAGAAGTTTCACATTCTTTCTCAGGGACACAGAAGTCATAGGCGGGAATCAGCATCTGCACATTGCGGACGATCTGCACGATGATGAACAGGCCAATCGTGGCATAAATCACCCGGTCACAGGGGCTGGTTTCAAACTCTCCGCCATAACGGTTGCAGATGCACTCCGGAATCCGGCAGCAAGGCTCGCAGCAATGGTGTCCGCCTTCGCAGATTCGAGCGGAGAGCGCAATGGGCTGCGCCACCTGAACCGTTGCTTTGGGCAGCACTTTGCAGCCGGTGTTGTCGATATCCTCCGTAGAGCCATCCGACGTAAACATTTTTACGTTTCCTTCACTGCCGTACAGAATCACCTTTTTGGTGAAGATGGAAATGCCATGTACTGCAATGGGGCCAGAGGCCGGAGCCCGGAACAGATCCAGCGACACATCAAAGAAGAAGGTCATGTCAACGGAATAGAATCCCTTGTTAAAGGGAACTGGTTGCAGATCCAGATAAACAGTCAGCACCTCCACATCACGGATGCGGACATTCGTTGCACAGTTGACCAGTTCCTGCTGTGCCTTGGGGAACAGCACCCGAAGATCTTCCAAGCAGTCTTTATCATAAGAGTGTTCATCCTATAAGTAAATGGGTAAAAGAACTGCTTTGAGATGGAACTCCGCTGGCTTTGCCCCTTTTGACTTTGTATAAACAGCTTTTTCCAATATCGATTTCAATAGTTGGTTGCGTTCGGCAGGGCTGGACGTGGGATAATCTGCTAAAACCCGTAAAATCCGCTCCTGCATAGCCTTTACGTCCTTTTTCCGGGGCGGGTGCAGCTGAGAGCGGGCGGATTCCAGCTTTTCGATCCGTTCCTGTAAAACGTTGTGCCGAGCCATAAAAGTGGCGGTATCGTAAACCCCCTGTTCCAGCAAATCATGAAGACGGCTTTCCTGCTGTCGGGCAGTACGGATATCCTTTTCCAGAGAACGAGCCATCTCCAAAGTATGGTCTTCGGCCTGGTTGCCGGTTCCATCAGATTCTGCGGAGAGCTTCTCCATCTCCTCCCGAATCGAAGACAACAATGCTTTCTCCACCAGGTCGAGCCGGCTGGAAACGATACAGCCCTTCTTTTGGCAAAGCAGCAAAGGGCCTCCTTTAGCGCTTGCCTGACGCTGCATGTGCATCCCGCAATTTCCGCAGATCATCAGCCCGGCCAGTGGATTCTCTATCACACCGGTAAAGCTGGGAGAATGATATCGCCCTCGAAGAATCACCTGCACCCGGTTCCAGATATCCTCGTCAATGATAGCTGGATGTACTCCATCTACTATCGTCCACTCCTCCGGCGGATGGTAAATCGTTTTATGCTTCTCATTGCCACGGCTTCCCGGTCGAAGACAGGTTTTCTGATTCCACACGATTTTCCCAATATAGGTGGGGCTTTTCAAAATCTTGAGAATCGAAGTACGGTTAAACTCCTCTCCCCTATGAGGTCTGGCACCCATACGGGTCACAGCTTCAGCGATCTGCTGCCCTCCCATCCCCTTCAAATAAAGGTCAAACATCATTCGCACAAAACGGGCTTCTTCTTCGTTGATTTTCAGGGTAGGCAGCTTCCCGATTTTGGTTTTCTCATACCCATAAGGTGCATTGGCAATATACCCACCTTTCTGGATGGTAGCTTCAATGCCACGGCGCAGGCGCTTCTTAATCATTTTCAGCTCCTGTCTGCCCAGAAAGGTTTCAAACTCAGTATAGGTTTCGTCAGTATCGTCCCGAAGGTCATAGGTTTTGACAGGTGTAAGGATCTTCGTACCGCTATACTTGAATGCGTCCAAAATGATTCCCTGATCCCGCATGGAGCCACGCCCCAAACGCTGGATATCCATACAGAGAACACCTGCATATTCTCCGGATTCCACCTTTTCCAGCAGGCGGAGCATTTGCGGCCGGGCGTACAGGCTGTCTCCGGAAACCACTTCCTCATACACATCTTCCGGCAAAACGGAAATGCCCTCCCGCAACATATAAGTGGTCAGCTGCTCCCGGTGTTTCCGCAGCGTTTCTTCCAACGGCTCGTGGGGGTCGTCAGCACGACTCTTTCGCAGATAAACGGCGTATTTCATGAGGCTCCCTCCTTCTATGGTTATAAATATGCCCGCTCCCGAAAGGGTAGGAGCGGGCATTTGTTTTTTATTCAGATAGTTTCCCGCTCATAATATCAAAATGGCGGCGGTAGCGCTTGGGGATACGCAGTTCAATGAAGTACCCGATTTCTGCCAGAGCTTCGGAAATCAGCCGGAAGCCGTCTTTGTAAAACTCCGCAATCCGTTTTTGTTTGTCTGTGATTCCCTTATACCCGGACGGGCAGACAAATGTCCAGTCGGCGGCGGTATTATCAAAGACGATTCGGAAATATCTGTCGATCTCCGTTTCCCGGATACCTACCTGTGCCAGCATAATGTGATGCTCATAGGCTTCGTCATTTAGCCCCAGCACGGCCTTACTGCCGTCAAAGGCTACCAGCATCATGAGGATTTCATCCGTGCCGTATACGGCTTCGACAGCTTCTTTTGAGGGATAGTAGATAAATTCCATGGGGGCCTCCTTTTATCTGAAAGGTGTTTTTAATAGCCGTTTGCCTCCACGCCATAAACCGCCTGTTCATGTGTGAAGCCTTCAAATTCCAGCTGATCAATCAACTCGTTACGGGAAAATGCTGAAAACTCAAGATAGCTTTCTGCACATTTAGCAGCCTGCTCTTTCCAGTCTGCACCGCACTTATCTGCTCCATATGTAGCTTGTTTATTGGTGAAGCCTTCAAATTCCAACTGGTCGATCAAGCCTGAATACGAAAACGCCGAGAAATCAAGGTAGCTTTCTGCTAATTTCAATGCTTGTTCGTTCCAATCAGCTCCACAATTATCTGCCGCAAAAGTCGCCTCGTCGTTGGAGTATCCTTCGAACTCCAGCTGATCAATCAGCCCATCATGTGAAAAAGCCGAATAGTTCAGATAGCTTTGAGCGGTTTTTAAAGCGTTCCGCTCTCCCAGTGTAGTTTCAGGAGTTGGTTCTGGAGTTGGCTCAGGAGTGGGTTCCGGAGTAGCAACAGGAGTTGCTGTGGGAGCAGGTGTATCTTCGGGTTGTTCATCTCTGCTTTCTTCAGAGACAATAGGGCTTTCAAAAAAGCCTTCAGAAGATTCACTCGAATCTGTAGTGGTACATGCCGATGCAGATATGGCTATAGATGCCGCCATCAGAAATGCCAAAATCTTTTTCATGTTCTACACTCCTAAAAAATGAATATTTATTAACACGCCTTTCGGCGAATTAAACAACCAAAACATTTTTATTGCTTACTTAGCTCTTTGAGCTGTTCCCTCATTTCTTCCAACTGATTATTCATTTTATTCAGCTGACGGAGTAAAATCCAGTTCTGTTCTACCAGTGCTCGCAAACAGGAATTCATAATCAATTCGCTGGACTTAGCACCCGAAAGCAGACTACTAAACTCAAGTAATCCGTTTCCTGTGAGTTCTCCGCTTACCCATCGAACAGAATCTGCATCAATTTCATCTAATCCGCTGAGACCAAACTGTTGTAGTATTCTTTCAGATTTTGCAATTTTATCTGCCTTTTTTTGCTCTATCGGAGTGTATACAGCCAACGGAATATCACACTGCTCACAACGGGTAAAATATCCATCGTACACTCTTTTACACTTAGGACAAACCTTTTTCCCTGATGCTGTTGGTGTCGAAACCTGATTGAGTGGTCTAGAACGTCTGGCTGCTTTCATTTGTTCTTCAAACACATAACCGCATTTAAAGCATTTCTCAACCGGATTGCCAAGAAGCTCCCCGCATGAAGGACAGGTTTTCATTATATACACTCCTTTTCACTCATCCCACTTCTTCATCGGAAACGGAATCACATTTTTTATATTTGGGTATATATGTAAGGCCCTCTGCCTGCTCTGCCAATTGCTGTTGGCCGGCCTCGTTCAGCTGGTGGTAGTTTTCTATAATGCAATCTAATCTTTTATCCCCTGTATCCGTTTCGGCGGGTGCGGGGGATTTTTTTATATCGGCTCCAAATCCGGTTTCAAGAAGAACATCTCCTGAAGTTTCAAGGATATTGGCGATTTGCTTAATCTTTGCAACATCAGGTTGCCTTTTCCCTGTTTCATATCCGCAATATGCGCTATTCGTTATCCCTAACGCATCCGCCACTTGTTGTTGTGTATAACCTCTCAACAGTCTGGCTTTTTTTAATTGTCCTTGAAAACTCATTGGAACCACTCCTTTGTCAAAAGAGTATCATAAAGTTAACGAAATGTCAAGAAAACAATAAATTTATATTGACAACTTGGCGTATTGATGATATTATTGGTGTGCAGTTAACGATACGCCAATAAAGGAGGTGCTTTTATGTATCCGAATCTGCTTGGGCAAAAAGCCTATCACAAATTAACCGATGCCGATATGGCGGGAATCATTGGCGTTACTCGCACAGCTTATTCCTCTAAGGTTAAAACCGGTCGTTTTACTCCAGGAGAATGTTGGAAGCTTTGCAAATTTTTTGGGAAGTCGTTTGAATACCTATTTGCAACTGATGATGATATCGGCGAAAAGGTATCTTGAGCCCACCCCGAACCGAAGCCAGCGTGAGAAAGGAGGAAAAGATGGACATTAGTCAGCATCTTATTGTAGAAAGGCTTTTGTGTGAATCCATGGGAAAGCAGCGCTTTGAAAGCGCAAAAAAAGAGGTAGAATCCATAGTTACGGCCTATAACCTGGATTCTACCCCCGAAATCCTGAAAGATTTCTTTGCGTTTATTCAGCGGGAAATCACGCTTACTCGAATCTGAATAGGACAAAGCCTATTTTGAATATTGTTATTATGAGGTGATTACATATGACAGATAAAAACGGAAAGTTCATAGGCTCTCCAGTAGTTGAGATTCACTACGCAGAGGCAACGCCGGAAAAAGTTGCACAAACCCGGCGCAACTTTGAAGATGCCCTGTCCCGTATCCGCAGCCGAATCCTTGGGTACCCTGTGAAAGTCACAGTAAATTGGGGCGAAAAACCGGAAGGCTACGGACAAGACCGCACCATCGTTTTATAAAGTCGGCTGGCAGGTAAATCCTGCCGGTCAGCAGAATGGACAAGCTGAAAGGAGACAAGCGAAATGCAAGAACTGATAGGAATCTGGCTGCTTTCCATGCTGGCCTTGGCGCTGGCAGGATTGGCCGTAAG
>CAJFNK010000058.1 GCA_904394685.1 Candidatus Heritagella gallinarum
AACTGATTAGCAAAAATCAGTTAGACCTTTTACTTATGAATAAAAAGATAAGGATTTTTAGGCTACTCGCAAGCCACCCGATTTTTTGTTTCAAACTCAATAAATCGGGATTTGACGAGTACTATCAATCTGCTATCAAATGGGGATTTTGAAAATCAAAAAGTCAGTGTTTTCAAGGTTTTTTAGGCCCTCATATCCACTTTTTACTTATTCCCACTCTATCGTAGCCGTAGGCTTTGGTGAAATATCGTAGCACACACGGTTGACACCAGGCACTTCTTTCAAAATACGGTCAGTAATCTTCAGCAGCACCGGCCAATCAATCTGCTCAACCGTGGCAGTCATAGCATCAACTGTATTGACGGCACGAATAATTACCGGCCAGTCAAAGCAACGGGCATTGTCACGAACGCCTACCGACTTGAAGTCTGGCACAATGGTGAAATACTGCCACACTTTACGATCCAGCCCAGACTTAGCAAACTCCTCACGAAGAATTGCATCGGACTCCCGTACTGCTTCCAAACGGTCACGAGTAATGGCGCCAAGACAACGTACGCCCAAGCCGGGACCGGGGAATGGCTGACGATATACCATGGAATCCGGCAGACCCAGTGCGGAACCACAGGCACGAACTTCATCTTTGAACAGCATTTTGAGAGGTTCTACCAGATCAAACTGCAGATCCTCCGGCAGGCCGCCTACATTATGATGGCTCTTAACCATCTTTGCAGTCTTAGTGCCGCTTTCTACAATATCAGGATAGATGGTACCCTGTGCGAGGAATTTGATGCCGTCCAGCTTGCGGGCTTCTTCCTCAAACACCCGGATAAACTCCGCACCAATAATTTTACGCTTTTTCTCAGGGTCTGCTATGCCGGCCAGTTTATCCAGAAAACGGTCGGTAGCATCCACATACACCAGATTAGCATTCAGTTCTTCACGGAATACCTGCACCACCTGTTCCGGCTCCCCTTTGCGAAGAAGCCCATGGTTGACATGGACACAAGTCAGCTGGCTGCCAATCGCCTTTAACAGCAGGGCTGCCACCACTGAGCTATCTACACCACCGGAAAGAGCCAGCAAAACTTTCTGATCGCCTACCTGACGGCGAATCAGTTCTACCTGATCGGCAATAAAGTTTTCCATATTCCAGTTCGGCTGGGCCTTGCAGGTGTCAAAAACAAAGGAACGCAGTGCTTCCTGAATGTCGGCATCTTCCACCGGCATGGGGTTCATGGTTCCATTCTCTTCGTAATCAAAGGTGTAAATCGGGAATCCGCTATTACGAACTTCATCGCTCAGTCCAATTTTTACCCCATCTACCTCATTATTGGGGCCGCCATTCGCAATAATTCCCTTGACGTTTGGCATTGCTTTCAGTTCTGCTGCGGTAACGTCATAATTGCAGATTTCGCTGTATACTCCCAGCGCACGAACTGCACGGGCAACATCCGTATTGCGGGTACTGCCCAAATCCAAAACAACCAACATATCCTGTTTCATGATTGATCCCCTTTCCTAAACGAAAGTAAACATCTGATTAGATTCTATTATAACATGACACCACTGCCAAGAAAACCCTTTCTTGTAAAAACAAAAAAATTATCGAAAAGGTTCAAACTTATCATTATAAAGCTGGATTCGGGTAATCTGTTCGTATAATTCCAACCCCAGATACTTTTCAGCGGCCAGTTTGAGTAGGCCGGGATTTACACCGCCGTTTACACTGATGGGCAGTCGATGACGGGTTTCCAGCCATCCGTCTTCCCGAATATTCAACTGCACACCTTCAAAGTAAGGGCGAATGTCAAATTCTTTTGGGCCTTTTTTCGTATGTTTTGTCACCAGAATCTCAGATTGCTGCAATAATGATTCCAGTTTTGCCTTTGCTTCCTGTGCAGTAGCATTTTCAGGGTCATAGGCAATTTCATATTCTGCCCAGGCGATTTCACACGCCTTCATCACAGGCTCTGTCACATCGTAAACACGAATATCCAAAGGCAGGGCAGTGTTGAGCTTTTGAATGATCTCCTCCCCTGCCATTTCCTCGGTCAGTCGAATATCCATGGATTCTTGTAACCCGCTCATTCCCAGTGAGAGAGGCATGGCGAATGTTAAAAAAACATGAGGATGGAATCCTTGGGTATACCATAACGGCAATCTGGTTTTGTGGAACGCACGGGACATGCAGCGGTTTAAATCCAGATGAGAGATATACCGGGCGGTATCTTTTTTCTCAAACCATACTCGAACGGTTTTCAACACAAATCCCTCCTTTATAGCAGGCTGCCCCACAGGCAGAACATTTCTCACGGCAATTTGGAGTGGTAGCAGCTGCATAGGCTTTTTTACATTCCTCAATCAGGAAAGACTTCTTGATACCATAATCGAGATGATCCCAGGGAAGAACCTCGTCGAAACTACGGCGGCGATTTGCATAGAAAGCAGGATCAATTCCCAGATTCTGAAAGATCTCCATCCATTTTTCCATCGAGAAACAGTCGCTCCAACCGTCAAAATGGAAACCACGCTTCCATGCTTCTTCCATAACAGCACACAACTTGCGATCTCCACGGGCGAACACCGCTTCTACGAAACTGGTATCAGCTGCATGGTAGTTGACGGTCAGCTTTCGGGTGGTAATGGAGTCCTTGAGCAAGTGCTGCTTGCGCTGGAATTCTTCCATTGTATCCTGCGGCTCCCACTGGAATGGTGTAAAGGGCTTTGGCACAAACGCTGCCGCACTGACAGTCACGCTGACACTCTGTCCTTTCGGCTTATTGGGATGATGGTAGTATGCATCTACAACTGCCTGTCCTAAGCGGGTGATCCCGACTACATCGTCATCGGTTTCAGTGGGAAGGCCGATCATGAAATACAGCTTGACCCGGTTCCAGCCTGCGCCAAACGCCACATCCATGGTTTTCATCAATTCTTCTTCCCGTACATTCTTATTGATTACATCCCGAAGCCGCTGCGTACCCGCTTCCGGCGCAAAAGTCAGGCCACTCTTTCGCACGGTCTTGATTTTATCGGTCAATTCAGTCGAAAAACCGTCTACACGGAGAGAAGGAAGCGAAACGCTTACCATGTCATCCTTGGCCCAGGAGAGAAGCTCGTCCAGCAGTTCGTTAATTTTGGAATAATCACTGGTGCTTAAAGAAGAAAGAGAAACCTCGTCATAACCGGTAGAAGCACATAGCGCACGGCATTGACGGCTGACGGTTTCCACGGATTTTTCAATTACCGGACGATAAATAAAGCCGGCCTGGCAAAAACGGCATCCCCGAATACAGCCACGGAACACCTCCGCCACAGCACGGTCGTGGACAATATCCAAAAACGGCACCACAAAGCTCTCTGGATAATAAACCTTGTCCAGATCCAGAATGACCCGTTTGCGAACCGTAGCCGGGGCCCCTTCGATTGGGGTAACGGACTCAATGGTACCATCATCATGGTAGGCAACCTGATAGAGTGACGGCACATAAACGCCCTCGATCTGGGCGGCCTCCCGCAAAAATTCCTTCCGGTTTTTTCCTTCAGCCTTACATTTCTGATAAAGGTCAATGACTTCTAAATCGACTTCCTCTCCGGCTCCCAAGAAAAAGATATCGATAAAATCGGCCAGCGGCTCCGGGTTACAGGCACAGGGGCCACCTGCCACTACAATGGGGTCGTCTTCCCCACGCTGGTCATTGCGTACAGGGATACCACCCAGTTCCAGCATATTCAGCACGTTGGTAAAGCTCAACTCATATTGAAGTGTAAATCCGACAAAATCAAAATCACAAATGGGATCTCCGCTTTCAAGGCCATAGAGCAGCACCTTATTTTCCCGCATCAGCTGTTCCATATCAATCCAGGGGGCGAACACTCGCTCACACCAGATATCTTCCCGTTGATTCAACAATCCATATAGAATCTTCATTCCCAGATGGGACATGCCAATTTCATAGGTATCGGGAAAACAGAAGGCGAACCGTGTTTTGACCTGCTCTTTATCTTTGATAACGCTGTTTAACTCTCCGCCTACATATCGACCGGGCTTTTGTACCTTTAAAAGCAGCCTTTCAATTTCATGTTTCATGAATGGTTTCAGTCCTTTCACAGGATTTCATACTGCAATGATTTCACCATTGCAAACCAAAACGGGAGGGACGGCTTCTGCCGACCTTCCCGTTTCCTATTGTACATGATTTTCTTTCCGGAGAAAAGGTAAAATTCAAAAACTTTTCTATTTTCCTGAATTTTTCCCGTTTTCCTGCTTATTTTTCATACGATGCCAGACAAGAGGGATAATGATACCCATAAGTATTTTTCTTATAGTTGGGGCTGGACATATGTGCGGCATCATAATCGGCAAAGGAATAGACCTTGGCTTCTGCCAGACGGCGATAGAGCAGGCCGGGCAGACACACACCGCCGGCTTTATGCCATGCGAGAAGTTCAGTACCAAATGCGATGGAATCTGTATACTTCAGATTGTGTTTGAGCTGAGAAGCGTTATTGAATGCAATATAGGCTCCTCTTGCCCATCCCGTCTGGCCTTTTGAGGTTTTTACTTTATACCACATTTCATTGCTGTCTGAAAGGAATTTGGTTTCCAGCACAGAAAGCGAAGTATTGTTTCCAACTGTCGTAATGACACTGCTGCCATCAGAAGCACTCTTATAGATCACCAGTGAAGAAGTAGTCTTTGCACCGACAGAGCTTCCGGAGGCAATTTTAGGAGGTTCCACTGCATTCAGGATGATTTTTCTCAAATCAAAAGTAGCACTGGTATTATTCCAATACCCTGCACCCACGTTATAGGAGAAGCTTACCATCGAATCAAACTGGGACTGGTTTGCCAGCAGTTTGTTGTTTTTGATAAACTTGTTTACCTCAGAGGTATAAGAGCGGGTATTGATAGCATCGCAAAGCAATGCCCACGCCTCCCGTTTGGTGAGATTATTATAGAACACCTCGCCCTTGCTCAATACATAGCCATATCCCAGTGTCGGGATATTATAGGCCAGCTCGTCAGGATAGACGCCTGCGCTGTATCCTTCCATCTCGCTGATGATATCCAGCATCTCATTGCTGATGCGGCGCTCCTCCGACGAGGTACCGGTGAGGCTCGAAACCACAAATACAGAAAACTCCTCATAGCTGCTGCTCATTTTTCCGCTTTTCTGAGAATATACCTTTACGGTATAGCTGCCGGGCTTGGAAAACGACACAGACTGTTTCCAAACTCTGGTATTGTTGGCGGCCAGACCGTTGTTGGCTGCTGCTTTTTCTGTCGTGTAGTTCTTAACCGGATAGGATTTTGTAGAACCACTATCTGTTTCCACCACAAATTTAACAGCTTCTCTGGTAGAATCTGTAACAGCAATCAGAGAAACGGATTCTTTTACTACCGCCACATTGGGGTCGGAATAAACAAATTTTACCGGCTTTGCATCGGTAATGGTAACGGTGCAGACAGCAGTATCTCCGCCCGCAGAAGCCTTAACCGTGGTAGTTCCCGGCGCAACGCCATAGATGTATCCATTCTGTACGGTGGCAACTTTTGTGTTGCTGCTGCTCCAAGTGATATCCATTCCAGACAGAGAACAGGAAGCGGTGGTGTAAATGGTGGTGCCAGCCGGAATGGATACTTTGGAATGGGAAAGCGTAATAGATGCGCTGCCACTGACCTTCTGTACATATTCACTGCTGACATATCCGGTTTTTCCGCTGGAATCTGTACACTTGATCCAGTCCTCATCGCTGTCGTCCACCACTGTAAGAACTGTACCGGCCGGCAACACCCGAATCACGGAATAGTTCATTCCCGGGCCTGTCCGGAAATTCACTCCGGCAGTGGTTTTTATGTATTCTTTTTCTTCCGGCTCTGGCTTCGTATCATCAGAAAACACCAGATATTCCCGGCTGCAATAACCTTGCAGGCCGGAGGCGGTTCTGACTTTAACCCAGTCTTTGTTGCTGTCATCCAACACTGTTACTGTTGTCCCAATAGCCAGTGTGACAATGACATCATAATTCATGCCGGGGCCTTTTCGCAGGTTCAGATAGTCGGTGGTTTTTGCAGCTGTTGACTCCGGTTTTTCACTGGAATCCCCTGAGAATTGTAAATATTCCTTGCTGCAATACCCCTGTTTTTTATCACTGGTTTCTACCTTGGCCCAATCCTTATTGCTGTTATCAAGGATTTTGACAGTTTCACCCTTGGGGATTGTCACAATCACAGAATAGCTGGTACCGGGTCCCTTCCGTAGATTCAAATAATCCGTTGTTACGGCAGTTTCCGTAGGTGTCGGAGTGGGGGTTGGCGTTGGTTTGGGCGTTGGCTTTGGAGTTGGTTTAGCGGTTGGCTTTGGGGTAGCGTTTCCATCAGAAGAAAACTGCAAATACTCCTTACTGCAATAGCCCTGTGTACCGGATGAAGTTTTCACTTTTGCCCAGTCTTTATTGCTGTTATCCAACACCGTGACGGTGCTGCCTTTTGGAATCGTAAATATTACGGAATAACTCATGCCGGGGCCTTTTCGCAAGTTCACATAATCCGTTGTTTTCGCAGTTGTGGTGGTAGTAGTACCTCCATCTCCGCCGCTGGAAGAAAATTGCAAATACTCCTTGCTGCAATAGCCCTGTGTACCGGATGAGGTTTTCACCTTTGCCCAGTCTTTATTGCTGTTATCCAGCACCGTGACCGTACTGCCTTTGGGGATGGTAAAGAGCACTGAATAGCTGGTGCCGGGGCCTTTTCGCAGGTTCACATAATCTGTTGTTTTCGCAGT
>CAJFNK010000059.1 GCA_904394685.1 Candidatus Heritagella gallinarum
AGTCGAAATTATTGTCTTTTCCTACAATCAACGGCAGCTACTGCGTTAAAAATACTCGGAATCCATCAAGGATTCCTGCGTTTTTTGTCTTGTATCTGCCTGTTGCTTGCGGAAAATTCGTCAATTTCTTTGTTTTCAGATACGCCCTAAAAAATAAAATTTGGTATATTCTTCCTGAATTGGTTCCATACTTTAGTTGTCAAAACAAACGAGCAGAAAGGATGCAGATACATGGAAGGACTTACCAAAAGAGCAATGGAAAACTGGAAAAAACGCAGAAGAAAAGAAAAGTGGCATCTGGCGGAAAAAGCATTGGCGGTGGGGCTGGTTCTTTCCATCCTGTTCAGTTTTACCGGATTTGCCGCCCAGTGCGAGGATCTTTCCCATCGGGTGCTGCGGCTGCATGTGTTGGCAAATTCCGATTCTGAAGAAGATCAGGCGCTGAAACTGAAAGTGCGGGATCGGATTTTGCAGGAAGGAGCCGGTTTGCTGGACGGCGTGAAAACGCTGGAAGAAGCCGAAACCAAAGTGGAACAGGCGATGCCCCGATTGCTGGAAGCGGCCAGAGAGGAGATTGCCCGTGAGGGATATTCCTATACCGTTTCGATGGAACTGACACAGGTTCCCTTTAATACCAGAGTATATGGAGATGTTACGCTTCCCGCCGGAACCTATGAGGCGCTGCAAATCAAAATTGGGGAAGCCCGTGGCCAGAACTGGTGGTGTGTGATGTTCCCCTCTTTGTGCCTTCCGGCCGCAGAGGACCCGGCACAGCTGGAAGATATCCTCACACCGGGAGAGCTGGATATTGTACAGGGAGAAGGATATGAGGTTCGATTTAAGGTGCTGGAATGGCTGCAATGGTAACGGGATACCTGCAAAAAAATTTTTTGTCCATTTGAAAGGATTTCCCATGCTGAATCGTATGGAAGAATAGAAGGCAATACCGCACGGCTTGAGAAAAACCTTGGAATAAGCTCTGAAGTTTGCCGTCATGCCGTCGGTATGGTTTGAAATCAGTCATTTTGATTCAGGAGGATGTAACAATGAAAAAATGGATGATCGCAGCAATTCTGGTTTCGATTTTAGCAGTGGGTACTATCACCGCTTCGGCGGCGGGCAGTACGCAGGCAAAGCAACAGGAACTTTCCACGCAGTCTCTTTCTTCCAGCAGCTGTCCAATCGAGGAATGTCCAAGCGACGGCGTGTGTGATGGAACTGGGCAGCAATACCGTGGTGGGGATACAGAAAACAATACCCCAGCAGCAGAGAACTGCCCAGTCGAAGAATGTCCAAACGACGGCGTGTGTGATGGAACTGGGCTGCAATACCATGGTGGGGATTCAGAAAACAATATCCCAGCAGCAGAGAACTGCCCAGTTGAAGAATGTCCAAACAATGGCGTGTGTGATGGAACCGGGCTGCAATACCGTGGCGGGGATACAGAAAAGCAATCTCAAGCAGGAGAAAACTGCCCAGTCGAAGAATGTCCAAACAATGGCATGTGTGATGGAACCGGGCTGCAATACCGTGGCGGGGATTCGGAAAAGCAATCCCCGGCAGGAGAGAACGGTTCGGCAGAAAACTGTCCGAATAACGGTGTTCGTGACGGTACCGGACGGCAAAATGGTGGAAATGGTAGGGGAAGAAGGTAATCGGGAATTGCTATGAGGACGCAAGAGGAGGTCACTCGGACGGTAGAAGCATACGGCGATCTGGTTCGGCGGCTCTGTGTGCTGCATCTAAAAAACCGGCAGGATACAGAGGATGTGTTTCAAACCGTGTTTTTAAAATATCTGCTCTATACCGGCTCCTTTGAGAGCGAGCAGCATAAAAAGGCATGGCTTGTCCGAGTGACAGTCAATGCGTGCAAGGACTTGCTGCGCAGTTTTCTCCGAAAGCCTACAGTGCCTCTGGAACTGGCGGAAGAACTGGCTGGTTCTTCTGATGAAAACCGAGAGGTTTTACAGGCGGTTCTGTCTTTGCCGCCCAAATATAAGGATGCGGTGTATCTTTTTTACTATGAAGGATATTCGGCGGTGGAAATTGCCCAAATCCTACATAAAAAAGAAAATACCATCTATACCTGGCTGGCAAGAGGCCGGGAGCTGCTTCGGCAGCAATTGGGAGGTGAGTGGGAATGAACCGGATTCAAAAAGCATTTGGAGAAATCAGGGCAGAGGAAGCTCTCAAATCGGGAACGATTTCTTTTTTACAGCAGGAAATTGCCCGCCGGGAGAGAAGAAAAAAGCCGATATGGGCATATGCTGTTGCGTGTGCTGTGCTGCTTCTGCTGGTGGGCGGCGGCGTTCTATATTGGCTGTATCATACACCGGTTTCGTATATCAGTATCGATGTGAACCCTTCTGTTGAGCTGGAACTAAATGTGTTCGATCGTGTTATTGATTGCCAAAGCTATAACGATGACGGAGAAGTCATCCTGAACGGGCTGGAGCTTGATAATATGACCTATACGCAGGCGATTGAAAGCATTTTAGCAGAGGAATCCATGCAGTCATATCTGGGTTCTGAAAACGCTGAACTGGTATTTACCGTTTCTTCTGAAAAAGAAGACGAAATCACAGCTGGAATTGAAAGCTGCCGTGGCTATGCGGAACATCAAGGAAACTGTGTTTCAGCGCAGTCCGGCTCCGTAGAGGAGGCTCACGAAGCCGGGCTTTCGGTGGGAAGATATACCGTATATCAACAGCTTTTGGAGAGTGGATATGAGATCACGCCAGAAGAATGTCGAGGAATGTCGATGCGGGAATTATATGACCTGCTGGAGCAGCAGACGCAGGAAGATTCTTCACAGTCGCCACAGCCGGATAAAGACAGTACAGCTTCTTTGCCGGAACATCAAGGACAAGGGGAAGGAAATGGCTATCAGTGGGGAAAACAGAATGGTCAGCACCATTCTTAAATAACAAAAAGCCGCCCGGTTGGGCGGCTTTTTGTTATCTTCGATATCCATGATGGAGAGGGCCGTTTCCATGTCCAAGATCCAAGCCGTCTTTTAGTGCGCCGGCTACATATTCTTTACCACGCCGGACACTTTCCCGCAGAGGATACCCCAACGCAAGACAGCTGGCAATAGCACTGGAAAGGGTACAACCGGTTCCGTGTGTGTTGGGGTTTTGAATATGGCAGCCGCTGAACCACTGCACCTTCCCGTTTTCATACAGAAGATCATCAGCGGTATCGGTCAGATGTCCTCCCTTAATCAGGATGGCTCCGTTGAATTTCTGACCAATGATTTCAGCCGCTTGTATCATTTCTTCTCGGTTGTGAATCTGGATTCCACTAAGAACTTCGGCTTCCGGCAGATTGGGGGTGAGGAGGTCAGCCAACGGTGCCAGCTCCTGTAAAAGCGCCTGAGCGGCATCTTCTGCCAACAGACGGCTTCCGCTGGTAGAAATCATAACAGGATCGAGCACGATGTTATGAGGACGGTATTCGAGTAGTGTTGCCGCAATGGTGCGAATCAGAGGGGCGCTGCTCACCATCCCGATTTTAACAGCGTCGGGAAAAATATCGGTAAAAATACAATCGAGTTGATTTTTGAGAAATTCAGGGGTGGATTCCAGAATCCCATATACACCGGTGGTGTTCTGTGCGGTGAGGGCGGTAATGGCGCTCATGGCATAAACGCCGTGTGCGGCCATCGTTTTGATGTCCGCCTGAATTCCTGCACCGCCGCTGGAATCAGAACCTGCAATCGTCAATGCAGTTTTCAGCCCATGGCGGCGAGGTTCAAAAGCGCTGGCTGCCAGATCAGCCAGGTTTTGGGCGGCCTGCCGTTTGTCTTCTTTTGCAAAAATGGCGGAGATCACAGCAGCGCCATAGGCTCCGCTTTCCTTGAGTTCAATCAGGTTCGTTTCATTGATACCGCCAATTGCAACCACAGGGATTTGCACTGTGGAACAGATTTTCCGCAAGCCCTGCGGGGTCAGGGTCTGCACGCCATCTTTGGTGGTGGAGCCAAACACCGCCCCACAGCCCAGATAATCCGCTCCGGCCTCTTGTGCCGCCAGTGCTTCAATGGGGTTGTGTGCGCTGACACCGATAATTTTGTTAGGCCCCAGCAGAGAGCGGGCCTGTTCATATGCCATGTCGTCCTGTCCGATATGAACGCCGTCTGCTCCGGCTTCCAACGCCAGCTCTGCGTCGTCATTGATAATCAGGGGCACTCCAAAACGGTGACACAGAGGAAGCAGCTCTCTCGCTTCCTGCAAAACCATTTCCCGGGAAAGGTTCTTTTCCCGCAACTGCACCATGGTTACACCGCCTAGCAGCGCCTGCTCCACCTGCTGTGCCAGTGTTTCGCCGGGTTTTAGCCAACTGCGGTCTGTCACCGCATACAAGCGAAGCATATTTCCCGAAAATTTCATATCCATCCCTCCAAAATCAGCCGTAATACTTCTTCCCGAATTATACACGCTGTGAGGGGATTTTGCAAGAAAAAGGGGAATCCTGCTGTGTTTCCACCGGGTTTTCCTTCTGCCTTTTCGGAGGTTCTGACAAAGAGGAACAATGCCCTTGACAACGGGAATACTGGGCATTATAATTCTAAATGTATATGGCGCTGAAAAGAGGCGTATTGTGTCCACACAGAGAGGCAGCCCGGTGAAACCCGGCTGAAAGGCTGCCGGAAAACACAATTCGACCGGCCCTTCATTTTCCGGTTTGGAGCGCCCCTTTGCGAGGAGCAGAGGCGTAAGCCTTCGTTACAGGCAGTAAAGTGGTGGCTGAAAGGCCGCAAATTGGGTGGTACCACGGGGTTTCTCGTCCCATACGGACGGGAGCCCTTTATTTTTTTGCAGAAAGGAAGGGACAGAAAATGAATCAGGAAATGGCGTATTGTATAGAGCGGCTCAAAGCACTCTGCGCTATCGACAGCCCTTCGGGAAAGACAGATGAAGTGGCTGATTACCTGATGAAGGAACTGGCCGGCTTGGGATATGCTCCCCAAAAGACCCGCAAGGGCGGCGTGGTGGTCGCTTTGGGCGGAGAAGGAGAGCCGCTGCTGGCAATGGCGCATGTGGATACTCTGGGTGCAGTGGTGGCTTCTATCAAAGGGAATGGTCGCCTGACGCTTTCCCCGGTAGGAGGATTGCAGGCGGAAAACTGTGAGGCGGAGAATTGTGTGATTCGCACCCGTTTTGACGGCAATTATACGGGAACCCTTCAGCTGAACAATGCTTCGGTACACGTTAACGGGGATTACAGCTCCAAATCCCGGAAATTTGAGGAGATGGAGGTCGTGATCGACGAGATGGTTTCCAGCGAGGAAGAGACCCGGAAGCTGGGAATTGAAATCGGCGATTTTGTCTGCTTTGACCCTCGCACGGTCATTACAGAGAGCGGCTATATCAAGAGCCGTTTTCTAGACGACAAGCTGAGCGCAGCGATTCTGCTTGCCTATGCCAAATGGCTGAAAGATTCCGGAAAAACACCGGGACGTAAAGTGTACCTGCATTTTACCGTATATGAAGAAGTAGGCCACGGAGCGGCAGGTTCGGTTCCTCAAGACGTGGTAGAAGTTCTCAGCGTGGATATGGGATGCGTTGGCGATGGCCTTCGCTGCACAGAGCGGGAGGTTTCTATCTGTGCAAAGGATTCCGGCGGGCCTTATGACGACTCGGTGGTGACAGCGCTGGTCAAAACTGCCCGTGATAATGGGATTGGATATGCAGTGGACGTGTATCCTCACTATGGCTCGGATGCCGAAGCAGCCCTGCGGGCAGGCTATGATGTGCGTCACGGCCTGATTGGCGCAGGCGTCTATGCTTCTCATGGCTATGAGCGTTCCCATATGGACGGTGCGGAAAACACACTCAAACTGCTAAAAGCGTATATCGGGTAAGGCTAACTATTTATTATACAATTCAAAACAAGGAGCGTAACACATTATGCAGTGGACAGGATTAAATGAACTTCGGGAAAAGTATCTTTCCTTTTTTGAGAGCAAAGGCCATTTGCGTCTGCCCAGCTATTCGCTGATTCCGAAAGACGACAACAGCCTGCTGCTCATCAACTCCGGCATGGCCCCCATGAAGAAATTCTTCACCGGGGAAGTGACCCCGCCCCGCAAGCGTGTCACCACCTGCCAGAAATGTATCCGTACCGGCGATATCGAGAACGTAGGTATCACCGACCGTCACGGAACCTTCTTTGAGATGCTCGGTAACTTCTCCTTTGGCGATTATTTCAAGAAAGAAGCGATTCCGTGGGCATGGGAGTTCTGCACCAAGGTGATGGAAATGCCCGTTGACCGCCTGTGGGTCACCATCTATCTGGACGACGACGAAGCCTTTGAGATCTGGACAAAAGACGTGGGCGTTGACCCCTCTCACATCGTCCGTCTGGGCAAAGAGGATAACTTCTGGGAGCATGGTTCCGGTCCCTGCGGCCCCTGCTCCGAAATCTATTTTGACCGTGGACCTGAACATGGCTGCGGCTCTCCCGATTGCGGCCCCGGCTGTGAGTGCGACCGCTATGTAGAGTTCTGGAACGTGGTGTTCAGCCAGTTCGACAGCGACGGACAGGGTAACTACCCGCCCATGGAGCATCCCAATATCGATACCGGTATGGGTCTGGAGCGTCTGGCCTGCATCATGCAGAACGTGGACAACCTGTTCCTGGTGGATACCGTG
>CAJFNK010000060.1 GCA_904394685.1 Candidatus Heritagella gallinarum
CGTTTCCGCTGCTGCTCCTGTTGCTGTTGCTGCTGCTCCCGCTGCTGCTGCTGCTCCCGCTGCTGAAGAGAAGACCGAGTTCGACGTTGTGCTGAAGGCTGCTGGCGCTAACAAGATCGCTGTTATCAAGGCTGTTCGTGAGATCACCGGCCTGGGCCTGAAGGAAGCTAAGGAAGTTGTCGACGGCGCTCCCAAGACCGTGAAGGAAGGCGTTTCCAAGGACGATGCTGAGTCCATCAAGGCTAAGCTGACCGAGGCTGGCGCTGAGGTTGAGGTTAAGTAATTAACCCCCATATGTGTGTGAAAAGGCGTATCCGAAAGGATACGCCTTTTTTGCGTCTATCGAGTTTTGGAAGCAGGGGGATAGGGGGTCTGCTCATCGGTACGGTTCAGCAAATAATCCACGCTGGTTTGATAATAGTCTGCCAGTTGGATTAGGATTTCCGGTGGGATTTTCAGGCGCCCCAGTTCATAGTCAGAATAGGTTGTCTGATGAATGTGTAAGTAGGCCGCCAATGTTTTTTGCGGAAGGTCATGATCTTCCCGAAGGGAACGGATTCTCTGGAACTGCACACGATCACCTCGCAGGCTGTGGTATTTTTTATCATCATAGCAAGAGGGAGCAGAGAAAGTCAAGCAATGGAATCAGGCTGTATGGTGAATATCATATTGCTGGAGAAGTAACCAAAAGCCCGGAACCTTTTATAGGGTTCCGGGCTTCGGATTATTCCCGTTGCTATACTGGATGGAATCAACCGGCATGCTCAAACTGGCTGTTATACAGGCTGGCATAGAAGCCGCCCTTTTGCAGCAGCTCCTCGTGGGTTCCCTGTTCGACAATGTCGCCGTCCTTCATCACCAGAATCATGTCGGCATCCCGTATGGTAGAAAGCCGGTGAGCGATGATAAAGCTGGTGCGGCCCTTCATCAGGTTATCCATCGCCTTTTGAATCAGCACTTCTGTGCGGGTATCCACGCTGCTGGTGGCTTCGTCCAGAATCAGGATCTCCGGGTCGGCCAGGATGGCACGGGCAATGGTGAGCAGCTGCTTTTGCCCCTGCGAAACGTTGCTCGCTTCTTCGTTCAGAATCATCTGATAGCCGTCCGGCAGTGTGCGGACAAAGTGGTCTACCTGTGCGGCGATAGCGGCCTGACGCACTTCTTCATCGGTTGCGGTTAGCTTGCCATACCGGATGTTGTCTGCAATGGTGCCGTGATACAGCCAGGTATCCTGCAATACCATGCCAAACAGAGAGCGCAGATCGTCCCGCTTGAAGGAACGGATATCATAGCCGTCAACCAGAATAGCGCCGTCGTTGACGTCATAGAAGCGCATGAGCAGTTTGACCATGGTGGTCTTGCCGGCGCCGGTGGGGCCAACGATAGCCACCTTTTGGCCGGGCTTGATGTTGGCGCAGAAATCGTGGATGATGATTTTTTCCGGGTTATAGCCAAAGCTCACATGGGCAAACTGTACGCTGCCTTCGATGTGGACATGGGTTTCGGTGTCCGGCTCCTCGCTGCGGTTCACCGTGATAGCGTGTTCCTGTTCGGGGATTTCTTCTTCCTCGGCCAGAAATTCAAACACACGCTCTGCCGCCGCCATGGTCTGCTGCAGCACGTTGGAAATGTTGGCCACCTGTGTGATAGGCTGGGTGAACTGCCGGACATACTGGACAAAAGCCTGAATGTCGCCCACGCTGATGCGCCCGTTCACGGCAAACCAGCCGCCCATGATACAGATCACCACATAGCCCACATTGGCGATAAAGTTCATCACCGGCATCATCAAGCCGGAGAGGAACTGGGATTTCCAGGCGGATTTGTAGAGCTGGTCGTTGTATTCGTCAAAGGTTTTTTCGGATTCTTCTTCGCCATTAAAAGCCTTTACCACCACATGGCTGCCATACATTTCTTCCACATGGCCGTTCACATGGCCCAGATATTCCTGCTGACGTACAAAGTGCTTTTGCGATTTCTTCACAATCACGCTGACAAACACCATCGAAATCGGGACGATCAGCAGGGCTACCAGCGTCATTTCCCAGCTGATGGAGAACATCATCGCCAGAATACCAATCAGCGTTATTACCGAGGTGATGATCTGCGTGATGCTCTGGTTCAGGCTCTGGCTGATAGCGTCCACATCATTGGTGATGCGGGAAAGCACTTCGCCGTTGGTGGTGGTGTCATAATAGGAAAAGGGCAGGCTGTGAATCTTGTTTTCAATATCCCGGCGCAGGCGGTAGGTGATCTTCATGGAAACGCCGGTCATGATATATCCCTGAATATAGGAGCAGGCTGCGCTGATGAGATACAGCCCCACCAGGAAAATCAGAATCTCCCCAATGCGTGCAAAATCGATTCCTTCGCCGGTGCCGGTTACGGTACCGATCAGCCCCTCGAACAGCTCGGTGGTTGCCTGACCCAGAATTTTAGGGCCAAAAATTGCCAATACCGTAGAAGCGGCGGCAAAAAACAGCACCACCAGAACGGCCCATTTATAGTTTCCCAGATATTCTAGGAGCTTTTTCAAAGTGCCTTTAAAGTCCTTGGCCTTTTCGCCGGGCATCATGCCGTGACCGCCCGGTCCGTGTCCACCGCCGGGGCGGCCCATCATCTTTGGGCGGTTGTGGTTCTTTCCACTGCTCATTCCAATTCCTCCTTTGAAAGCTGCGACGAGGCGATCTCATAATAGGCAGGGCAGGTTTTCACAAGCTCTTTGTGGGTGCCTTTGCCCACCACACGTCCTTCGTCCAGCACCAGAATCTGGTCGGCGTGCATAATGGTGCTCACACGCTGTGCTACCAGCAGAACCGTGCTGTTTTGGGTGTATCCCTTGAGGGCACGGCGCAAAGCTGCATCGGTCTTAAAGTCCAGAGCAGAGAAGCTGTCGTCAAAAATATAGATAGGCGCTTTTTTGGCCAGCGCACGGGCGATGGAGAGGCGCTGCTTTTGTCCGCCGGAAACGTTGGAGCCGCCCTGTGAAATTTCGGTGTCGAATCCTTCGGGTTTATCCGAGATAAATTCCATGGCCTGTGCGATTTCGGCGGCCTCCTGAATCTCCTGTGCAGTGGCGTCCTGACGGCCATAACGCAGGTTGGAGTCGATGGTGCCGGAGAGCAGCACGCCCTTTTGCGGCACAAAGCCGATTGCCTCCCGCAGTTCCTTCTGAGGCAGGTCACGGACATCCACGCCGCCCACCAGAACGGAGCCGCCGGTCACATCATAAAAGCGGGGAACCAGATTCACCAGCGTGGATTTGCCGGAGCCGGTGGCGCCGATAAACGCTGTGGTCTGGCCGGGCTTGGAGATAAAGGAAATATGCTCCAGAGCGTCCTCATCAGCTCCGTGATAGCGGAAGCTCACATCCCGGAATTCCACAGTCCCCTGCATGTTTTCGGGCAGATGCTTTACCTCCTCCCGATCTTGAATAACAGGCTCAGTGGAGAGGACTTCGGCAATACGGTCGCCGGAAACGGCGGCACGGGGAACCATGATGAACATCATCGAGATAAACAGGAAGCTCATGATGATCTGCATGGCATACTGCATAAAGGCCATCATGTCGCCCACCTGCATCTGGGAATCGGCGATCTGGTGGGAAGCCACCCAGACGATCAATACGCTGGTGCAGTTCATGATGAGCATCATGGCGGGCATCATAAAGGTCATCACCCGGTTGACAAACCGATGTGTCCGGGTGAGGTCACGGTTCACATCGTCAAAGCGGTTGGTTTCAAAAACACGGGTACCAAAAGCACGGATGACCATCAGGCCGCTCAGGTTTTCACGGGCAACCAGATTCAGCTTGTCGATCAGCTTTTGAATGGCTTGGAATTTTGGCCGTGCAATAGCAAAGATCACAGCCACCAGACCAATGAGGATGACCACGGTAAGGGCGATGATCCAGCTCATAGATGTGGACTTCTGGAGCGCCATCACGGTGCCGCCAATGCCCATAATGGGGGCATAGCAGAGCATCCGGATGCCCATCATCAGCAGGAACTGGATCTGTGTCACGTCGTTGGTGGAGCGGGTGATAAGCGAAGCGGTGGAATAGCGGTCAAATTCGGTGTTGGAGAAGCTCTCCACCTTGCGGAACACATCCCGGCGCAGGTCACGGGCGATACCGGCAGAAATGCGTGCGGAAAGCAGGCTGACCAAAATGGTGGCGACACCGCCCAACAGCGCCACCAGCAGCATTTCAATTCCGACAAAGCTGATGTAATTGAACTGGATGGTTCCCAAATCCATTCCAAGCTCGGTGGCAAAGCTGCCGGCCAGAGCAGCTCCGGTTTGCAAAAGCATCGAAGGGTCGTTTGCCAGCGCCTTTTCCCGTGCATCCTCCAAAACGGAAGCGGGAAGCTGATTCAGCATAGGCTGCATGGCATAAAGTTCTTCAAAATCAACATTCGTAACATCGGTTTCATCAGATTCTGCCTGGCTTTCCTGTCCAGAAGATTCCGCCAGAGACTGCATGGTGTTGATAAACGTCCAGCCAGCGGTGCCAAAAGCGAGATCCAGCTCGTCGAGTTCTTCTTCGCTCGCTTCTTGGCGCACCCAAACACCGGAACCCTCTTGCAGATCAGGATATTTCTCTGCATAGGTCTGCCCGGAGGAGTCGATGTCCTTGGCATCATACCGCTGGTAATGGCTGTTGACAAGGCTTTTTTCTTCTTCGCTCATAAAGGTTTGCATAAACGTCATGCCGTTTTCCGAAATCGCATCGGGCGAGGCATGCTGGATGCCGTTTTGCTGGATACCCACGTTTACGATATCCGACATATAGTCGGGGAGCCGCAGGTCGCAGATTGCCTGCATAAACAGTAGCACCACAGCGGCCAACAGGAAAGCGGCATAGGGTTTCAAATATTTTGCCAGCTTTTTCAAGTACAATCCGTCCTTTCGTTGCACAGTTGTTCAAACTCGGTTCGCAGTTCCTGCATCACCGAAGCCAATCGCTTAATCATCACGGTAAGGGATTCCATCTGTTCACGCCCATACCGCTGAATCAGGCGGTCAAGCATCCTGTCAAACTGGGCCTGACTCTCCAGTAGAATCGCCCGCCCCTTGTCTGTAACGGTAATCAGCGTGACCCGCCGGTCTTTTTGGCTGATTTGCCGCAGGATCATCCCTTTATCTTCCAATGTACGCAGGAACTGTGAAACTGCCGGCATAGACATTTCCATGGAATCCCGCAGCCCGGATACCCGTAGCTCCTTTTCACTGCTCAATTCATGGATTCGCTGCAAAAAGAAAAATTCTCCCGCTGGTAATCCGCACACCTGGCTCACCGCCGGCTTGACCCGGCGCAGCTCCATCATGGAAGAAAGCATGGCATCCCGAAGCTCTTTATTTTGCTGCTCCAATGATCCGGTACCCCTTTCTTAAAAATTGCGGTTTTTAATAATTAATATACTTAAGTGTTTAACCGGTTAACAACTATAACGCCTGTTTATAACCAGAAATCAAATACAATATGAACTTTTTGTGAAGATTTAAGGGCAAGAAAAAGCACACAGACAGTAGAAAAGCCCGGTTCCGTATTTATGCAGGATTATCGGCCATAAAGTTCATTTTATGCTGGAAAATGAAGGATTATACCGTGATTTTTCTGATGAGGAAACGGTCTGATATTGACAAAACAGGACAAATCCAGTATCATTTTTTATGATTGAATTTTTGAAAATCAGCCGTTGATTTCCCTGTTTGAATCAGACGGTTTTGGAGTGTATGGAGGCTTGCTAAAATGAATAAAATCCCATTTGTAACGAAGGAACAGATTGCAGAAATTGCAAAAACGTATCCCACTCCTTTCCATATTTATGATGAAAAGGGAATCCGGGAAAATGCCCGGCGCATGAAGCAGGCTTTTTCGTGGAATCCCGGTTTTCGAGAGTATTTTGCCGTAAAGGCAACCCCCAACCCCTTTATCCTCAAGGTTTTGCAGGAAGAAGGCTGCGGTGTGGACTGCTCCTCGCTGACCGAGCTGATGATGAGCGATGCCTGCGGTTTTTTGGGAACCGACATCATGTTTTCGTCCAATGTGACCCCGGAGGAGGATTTCCGTCTGGCCAAAAAGCTGGGCGCTTATATCAATCTGGACGACTTTACCCATATCGACTTTTTGGAAAAGGTGGCCGGGCTGCCCGAAACTATCTGCTGCCGCTATAATCCCGGCGGAAAGTTCCAGATCGCCAACAAAATTATGGATAACCCCGGCGATGCCAAATATGGCTTTACCAAAGAGCAGATCATCGAAGGTTTCCGTATTTTAAAGGAAAAGGGCGTAAAGGAGTTTGGTCTGCACGCATTTTTGGCGAGCAACACCACCAATAATGAGTATTACCCCGAACTGGCTCGGATTCTGTTTGAGCTGGCAGTGGAGCTGAAGGAGAAAACAGGCGTCCACATCAAGTTTGTCAACCTTTCCGGCGGCGTTGGCATCGCCTACCGCCCAGAGGAAACCCCCAGCGATATCATGGTGATCGGGCAGGGCGTGAAAAAGGCATTTGAAGAAGTGCTGGTTCCGGCCGGTATGGGCGATGTTTCTATTTTCACCGAACTGGGCCGCTTTATGTTGGCTCCTTATGGGATGCTTATCACCAAAGCGGTTCATGAAAAGCACACCTATAAGGAATATATCGGCGTGGATGCCTGCGCCGCCAACCTGATGCGTCCGGCTATGTATGGTGCATATCATCACATCACGGTGCTGGGCAAGGAAAACGCTCCCTGCGACCACAAGTATGACGTGACAGGCGGTTTGTGCGAGAACAACGACAAGTTTGCAATCGACCGTATGCTGCCTAAAATCGACATCGGCGATTATCTTGCAATCCACGATGCCGGCGCTCATGGCTTTGCCATGGGATATAACTATAACGGTAAGCTGCGTTCCGCTGAGCTGCTGCTGCGGGAGGATGGCAGCGTCCAGCTGATCCGCCGTGCCGAAACCCCGGCAGATTATTTCGCCACGTTTGATTTCAGCGGATTATTTGACAAGAAATAAGAGTTTCACAGTGATGGAGGAAGTTCCGTGCTGCTGCAAGAACATGAAATAAAAGAAACGGGAATCAGCCAATATGGAATCATTTCTTCCTCTGATATCACCTTTGAGGAAGGGATTCGGGAAATCTGCAAGGGGAACGCCTGCCGCCTTTATGGCACAACATGGGCGTGTCCACCGGCGGTTGGAACCGTGGAGCAATGCAGGGAGCGCTGCCTGCAATATCAAAAGGCCATGGTGTTTCAGGCGGTGTATCCGCTCACCGATTCCTTTGATTTCGAGGGGATGATGCAGGGACATGCATCGTTCAAAAAGCTCTGCGATCAGCTATACCTGCTTGTAAAAGCGCAGACTTCTTCATTTCTTCTGTTATCAAACGAAGGCTGCAACCGGTGTGAAACCTGTACCTATCCGGAAAGCCCGTGCAGAATGCCAGAAAGGCTCTTTCCTTCGCTGGAGGGCTACGGCATCAATGTTGCCAGACTTGCTGCAAAGGCGGGGGTGCGATATCACAACGGCGAGAACACCGTGACATATTTTGGAATGTTGTTATATGACGAGCATCCCCAAAATCATCCATAAAACCAAAAACATCCTGACCGGTACATTTACGGGTCAGGATGTTTTTTTGAAAAGCAGTTTATTGTCCGGAAGAAACAGGGCGCAGCTGCCAGAATTTTCGGAACAGATAGCAGGTAAGCAATCCCACGGCTGTCCCCAGCAGGATGCCCGCCAGCACGTCGGTGGGGTAGTGGACAAAAAGGAACAGGCGTGAAAAGGCAATCAGAGCCGCCAAAATAAGCGCTGGGATTCCAAACGACCGGCGGCACCGGAAAAGCACCACAGCGGCTGCAAAGGAAGCGGCGCTGTGCCCGGAGGGGAAAGAGTAGGTGGAGGGCGGGGGGATGAGCAGCGCCAGATCAGGATAGTGCATAAAAGGACGTGGCCGGGCGATCAGATGCTTGAGTAGCCCTTCTCCCAGCAGGGTGGTGAGAAGGAGAGCGCACAGCATGGCGATTCCCCATTTGCGGTATTTGGGGAAGAACAACAGGGCAAGCCCCAATAGAATCCAGATCAGCCCTTTATCTCCCAAAAAGGTGACAGCCGGGAAAAACCAGTCGGTAAAGCCGTTGCGAAGATGCTCCTGTATCCACCAGAGGATTCCCATATCCAAGCAGCAACACTCCTGTCGTTTTATATTTGATGACGCAGTAAGGGTTCTGGCATATTTAGAAAACTTGTTTTCATAGTATACCAGTTTTTGCGGAAAGATTCATCACGGATTCGTAAACAATGGGCAAAATGGTGGTGTTTTGCCGTTTCCCCGTCATACCCGGATTATAGGCGGCATACCCTGATAGTGGAAAACAGGAATGTCCATTGGAAAGGCGTGATGGGAGAAATGAATTGGCAGGCAGTGGAGAAGCAGGAGGCCCTGCGGCGGCTGGGCAGCGACAGCCGGGCGGGCATTACAGAGGAGCAGGCCCGGCAGCGCCTGCAAAAGTATGGCCCAAACCGTTTGGCAGGCAAAAAGAAGAAGGGCCTGCTGGTGCAGTTTTTATCTCAGTTCAAGGATTTTATGGTGCTGGTGCTGTTGGCAGCGGCGGGGGTGTCTTTTGTCACCTCCCGAATCCAGGGGGACAGCGACTATATCGACTCGATTATCATCCTCGCCATCGTGGTGGTCAATGCGATAACCGGGATGATTCAGGAAAGCAGGGCCGAAAAAGCCATCCAGGCGCTGCAAAAGCTCTCGTCCCCTCATGCACGGGTGGTGCGGGGCGGCAAAACCAAAATCATTGACAGCACGCTGCTGGTACCGGGCGATCTGGTGCTGCTGGAAACCGGCGATCTGGTGCCGGCAGATTTGCGGATTCTGGAATCATCGGCGTGCCGAGCCGAGGAATCCGCTCTGACCGGCGAATCACTCCCCACCGAAAAAGACAGCGAGGCTCGCTGTGCGGCGGATGCTCCGCTGGGCGACCGAAAAAACATGCTGTTCAGCGGCACCAGCGTGGTAGACGGTCATGCAACCGGCGTGGTAATCGCCACGGGGATGCACACCCAGATGGGACGGGTGGCCGGAATGATTGACCAGGAGGAGGCGCCCGAAACCCCGCTGCAAAAAAAGCTGGCACGCACCGGCAAGGTGTTGGGGCTGGCGGCGCTGGCAATCTGCGCCCTGATTTTTGTGTTGGGTCTGTTCCAGCAGGTGGAGCCGCTGGAAATGTTTATGATTTCCGTCAGCCTGGCTGTTGCGGCCATTCCAGAGGGGCTTCCGGCAGTGGTGACGATCGTGCTGGCCATGGGGGTGCGGCGTATGGCCGCTCAAAAGGCAATCGTCAGAAGGCTTCCGGCGGTGGAAACCCTTGGCAGTGCCAGTGTCATCTGTTCGGATAAAACCGGGACACTCACCTGTAACCGGATGACGGTGACAAAGGTGAGCGATGGCCACAGGGAGCTGGATTTGAAGGGAGAGCAGGCGCAGGAAATGCTGGGGCTGGCTACCCTTTGCACCAACTGCCGCATGGAAGGCAAAAAAGTGTTGGGAGAACCCACCGAGGGAGCGCTGGTGATGGCCTGCCGGGAATCCAAAAGCAAGCTGGAGGAGCGGTTTCCCAGAGTGGGAGAAATCCCGTTTTCATCCAGCCGAAAGCGCATGGCCACCATCCACCGGCTGGGCCATGGCGGGTTTCGGGTGATTGTAAAAGGAGCGCCTGATTTGCTGGTGGAACGGTGCAGCTCTCTGCGGGTTCCGGGAGGAAGCCAGCCGATGGAATCATCGGCACGGGCTGAAATCCTGCGGGAAAACGAGCGGATGGCCGGAGAAGCGCTGCGGGTGTTGGGAGTTGCCTATCGGGATGTGGAGCAGCTTCCCGAAAACCGGGAATCCTGGGATTCTCTGGAGAAAAACCTGGTGTTTTGCGGGCTGGTGGGCATGATGGACCCGCCCCGCCCGGAAGCCAAGAGGGCGGTGAGCATGTGTAAAAGTGCCGGTATCCGTCCGGTCATGATTACCGGCGACCATGCTGCCACTGCTGCGGCCATTGCAAAGAAGCTGGGAATTTTGGAAAAAGGGGGAAAAATCCTCACCGGCCGCCAGCTGGACGCCATGGACAGCCGGAGCCTGGAGCAGCAGATTCCGCAATGCCAGGTGTTTGCACGGGTATCGCCGGAGCATAAAGTGAAAATCGTGCGGGTGTTGCAGGCCAGAGGAGAAACCGTGGCCATGACAGGCGATGGCGTCAACGACGCCCCGGCGCTCCGGGCGGCTGATATCGGGTGTGCTATGGGAAAGGGCGGAACCGATGTTGCAAGAGCGGCGGCGGATATGGTGTTGACAGACGACAACTTTTCCACAATCGTAGCGGCGGTGCGGGAAGGCCGAGGGATTTATGGGAATATTCGAAAGACCATCCATTTCCTGCTTTCGTGTAATATCGGGGAGATTTTGCTGGTGCTGGCAGCATTCCTGCTCCATCTTCCCGTCCCGCTTTTGGCAATCCAGCTGCTGTGGGTCAATCTGGTCACCGATTCCCTGCCCGCACTGGCGCTGGGGGTAGAGCCAACCGAAAAGGACATTATGAAACGCAATCCCATCTCTCCCTCAGCGGGTGTTTTTTCGGGTGGAGCGGGCGTTTCGATTGTGCTGGAGGGCTGCTTGATCGGGGCGTTGTCCCTGCTGGCATACAGTATCGGGAGAGTGTTTTTCGACCCGGTTTCATTGGTTCCCACAATTGGGCGCACCATGGCGTTTGCCGTTCTCAGCCTGTCGCAGGTGGTGCATACCTTCAATATGCGTTCCCACCATTCGGTGTTTCAAATCGGGCTGTTTTCCAATCCATGCCTGATTCTGGCGGCAATCGTCTGCATATTGCTTCAGGTTGGGGTAATTGCCATTCCCTGGGCGGCAGAAATTTTCCGCACCGTCCCCCTCACTCCTTTGCAGTGGATGATTACAGTAGTGCTCAGTCTGGTTCCTCTTTTCTGTGTGGAAATCGAAAAGTCGATATTCTCCAAAAATTAAGCTGGATAATGTGCTAAAATTACCTTGATTGTTGCAGATATTTGTAGTATAGTAAGTATGAAATCGTGAAGTATTCACACACAAATTGGAGTGTGGTATTAATGAGTCAAACTGTGGCAATCATAAAGTCGGACTGTTGCGAAAGGGTGTATTGCGCTTTCGGCAGCCGTCGGGCAGGGTTTGGCGTGAGAATTATCTGGAAATATCCTCAAAAGAAAACGGAGATTGCGGAAACACCCTGTATTTTTCCAACCAGAGAAAAAGCGCTGCGTTGGATGAAACAGCTGGCAGACGCTGGAATCCATCCTTTGCATCTTTTAGACGTTACCAGAGATCATTTTTATCAAGAATTTCAGTGATAAATAAAAATAAGAATCATTGACAAATAATCGGGGTACTGTTATACTGAAAGCACAATATCCTGTATTTCCAGCACTTGATACGGGCAGGCTATCTATCAGTATGGTCTGCACACAAGTAAGGACTATACACAAATATGGACCATAAATAAGGAGGAAGTTTCTATGGCAAAGTATGTATGTGACGCATGTGGGTATGTTTATGATCCTGCTGTTGGTGATCCGGATAACGGGATTGCCCCCGGAACTGCATTTGAGGATCTTCCCGAGGATTGGGTATGCCCCCTGTGCGGACTGGGCAAGGATTCCTTTAGCGAGGAGTAATTCTTTTCTCACAAAACATCAAAATGCCCGGCAGAGTATTTCTGCCGGGCATTTGTGTTATCCGGGTTATTGGATTTATCGGATTTATCGGGTGGACATTCCTTCTTTTAGCACACAGGCAAATGAATGGTCTTCCAGCGGAAGGTCTGAAAGCACCCGCACGATCTGACGTGCGGCATAACCGCCCATTTCCTCCAATGGCATATCCAGACAGGTGATGGTGGGATATACCAGCTGAAACATGCTGGAAGCGGCTATACAGATATGGCGAATCGACATGGGAAGGGAAAAGCTTTTTTGCAGGATAGCACCTTGCAAAAGCCCGCCCATTCGGGGATTGGGAGTGATGGCCACATCAAAGTCATCATGGAGGATTGCCTGATAGAGCTGTTCCCGCAGCGATTCCGTGGAAGCTCCCTGTCGCTGAAAAACCAGACGTTTCATCTCAGCTTCCGGGTAAATTTGAGCCAGTGTCTGCGAAAACATATCCCATTTGCGGGAGAAAAGCTGTTCGCCCACCTGAAGCGAGAAAAACCGGATGCGCTGGAACTCTTTTTCCCGGCAAAGGCGCACGGCCTGCGTGATTCCGTCTTCCAGTAGGGTGTGCCGCTGCTCCGGGCTGCACCACACGCCGCTTTCGTCTATCAGAAAAAAGGGAATATGCTCCCGCTGGAGCATCTCCATCGTAGAATCTTCCATTTCATAAAACAGGAATAAAAGCCCGTCAATCCGGGAGCTTCGATAATACCGGACATATTCATGCTGCTCGTCGGTGTTGGCGTCGTCGTCATAAAGCAGGGTGATGGAATACCCGGTATGATCGAGAAATGCCTTGATGCCACGCAGGACATGGTTAAATCCAATACTCAGGCTGTTGCGACCCGAAACCACCCCAATCGACATTGCACGGCTGGTACGCATACAGCGGGCGGTAGAGTTGGGGACATAATTCAGTTCTTCTGCGGTTTTCAACACAAGACGGCGGGTGGCGTCGCTGATTTTTTTTCCTTCTTTGTTGTTGATTACATAAGAAACCGTCGCCTGTGAAATTCCGCAGGCTTTTGCAATGTCTTTTGCGGTAACACTTTTTTTTCGGGGAACGCTCATGGTAAAAGAACTCCTTTTTGTGGCGTAGAAAATCAATTATATCAATAAGTGAATCGTATCACTGGGCAGCAAAGATGTCAAGAACCCGCTGAAAAAAGTATGGGGGTCAAAGAAGGTATAGCAGCGCAAAGGGCAGCGGGAAAAGCCATCCGGCAATGACATCACGCCAGAAATGGGCGCCGCCGATCACCCGGCAGACCCCAATTGCCAGTGCAATCAGGCCAAAAGCCAGCCCGGCCCAGCCATTAACCGCCCCAAACGCCAGAGCGATGGCCACGGCGCTGGCACTGTGCCGGCTTGGGAAGCTTTTTCCCTTGCCGGGATGGACAGGCAAAAACGGGGTATATGCCAGTTGGTCATAGGGGCGGGGAAAGTTGAGTGCTTTTCGCAGGAACGTAGCTGCCAGAAACGTGACGGCAGGCACCAGCAAAAAATGAAAGCGGACAGCGTGTTGTGTAACAAACAAAAACAAAACAGCCCCTGCATAGCTGATTGCCGGAACCAGCGGCAGCCGCCGGAACAGGAACAGGAAAAATTGCCGCCTTTTTGGGGTGTGGTTGAGCCAGTCGGTGCAGGACTGGTATCCCTGCGCTGTCACAGCGAAAAGTCCTCCGGGTCATATTGGGGCAGCGGCGGCAGATTTTGCGGGCTGCGCTTTAAGGGGTCATAGGAAAAGCGGCGGCAGGGGGCTTCCGGTTTTCCAGCGGCGCTTTCCGGACAGTCGATAACGGTTTCATCAGCAGAGGCATTGTGGATACAATAACGGCAGTCCGGCTCCACCGAATTGCCAAACAGTTTTTTCTTTTTAGATGAAAAGCCGAACAATGGGATCAGCCCTTTCTTCAAAAATAATCAGATAAATTCAGTATACCACGTTGCCGGATGAAAATCCACTCAATCCTGAGCCTGCCAAGGCGTAACCGCCCATTTGATGCAGCCGTCCAGCCGCTGGGAAAATACCCGGTATCCCTCCAGAATCTGATTGAGCGGCGCTTTGTGGGTAATCAGAAAATCCGTGGAGAGCCGCCCGGCGGATAAAAGCCGGAGCAGAGTGTCGCAATGGACAGCATCAACACCGCCGGTTTTGAAAATCAGGTTTTTCCCATACATAGAGGGGAGAGGCAGAACTTGGCTCGACTCATACATGGCGACCAGTACCACCACACTGTTGGGGCGGGCAATGCGCCACGCCATTTCAAAGGTATCCTCCCCGCCGGCGGCCTCCACAACGCCGTCTGCCCCCCGTCCGTTCGTCAGCTCATAAACACATTCTTGCGGGTTTTGCTGGGGAGAAAGAATCGTATGGTCTGCCAGCCCAAGTTTTCTGGCAAGCTCCAAGCGGACAGGGTCACGGTCAATAGCAATCACAGTGGCGGCGCCGAACAGGCGGGCGCTTTGCATGGCGCACAGCCCAACCGGACCTGCGCCGATTACCGCCAGCGTGTCGCCGGGGCGCAGCTCACACAGCTCGGCTCCAAAATATCCGCTGGAAAGGATGTCGCCGGTAAACAGGGCGTTTTCATCGGTAACATTGTCGGGGATACGGGAAAGCCCATGGTCGGCAAACGGAACCCGGACATATTCCGCCTGGCATCCGTCGATCCGGCATCCCAGCTCCCAGCCGCCTTTTTCACAGTTGTTGATATAACCACGGCGGCAGAACCAGCAGTCCCCGCAAAAGGTGATACAATTAGCAGCAACCCGGTCGCCTGGCCGGAGCGTGTTCACCCGGCTTCCGGTTTCGACAACTTCCCCTACGAATTCATGTCCCAACACGATGTCAGGTTTGGCACGGGGAACTGCCCCGTGGAGAATATGCAGGTCGCTGGTGCAGATAGTCGAAAGGGTCACTCGGACAATGGCATCGGTTTCCTGCTGAATGTGGGGGAGAGGGCGATCGGTGAGGATGGGGGTACTGCTCCCCTGATAAACCAGTGCTTTCATGGTGTTCAAAAAAAACCGCCTCCTTTTTCTTTCAGTATAACACAAAAAAGCGTTTCTGGGTAAAAAGAGCCTGAACCGGGGAAAGAAAAACGTATCACCATTGTATTTTGTCGATATCCCGTATATAATGAGAATAGAAAAGGCTTCCTGTGTTTGGAAGCCCTTGTTTATTGGCGGCAAAATCTGCTCGGCAGCCTCTGCTGCCCGGCCGTTAACTGCTGGAAGGAAAAAAGGAGAGATTTCATGAAAATCATAATTGTCGGGGACGGAAAGGTTGGCCTGACGCTGACAGAGCAGCTATCCAAAGAAGGACACGACATTGTTATTATTGACCGAAATCAACAGGTTTTGCGGGATTCTCAGGAAGCATATGACGTGATGGTGGTAAATGGAAACGGCGCCAGCATGAAGATCCTCAAAGAGGCGGGAGCCGATACCGCTGACCTTTTGATTGCCGCCACATCGGCCGATGAGATCAATATGCTGTGCTGTATCACCGCCAAAAAGATGGGGTGTCGCCACACGATCGCCCGTGTTAGAAACCCGGAATATCACTGGCAGCTTTCGTTTTTGAAAGAGGAACTGGGTCTGAGTATGACCATCAACCCAGAGGCCGCCGCCGCACGGGAAATTTTTCATATCCTGCAATTTCCTTCTTCCATCAACCGGGACTTTTTTGCCAAAGGGCAGGTGGAACTGGTAGAATTTAAACTCAAGCCCGGTTGCCCTGCAATCGGTTCTTCGCTAATGGAATTATACCGTTCCTCTAAAGTCAAAGTGTTGGTTTGCGCTGTGGAACGGGGCAGCTCTGTTGTCATTCCAAACGGCGATTTTGTATTGCAGGCGGGCGACGTGATTCATGTAACCGGCGTAAACCATAACCTGACAGCCCTGATGCGCTATTTGAAGCTTCCCTCCAACCGGGTTCGGGAGGTTGTGATCGTAGGCGGAAGCAGGCTGGGGTATTATCTGGCGGAGTCCCTTTCACAGGTTGGAATTAAAGTTAAGGTGATCGAGCGCAATTATGAGCGCTGCGTGGAGCTTTCAGAGCTGCTGCCAAAGGCCCTGATTATCAATGGCGATGCCTGCGACCAGAAGCTGATGAATGCGGAGTGTTCCGGCAAAGCCGATGCTCTCATCGCTTTGACTGATATTGATGAAATCAACCTGGTGATCTCGCTTTTTGCGAGCCAGCTTGGTGTGCCGAAGACCATTATCAAAATGGACCGTATCGACCAGTTTGACTCCTTTAAGCAGATGGGCGTCGATTCTATTGTCAGCCCCAAGAACCTGATCTGTAACGATGTGCTGCGATATGTTCGGGCGATGCGGAACCATCGTGGCGGGGAGGTAATCTCCCTGCATCGGCTTGTCAACCATCAGGTGGAAGCGCTGGAATTCCGGGTGGACGAAGAAACGCCAAACCTGCATATCCCGCTTCGGAATCTGACGTTGAAGCCCAATACGCTCCTGGCTTGTATCCGGCGTAAAGGAAAAGTGATCTTCCCGGATGGCAATGAAAGTATTCAGCCAATGGATACTGCGATTGTGGTGACAACAGCGGCCAATAAGATCGCCAATCTGCGTGATATTTTTGCGGTACAGGAGAACGGGAAAAAATGAATCGAAGAGTGATAGCTTTTTTATTGGGGCATATCCTGCTGCTGGAGGCGGCAGTGATGGTACCGGCTCTGATCATTTCGTTATGTATGCGGGAATTTGATTCTGCCTGGTCTTTTGCGGTTGCCATTGCCATTACAGCGGCGGTGGGAACAGGACTCACCTTTATCCGTCCGGTGAATAAGGCGTTTTATGCCGCCGAAGGTTTTGTGGTAACGGCTCTTTCGTGGATTTCCATTTCCTTTTTCGGCGCCCTGCCCTTCTGGTTCAGCGGCTGTATTCCCAGCCTGATCGACAGCTTTTTTGAAACTGCTTCCGGTTTTACCACTACCGGCGCCAGTATCCTGACAGATGTGGAAGTCCTTCCCTATGGGATGCTGTATTGGCGCAGCTTTACCCACTGGCTGGGCGGCATGGGCGTGCTGGTCTTTTTGCTGGCGGTGGTGTCGGTCAGCAAGGGGGAAGGATATTCCCTGCATTTGCTGCGTGCAGAAAGCCCCGGACCGGATGTTGGCAAAATGACCCCAAGACTCAAACAGAGCGCCAAGCTGCTGTATATTATCTATATTGTCCTCACCGTGATTGAAATCATTTTGCTGCTGGCAGGCGGTATGCCGGTATTCGACAGTTTCTGCACCGCCTTCGGCACAGCTGGTACAGGTGGTTTTGGCGTTAAAAACGACAGTATTGCCGGGTATTCCCAGTATATCCAGATTGTCGTTACGGTTTTCATGGCGCTGTTTGGAATCAACTTTAACATCTATTTTCTGGTGCTGCTGCGTTCCTGGAAAAATCTATTCCGGGATGAGGAGCTGTGGGGATATCTCGGCATCATGCTGGGTTCCATCCTGCTCATCACCTGGAATGTAGCGCCCGTCTTTCAATATAATTGGGGAGAGGCTTTCCAGCAATCAGCATTTCAGGTGTCGTCGGTTATGACGACGACGGGCTTCTCCACCATTGACTATAATACCTGGCCGCAGTTTTCCCGCAGCCTGCTCGCCATGCTGATGGTTGTGGGCGCATCGGCGGGTTCAACCGGCGGAGGTGTTAAGGTGGCCCGTATTATTATCGTGTTCAAGCTCCTGCGTAAAGAGCTGATTCGGATGCTGCATCCAAGAGCGGTACACACCGTGCGTATCAGCGGCAAAACGGTTGATAACAAGGTTGGCAAAGGTGTCAGCGTATTTATGGCCGCCTATTTTGCTGTTTTTACGGTTTCGTTTTTGTTAATCAGTCTTGATAATATGAGCTTGGAAACCAATGTAACCGCAGTGGTTTCCTGTCTGAGTAATATCGGCCCCGGTTTGGATGTGGTGGGGCCTGCCGGAAACTTCTCCCAGTTCTCTCCCATCAGCAAGCTCATCCTTTCCATGGATATGCTGTTTGGGCGACTGGAATTTTTCCCGATGATCCTGCTGTTTTCTCCCCGGCTTTGGAGCAGACGGGTATAAAAAGAACAAAAAAGAACACAGTCCTCTTTCCTGCTGGATTTGGCGGGAAAGGGGACTGTGTTTTTTAGCGCAAAATGATGGGGGTCAGGCAATGCCCCATCTCCGGATATTCCGGAGAATCATAAAGTAGACGGGAACCAGGAACATGTCTGCCATGATCCAGGCGATGGGGCCTGCAAAGCAGGCGGCCACAAAGCCAAACGGCGGGACGAGCAACAGGGCTGTCAGGCTGCGTGCAAACATCTCACACACTCCGGCAAACATAGCAATCTTACTATATCCCATGCCCTGAATCAGCAGACGGAAGATATTCACGCCTGCGAGCGGGATGGAGAAAAGGCCGTTGATGATGAGATACAGGAAAGCATTTTCCAGGATTTCGACTTCGCTTCCCTCCACAAACAGGGTGAGCAGGGGCATGCCAAAGAAATACATGATTGCCAGCGAAAGGATGGAATACACGCTGCCGATAATCATAGCAGCCCGCAATCCGGGAGAAAGCCGGTCGATTTTTCTGGCGCCGATGTTCTGCCCGCCATAGGTGGACATGGCAATACCCAAAGCGTCGAAGGCGCAGACAAACAGGCAATACAAACGGCTTCCGGCGGTAATGGCCGCCACATACAGAGAACCCAGACCGTTTACAGCCGTTTGCAGCAAAATGTTGCCGATAGCGGTGATGGAGGTTTGCAGCCCCATCGGAACGCCAACCGCACACAGGCGGCGCATATATTCGGTGTTGGGGCGCAGATCTTCCCGACGGACATGGAGGATGGGGAATTTCTTTACCACATAGATAAAGCAGGCGATTCCAGAAAGAAGCTGCGCCAGTACCGTAGCGATGGCAGCACCGGCCACTCCCATCGGAATGACCAGCACCAAAAGCAGGTCAAACCCAATGTTTAAAAAAGAAGCGATTACCAGGAAAATCACCGGGGTACGGCTGTCGCCCAAAGCCCGCAAAAGGGCGGCCAGAATATTATAGAGGAAAATCGCCGGGATACCGGCAAAGATTACAACCATATAATAATAGGCTTCCACAATGATATCAGACGGGGTATTCATCCATTCCATCATGGGCCAGCACAGCGCAACGGTAACAGCGGTAAACAGCGCAGAAGCGCCGCCGGTAAGCCAGATGATATTGCCTACAAGCCGTTTGATTTCATCGTAGTTTTTGGCGCCGAACTGCTGGGCAACCGGGATGGCAAAACCGCTGCACAGGCCCAGACAAAAGCCGATGATCAAAAAGTTGAGCGAGCCGGTGGAGCCAACTGCGGCCAGCGAACCTTTTCCCAAAAAGCGGCCAACGATGATGGTATCGACCATAGAATAAAACTGCTGGAATAAGTTACCGAACATCAGGGGGATCGAGAAGCGGATAATCAACCCGAAGGGAGAGCCATGCGTCATGTCCTTTGTCATAAACAGCCTTCTTTCCGGAAAGTTTGTTAAATCAGCTTACAAACAGGTTTTATAAACAGTTATTTATAATAGCACAGAAGTGGAAAAACAGCAATTCACAATTAAAACATGACGAAGAAAGAAGAAAACTCCTTTTTGGCTATAAAAGCAATAGAGGACAGTTTGGGGAGAAAAGCGGTATTTTACATTGATTTTACAAAACTTCGGTTTGTGACTTTACAAAGCCAGTCTATACTTCTGAATGTACCTTGAAGCAAACAAGAAACCAATCGAGTGATTGAAAGGAAGAAACAAGAATGAAAATCAAGAGAGTTTTGACTGCTATTTTGGCTTTGGCTATGACCGCTGCTGTGATGACCGGCTGCCAGAGCAACAACGGAACCAGCTCCGCTGCTAACGAGTCTTCTACTACCAGTACTTCTGAGAGCAGCACCGAGAGCAATGCTTCCCTCAGCGGCACAGTTGCCACCAACGGTTCCACCTCTATGGAAAAAGTGATCGGCGCTCTGAGCGAGCAGTTCATGGCCGATAACAGCGGTGTGAAAGTTAGCTATGATCCCACCGGTTCCGGTACCGGCATCGAGGCTGTTAAGACCGGTTCCTGCGATATCGGACTTTCCTCCCGTGCATTGAAAGATGAAGAAACTGAGGCTGGCCTCAAGGGCACCACTGTGGCTCTGGACGGCATCGCAATTATCGTAAACGAGAACAGCAAAGTGGAAGACCTGACCGTGGAGCAGATCGCTAAGCTCTTTACCGGTGAGATCACTGACTGGAGTGAGGTTGGCGGCGACGCCGGCACCATCGCCTGCATCGGCCGTGAGGCTGGTTCCGGTACCCGTGACGGCTTTGAGTCTATCACCGGCACCGATGACAAGTGCAAGCTGAATCAGGCTCTGACCTCCACCGGCGCTGTTATCGAGGCTGTGAAGAATAACCCCGGCGCTATCGGATATGCTTCCCTTTCTTCTGTTGAAGGCAAAGAAGGCATCAAGGCTATCACCGTAGAAGGCGTTGCCTGCACCGAGGAAACTGTGAAAGACGGTTCCTACAAAATCCAGCGTCCCTTCGTCCTGGTAACCAAGGACGGCGCTGAGCTGAGCGCAGCTGCTCAGGCATTCTTCGACTTCGCTCTCTCCGCTGATGCAGAGGATCTGATCGTAAAGGCCGGCGCTGTGCCCCCCGCAAAATAAGTTCTCCTCGTAAGATAAGTTTTAGAAAACTGAGTTTGGGAAAAGAAAGTTTTGAAAAACGAAGTTTTCGTTTCAAGCCTCCACTGGCAGCAGTGGAGGCTATTCCCGTGAAAAAGAAGGAGCTGCGTGATGGAACAAAACATATCCGTGGATTTGAATGCAACGAGTGAAAGGGAAGAGAAAGCCATGAAAGATCTCTCCAAACAGGTTAAAACAGCCAAGCTGCAAACCCAAGCGCAGGATGCCGTTCCACAGGCCAAGCGCCGGGGCGCAAAGGATGCGATGGAATTTATCATGCATCTGATTTTCCTGCTGTGTGGTATCGTCGCTGTGGCCTTTGTGCTGTTTATCAGCATTTACCTGATTATTTCCGGCCTGCCGGCGATTCAGAAAATCGGCCTCTGGGATTTCCTCTTTGGGCAGACCTGGGCGCCTACCCATGGTGAAAACCCCCAGTTCGGAATTTTGCCTTTTATCCTCACATCGATCTATGGTACAGCCGGCGCACTGGTGATCGGCGTACCGGTTGGACTGCTTACCGCTATTTATCTGGCAAAAATCGCCCCGCCCAAAGTGGCCACCGCTATCCAGACAGCGGTAGAGCTGCTGGCCGGTATCCCCTCGGTGGTCTATGGTCTGGTGGGTATGATCGTGTTGGTTCCCCTGGTGCAGAATGTATTTAACCTCCCTTCCGGCGCTACCCTGCTGGCTGCTATTATCGTGCTTGCCATTATGATTTTGCCCTCGATCATCAATGTTTCCACCACCGCCCTGAAAGCGGTTCCCAAAGAGTATGAAGAAGCCTCTCTGGCATTGGGTGCGACAAAAATCGAAACTATTTTCAGAGTCAGCCTGCCCGCTGCCAAAAGCGGCGTGGCCACCGCTATCGTATTGGGCGTAGGCCGTGCTATCGGTGAGGCGATGGCAATCATCATGGTTTCCGGTAACGTGGAAAATATGCCCAATCTGTTTGGCTCTGTGCGATTCCTCACCACAGCTATCGCTTCGGAAATGTCCTATGCTTCCGTAGGCTCTCTCCAGCGTGACGCCCTGTTCTCGATTGGACTGGTGCTGTTCCTGTTTATCATGCTGATCAATGTGTTCCTGAACCTGGTGATTAAAAGAAAGAAGGAGGGGGAATAAGCCATGGAAAAACTTTCTTTTCGCCGCCGCTTTTATTATAAGGGCCTGAAAACCCTCTTGTATTTCTGCGCCGGACTTACCTGTGCGCTGCTGCTGTTCCTCATCGGTTATATCTTCTATCGTGGCCTGGGCAACATCACTTGGGAATTGATTTCCAGTGAAACCAGCTACTTAAATGATACAGTTGGTATTCTTCCTAACATTCTCAACACTCTGTATATTATTCTCCTCGCAATGATTATTGTGCTGCCCTTGGGCGTAGGCGCTGCCATTTATCTGACAGAATACGCCGGAAGCCGTAAAATGGTGGCGATCATTGAATTCGCTTCCGAAACCCTGACCGGTATCCCCTCCATTATCTTTGGCCTGGTGGGTATGCTGTTCTTTATCCAGATGATGGGCTTAAAACAGGGTATCCTGGCCGGTGGCCTTACGCTGGTTATCATGATTTTGCCCACCATTATCCGCACCACGCAGGAATCGCTGAAAACAGTTCCCAATTCCTACCGTGAGGGCGCTCTGGCGCTGGGCGCCGGCAAATGGCATATGGTACGCACCGTGGTGCTGCCTAACGCTATCGACGGTATCGTGACCGGCTGTATTCTGGCAATTGGCCGTATCGTGGGCGAATCTGCCGCCCTGCTGTTCACCGCTGGTTTCGGCCTGGTGCTCAACGGAATTTGGGAGTCCATGCAATCCTCCTCTGCAACCCTGACGGTTGCCCTGTATGTGTATGCGAGCGAGCGTGGCGAAGTGGATGTGGCGTTTGCAATCGCCGCCATTCTGATGGTACTCACGCTGATTATCAACCTGTCTGCCAACCTGGTGGGCAAAAAACTGAAGAAGTAATGGGAGAATGTTTATGTCTACAATACTTGAAGCGAAAAAACTCAATCTCTGGTATGGCAACCATCAGGCCCTGTTTGATGTGAATGTCGAAATCCCTGCCAATAAAATCACCGCCCTCATTGGCCCCTCCGGCTGCGGCAAATCCACTTTCCTGAAAACCCTCAACCGCATGAACGATCTGGTTCCCGGCTGCCGCATCGAAGGCGAGATCAACTATGGCGGCCAGAATATCTATGACCCCACCATCGACACCACCTGGCTCCGCAAGGAGATCGGCATGGTGTTCCAGAAGGCCAACCCCTTCCCGATGTCGATTTATGACAATATCGCTTATGGCCCCCGCACCCATGGCATCCGTTCCCGTGCCCGTCTGGATGAAATCGTGGAAAAATCCCTGCGGGACGCCGCTATCTGGGACGAAGTCAAAGACCGCTTGAAGAAAAGCGCTCTGGGGCTTTCCGGCGGCCAGCAGCAGCGTTTGTGCATCGCCCGTGCTCTGGCAGTAGAGCCCAGAGTGCTGCTGATGGACGAGTCCACCTCTGCATTGGACCCCATTTCTACCTCCAAGATCGAAGACCTTGCAATCGAGCTGAAAAATAAGTATACTGTGATTATGGTCACCCATAACATGCAGCAGGCTGCCCGTGTGTCGGATATGACTGCTTTCTTCCTTCTTGGCAAGCTCATCGAGTTTGGCGAAACCGAGCAGGTGTTCTCTATGCCCAAAGAAAAGCAGACGGAAGATTATATCACCGGACGCTTTGGTTAATCCAGGAAGGAAGTGTTTGTGTTGAGAAACAGATTTGACCGGGAGCTGGAGCTCCTGAATACAGAACTCACCGAAATGGGTGGGCTGATCGAAACGGCGATTGAATATGCAGTAAACGCCCTGTTCCAGCGTGGCGGCCAGATGGCCAAATCCGCCATGGAATACGATATGGAAGTTGACCACATGGAACAGACTATTGAAACCCGCTGCCTGCGTCTGCTTTTGCAGCAGCAGCCGGTGGCAAAAGACCTGCGGGTGGTTTCGGCCGCTTTGAAAATGATTACCGATATGGAGCGAATCGGCGACCAGTCCGGCGATATCGCCGAACTCTCTATGCGCCTGCCCGAAACGGTGGATTTTCAGCGTTTGGAGCATATCCGGACAATGGCCAAGTGTGCTTCCAAAATGGTGACAGATGCCATCGACGCATTTGTTGGGCGCAACCTGGCGTTGGCCGAAAGCATCGCCCAAGCCGATGACGAAGTGGACCACCTGTTTGACGTGGTTCGGGACGACCTGATCGAGATTGTCCGCAGAGATTCCGGCGATGTGGCAGCAGCGATTGACCTTTTGATGGTGGCCAAGTATTTTGAGAGAATCGGCGACCATGCGGTGAATATTTCCGAGTGGGTGGTTTATTCCATCACCGGTGAGCACCGTTCCGATGAGGAAAAAGGGAAATACCCCAATGTGTTTGCGAAAAATTGAGTTGGAATATGTTTCCCGGTCCCGGCGGTACAGCTGGGATCGGGGGATGTGTTTTTAGGAAAGGAATGCCTGTATATGAGCCTGATCGCAATTGTGGAGGACGACGCCAGTATCCGAAAGCTGATTTTGTATGCGCTGAAAAATAACGGGTATGAGGCAAACGGATATGAGTGTGGCGCCGATTTTTTTGAAGCGATATCGGCACAGGCGCCCGATCTGGTGCTGCTGGATATCATGCTGCCGGATATGGACGGCGTGGAAATTTTGCGCCGTTTGCGGAAGTCCAGCGCTATGGCCCGTGTGCCGGTGATGATGATCACGGCCATGGGGGCGGAGTATGATAAGGTCAACGCCCTTGACAGCGGCGCCGATGATTATATGACAAAGCCTTTTGGCGTGATGGAGATGCTCTCCCGTGTTCGGGCTTTGCTTCGGCGTGCGGCTCCTGCGGAAGCCGAAAGTCAGGGAGAGATTCTTTCTGCCTCTGGTGTGCAGATGGATTTGAAACGCCGCCAGGTGGTGGCAGATGGGGAAGAAGTGACGCTTGCATATAAAGAATTTGAGCTGTTGCACTATTTCCTGCAAAATAAAGGGATCGTCCTGAGCCGGGAGCAGCTGATGCAGACGGTTTGGGGATTTGACTATGAGGGAGAAAGCCGGACGGTAGACATGCACATTAAGACCCTGCGCCAAAAATTGGGAAAATGCGGGGAATTAATCCACACGGTTCGTGGTGTCGGCTATAAACTGGAGGATAGGGAGAGTTCGCTATGAAGCGCCGCATTTATTGGAGCCTTTGTTTGATATCTCTGGCCGCACTGCTTTTCAGCACTGCGGCTTCTCTTTCGTTATACTATCATTTTTATGAGCAGCAAAGCCAGGCCGACCTTCGCCGGCAATGCAATGCACTTTCAGCCGGTGCGCTGGCCTCACAGGACCCGGTGAATTTTTTGCGGGAGTATGAGCCGGTAGACCGGGAAGTTCGCATCACCCTGCTGGATGCACAGGGAAAGGTGCTGTTTGATTCAGAGGCGGACGAGGCTTCGATGGAAAACCATAAAAACCGCCCCGAATTTCAGCAGGCGCTGGAAAACGGGAATGGCGAAGCCTCCCGTGTTTCGGATACCATTGGAATTTCCAGCTTTTACTATGCGGTTCGCTGCGGCGACGAGATGGTGCTGCGTCTGGGAAGGGACAATCAGAATATTCTGGGTGTGTTTTTGCAGATTTTCCCGCTCGATCTGCTCTCCTGTGCAGTGCTGTTTGTTGTCAGCGTGTTTATTGCCCGCATGGTAACTGCCCGGATTGTCACCCCGCTTACCAAAGCGGCAGATAACCTGGAATCCCTTCAGGAGATCGGAAGCTATGACGAACTGGAGCCGTTTTTGCTGAAAATCCGGCGCCAAAACAGTACAATTCGCCGCCAGCTGCGGGAGCTGGCACAAGACCGGGATACCATCACCATGATTCTCGAAAACATGCAGGAGGGGCTGGTGCTGCTGAACGAGGACAAAAAAATCCTCTCGGTCAACCGCAGTGCATTGGGATATCTGCATCCGGCAGACCGCCAGCCGGTGGGAAAGCCGATGGTGGCGCTTTCCCGGAATATGGAATTGCTGGATGCGGTGGAAGAAGCCCATCGTGGCAGCTCCGCTACCGGGATTCTGGAACAGGGAGAACGCAAGCTGCGCTATTTTGTCAATCCCGTGTTGGCCGGGCAGGCAGTAGGCGGAGTGATTCTGCTGCTGCTGGATGTTACCGAGCAGTATAAGGCGCAAAAAGAGCGGGAAGATTTTTCGGCCAATGTTTCCCATGAGCTGAAAACCCCCCTTACCACCATTTCCGGCTTTGCAGAGATGATGAAAAGCGGTATGGTGAAGGAGGAAGAAGAAATCAAGGACTTTTCTTCCATGATCTATATCGAGGCGCAGCGCCTGCTTACCCTAATCGACGACATCATCCGGCTTTCCCGCATTGAAGAAGGACGGCAGGAGCTGGAAGAACCGGTACAGCTGTTGCAGCTGGCAAAAGAAGCGGCTTCTCTCTTGGAGCAGGAAACAGAAAAGCGCAACATCACCATGGAGGTTTCGGGCGATGCGATCACGATTCCCGGAAATTCCACCATGCTGTATGAGATGATCCGTAACCTGTGTGAGAATGCGGTAAAGTATAATGTGGATGGCGGCAGAGTAGATGTAACCGTGCAGTCGCTGAACAACGGTTATGTGAAACTCACCGTAAAGGATACGGGAATCGGCATCCCGAAAAAGGATCATGAGCGGATTTTTGAGCGCTTTTACCGGGTAGACAAAAGCCGTTCCAAACAGACCGGCGGCACCGGCCTGGGGCTTTCGATCGTTAAGCATATCGTAGAACGCCATCATGGAGAAATCCACCTTACCAGCGAGGAAGGAAAGGGCTGCTGCATGGAAGTCCTGCTGCCCAAGTCCTTTAGAATCTAAATCACCATTTTGAGATACCGAAAGGCAGAAATGTTTTTCGGTATTTCTTTTTTTGTTCTAACTGTACTATTGACAATCATACAGTATAGTGGTATATTGTAACTGTAATAATACAAACCATACAGTTTGAAAGGCGGTGAAGTCATGGGGCTTTTTACACTGAATCCCACAGGAAGACAGCCGATCTATGAACAGCTGTACCAGTCTGTGGTGAAGATGGCGGCACTGGGGGTGTTTGTCGAAAACGATCAGCTTCCCTCGGTGCGGAGTGTGGCACAGGAGCTTGGAGTCAATGTGAACACCGTGCAGAAGGCGTACCAGATGCTGGAACGGGATGGTGTCATCATTTCCTATCCGGGAAAAGGGTCGTTTATCGCTCCGGGCGATACGGCTATCCAGCGCCGGCAGAAAACTGCCCGTGAAGCGCTGCTGATTGCGGCGCAGGAGGCTGCGGAATGTGGCCTTTCAGAGGAGGAGATTGTGGATTGTGCCCGTGAGGGGGCAAAACAGAAAAAAACGGGACACGGCGTTTGAGAAAGGTGGTTATCGTATGATTGAGATACAACAGCTGGTAAAGCGGTTTGGTGCAAAGACGGCACTGGATGGCATCAGCCTGCGGGTGGAACAAGGCTCGGTGTTTGGACTGGTAGGCTCCAATGGTGCCGGAAAGTCAACCCTTCTCCGCACCATAGCAGGTGTTTTCCGTACAGATGGAGGAAGTGTTCAGATTGACGGGCAGCCTGTTTTTGAAAACAGCCAGATGAAAAACCGGGTTTATTTTGTGCCGGATTATCCGTATTTTCTTCCCAAAGCCACGCTGGAAGAAATGGCAGTTTTCCATCGCCGGGTCTATACCCGGTGGAGCGAGGAGAGCTACCGCACCCTGTGCAAGACGTTCTCCCTTGACCCCAAGGGCAGGCTGCAAAATTTTTCCAAGGGCATGCAGCGGCAGGCGGCGCTGATTCTGGCCCTTTCCTGTCAGCCGGACTATTTGCTGCTGGATGAAATTTTTGACGGGCTCGACCCTGTGGTACGGCAGCTTTTGAAAAAGCTGTTGGCCGGGCAGGTAGATGAGCGGAAAATGACCGTGGTCATTGCTTCCCACAACCTGCGGGAGCTGGAGGATGTTTGTGACCATGTGGGATTTTTGCATAAAGGCGGCGTGCTGATGGAGCAGGAGCTGGACAGCCTGCGTCTGGGAATCCACAAGATCCAGGCGGTATTCCGGGAACCGGTTACACCCGATCAGCTTGCAGGGCTGGATGTGGTAAGCTGGGAGGCCAGAGGCTCCCTGATCAGCATGGTGGTACGGGGCGAGGAAGACGCTGTTCGGAAACAGCTGGAAAGCTGGGAGCCGGTTTTCTGCGAGAGCCTTCCGTTAACCTTGGAAGAAGTATTTATCAGTGAAATGGAGGCGGCAGGTTATGACATCGACAACATCTTATCGTGATTTTTTAGGGGAATGGTGGTCTTTGTACCGTTGGAACCTGCGGCGCAGCCGGGGCATGATTCTGCTGTATCTGATGCTGTTAATTCTGGCAGGGCCGGTCATGGTCATGGCTCTTTCAAACGGAAATATATATGTGCATCAGTTGGCGGAAACTTGTTCCATCATCTCCATGCCCTTTACCATGATTTTTGTGCTGGTATTTTCCATCCAGCGGTTTGGTTATATGCACAACAAGCGCAGCGTAGACCTGTATCACTCTATGCCGGTGCGGCGGGTTCCCATGCTGCTGGGCGCTTGGAGTGCCGCCCTTACCGGGATTGTCGTTCCGATTTTGCTGGAGATGATCTTTATCGTTCTGGCTGGCAATTATACTTGGAAAGAATCTTTTCCTACCGATTATAACGGATTTGCCTCCTTTGCCGGTCAAATGGGAATGGCGGCGGTGTGCCTGAGCTTTTGTATGCTGATGGCGGTGTGCAGCGGCAGCATTATGGATATGGTGGTTTCCATCCTGCTCACCAACTTCTTTTACCCGGCGGTGGTTCTGCTGGCAATGGTGCTGGGTTCCTGGATTCTGCCCGGATTCAGCGGGTTTGAATCCCTGATGCTGTTTACAGCATTTGCCCCCTTCCCCGCCATGGCAGTACAGCATATAGTCAGTCATCCAAGATGGTATATAGGGCTGGTTCCTGTGCTGGATTCTCCTGTGACTTTTTGGATTTGGTGGGGGATTCTGCTGGTTGTGATGCTGGTGGCTGGATTATGGCTGTATGCCCGGCGTAAAAGCGAAAGCGCCGAAAACGAGCTGGCCTTCCCAGCGCCCAAAATCATCCTGCGATTTCTCAGCGCTGCCGGGCTTGGCATGATGGCGGGAACGATTTTTTATCTGTTCAACGGGAACGAATCTTCGCTCTTTATCGGTTTTTTCATCTTTTCTTTTATCGCCCATGTCGTCACCGAAAGCCTGTATTCCCGTGGGTTGAAAAAGTTTTTCCGCACCCTTCCGGCCTATGGGGCAATGGCTCTGTGTATGGTGCTGCTATATCTCAGCGCTGCTACCGGGTTCTTTGGGTATGACACCCGGTTGATGCACAATCGGTTACCCTTAACGAATTGTTCTATAACTGCTCGGAGGAAGAATACAGCCTGCTGGCAATAAACAATAAGACCACCCTGTATTGCGAAAATGAAAAAATTGCTTCCCGCACGGATATGACTTTCCGTGAGCCGGAAAGCATCCAGGCAGTAGAGGAGTTTCAGACGCAGCTGGTTGCAATGAGAAAAGCAGATGGGCAGCCGTTTTATCCGATTTGCAACACGAATTGGAGAGTAAACTTTGAATATCAGACACCTTCCGGTCCCTTTGAACGTTCCATCTCCATTCCCAATAACATAGGTACAAAAGGTAAGCAAGAGTGGGAAAAGCTGATTTCGCTGGAAGAATGGAAACAGCAAACTCTCCCCGGATATCTGGACCCGAACGGCATCTCGGATATCAGCCTGCATGGGCTGATAGATGAAGAGTCCGGAGAAGAAATTTCCATATCGAACATGTCGGTTTCAGCCGAAGAAAGCAAAAAACTTTTGGAACTGATTGAAAAAGAAAGTGAAAAACTGGGATTTTGGAAGAACTTTAAGCGGAATTCCAGCAGAAACATTTGTTTTTTGGATTTGGATGTTTCCAAGAGCTTTACTTTGACGGAAGATAGCCCCTGGTATGATCTGGCGCCGGAATATAAAGGCAAGGTTGTCAAACAGTCGCTTGATTCAGAAGAAGTGGCTGACGTGATGATCAACGACCAGATGACAGAAACGATCAACTATCTGCTAGAGCTGGCCAAATCCAAGGGGATCAATCCCATCGTCAAGAATGAGGAGCCATGAAGCGGCGGGGAGTAGCGCTGGCTCTCCTGTGTGTGCTTCTGCTATGTGGATGCGCTGCCCTTCCCCAAGAGGGGGAGGAGCAGTCTGCTTCCGAAGTGCTGCGTTTGGAATCCGGATTTCATACCGTTGCTTCTCCTCCGGAGATTCGCCGGGCAGTAAAGGAGTACATTGACGAAAGCCAGATGTTTCAAAAGTGGTATGGAGAAGACCCGTTTATCCGGTATGTGTGGGGAAATTCCCAGACAGTGGGGATTTTTTGGCTTGAAAAAGGGGAAAACAGCTGGTGTGTGGAGATCAATGGCGATCTGTGGCAGCTGGAGTTGAAAAAGAGCTTGTTCAGTCCATGGCAAGTGACGGGAGTGTTCCGAAAAGCCTGAATGGAAAAAACGGATGGTTCGGCGGGGGAATCATATCCCCTTGATGATATGGTATACTATGAATACCAAGTCACCAAAGGGGGAGAGAGTATGGCGCTCTGGATATTGGCTTGTGTTCCGCTGATGGCGTTGGGAACCACGCTGTATTTTAGGTATCAATATCGTGGCAAAAAGCCCCTGTCGCTTTTTTGGAAGTCTTTTGCCAGCGGTATGATGGTGTTGTTGTGCGGAGCGGGGCTGGTTGCAAAGGGAACCCCCTTTTGGAGTTCGCTGCTGTTTTGGGGGTTGGCGGCCTGCTGTGTGGCGGATTGCGTGTTAGAGCTGCATTTTGTGGCGGGGATGGGGGCTTTTGGCACTGCCCATGTGTTGTTTATCGTGTGGATTGTGCAGGCGGCGATGCCGGTCTGGTACAGCATCCCAATCTGGGTAGTGCTATATGGCATAACGGCGATTCTGTATCGCCGTATTATTCCCACGCTGGGAAATAAGCTGGTTCCCTTTTTACTGTATCCGGCCGTGCTGATGGCGATGGCTTCCATGGCGTTGGTGCTGCCCGTGACCGCCGGGTGGGCGTATTGGACGGCGGCGGCAGGCGCACTGGTGTTTGCGGTTTCGGATTTGCTGGTAGCCAAAGGGGTACTGGTGGGGAACTCCCGCCGGTGTAACCACATTACCCTGGCGCTGTATAATGCAGCACTACTGGGGCTTGCGCTGGGCGGCTGGATATAAAAGCGCAAGCGGCTTTGGAACCATTAAGAAAAAGGCGTCTCGTTTGAGACGCCTTTTTTATCGTGTATTATCGGATTTCGGGTTTCAGTGTATTTAATTCATCGGTATCGAAAAATTCCGCTAGCGTGATTCCAAGCCCGTCACACAGCATCTTGATGGTGAGCAGCTTGGGATTTTGGCTTCTTCCATATAAAATTGCCTTGACAGAAGAAGGCGGCAAAGCACAAAGGGTCGCCAGACGGTTGACTGTGAGATTCTGTTCCCCGCATAATTGCAAAATTCTGTTTTTCACGGCGGTTATTGTGTCCATATCCATTCTCCTCCTGTATCGTCATCTAGGATACAAAGCCTTCTGTTTTCATAAGGGAAGGGGTGTTCCCGATTCTTATCATAGCACCCCAAAGCTTCTTTTTCCATAAAGAAGTTCTCTGAATGGAGAAGGCGAAAACTCCATATACTGGAAATCAGGAGCAGTAGTTGGAATTGACAGAAACGCTGTAAGAGAGTATCATCAAAAATGAAATAGCATGTCCAGCGTTAGCTGGCATATATCAGGAGGCGAAGGAAATGCGTATCGAAACCCTGTTACAAGGACTTACCATAGAATGGCCGGAGAGCCTGCCTAAGGATACCGAGATCACCGGAGTGGTGTATGATTCCCGAAAAGTAGTGCCGGGATGCCTGTTTCTGTGCTTAAAAGGGGCGCAGGTAGACGGCCACCGGTTTGCAGCGCAGGCGGCAGAGGCCGGGGCAGCTGTGATTCTGGCCGAACACCCTGTTGACTGCCCGGCGCCGGTGGTGGTGGTACCGGATACCCGGTATGCGCTGGCGGTGGTGAGCGCCGCCTGGTTTGGGCATCCGGCAAAGGAGATGAAGGTGATCGGGATTACCGGCACCAAGGGCAAGACCACGTCTTCTTTTATGATTCGTTCGATTCTCGAAGCAGCCGGACACAAAACCGGTTTGATCGGCACCATCGGCTCGGTGATCGGCGATCAGGTTACAGCTACCGCCAACACAACGCCGGAATCCTTTGAGGTGCAGCGGATTTTCCGGGAAATGGTGGATGCAGGCTGTGAATATTGTGTGATCGAAGCTTCTTCCATCGGCCTGAAAGCACACCGGGTGTCCGGGTTTACCTTTGATATCGGCCTGTTCACCAATTTCTCACCCGACCATATCGGCGGGGACGAGCACGCCGATATGGAAGAATACCGCCAGTGCAAGAGTATGCTGTTCCGCCAGTGCCGCACCGGCGTCATCAATATCGATGACCCCAGTTGGCAGGGCATCGTAGAAGGGCATACCTGCCAGCTGAAAACCTATGGCTTTTCGCAAGAGGCGCAGCTGCGTGCCGAAAACGACCACCTGATCTCCCGCCCCGGCTATCTGGGCGTGGAATTTGACGTGCGGGGCGAGCTGGAATTTTCGGTGGATGTGGATATCCCCGGAAAATTCAATGCCTATAATGCGTTGGGTGCAATCGCCGTTTGCCATCAGCTGGGAATCCCGGTGGAGGCCATGAAGCGTGGATTGGATACGGTGAAAGTAAAGGGACGTGTGGAGCCGGTTCCGGTTCCCGGCGATTTCACGCTGCTGATCGATTACGCCCACAATGCCGTCAGCATGGAGAGCATCCTCGAAACGCTGCGGGAATACCATCCCGCCCGCCTGATCTGCCTGTTTGGCGCAGGCGGCAACCGCCCAAAAATCCGCCGGTATGAAATGGGTGAAGTCAGTGGCCGCATGGCAGACCTTTCGGTCATCACAGCCGACAACTCCCGGTTTGAGGATGTGCTGGATATTCTGGCGGATATCAAAACGGGTCTGGCCAAAACCGATGGCAAGTTCATCGAGATTCCCGACCGCCGGGAAGCCATTCGCTGGTGTCTGGAAAACGCCCGCAGCGGGGATATTGTGGTGCTGGCCGGCAAGGGGCATGAGGACTATCAGGAAATCAAGGGGGTCAAATATCCCTTTGACGAGCGGGTGGTCATTCAGGAGATTTTGAACGAGAAAAACGCATGACCAAAGAACGCCTGACCAGAGAGAAATGGCAGAAAACCAAACAGGACGAAAGGACGGAAACAGGATGAAGCTTACAGCGCAACAGATTGCACAGGCCTGCGGCGGGCGGCTGCTTTGCGGCGACCCGCAAACCGAGATCACCTCTTTCAGCACAGACAGCCGCAGCATCCAGCCGGGGTGCCTGTTCGTCCCCATCAAGGGGGAGCGCACCGACGCCCATATTTATATAGAAGCCACCCTTGCCGCCGGAGCGGCGGGGACATTTACCCAATATGACAATGCACCCCAGGGGGATTCCCATCCCTGGATTCTGGTGGAGGATACACGGGAAGCCCTGCAAAAAACGGCGGCGTGGTACCGCTCCCACTTCCATATCCCGGTAGTGGGCATTACCGGAAGCGTGGGCAAGACCACCACCAAAGAGATGGTGGCGCTGGCTTTTTCGGCCGGATATCACACCATGCGTACCCAGGGCAACCAGAACAGCCAGATTGGCCTGCCCCTCACGCTGTTCCAGCTGGAGCCGGAGCATGAGGCGGCTGTGATAGAGATGGGTATGAGCGAGTTTGGCGAGATGTCCCGCCTTTCTGCCATGGCGCACCCCACCATGGCGATCATGACCAACATCGGCCTTTCGCATATCGGGCAGCTGAAAACGCAGGAAAACATCCTGCATGAAAAGCTGCACATCACCGACGGCTTTGGCCCGGAGAACCTTCTTCTCATCAACGGTGACGACCCGTTTCTGGCCTCGGTGCAGGGCAAAACCCCCTTCCCTGTGGTGACCTATGGTCTGGGAGAAAGCTGCGCCTACCGTGCAGAACAGGTGCAGGCCGGGGAGTCCGGCACTTCGTTTGTGCTGGTACATGAGCAGCTGCGCCTGCCGGTGTTTTTGCCGGCCTTTGGGATTCATATGGTGTATAACACCCTGGCGGCGATTGCAGCCGCCGAGTGGGCGGGAATCCAGCCGCAGGACGCCGCAAAGGCGCTGGAAGGCTATCGCCCGCTGGCCATGCGCCAGCAGCGCTATGAGGCCAACGGGGTAACGGTGATCGACGATACTTATAACGCAAGCCCGGACTCCATGATCGGCGGGATCGATGTCCTGTGCGCCATAAAGGCAGAGGGACGGCGGATCGCTGTGCTGGCGGATATGCTGGAGCTGGGAGAGGCTTCGGCCGAGGCTCACCGGAAGGTGGGGCGCCATTGCGGAGAAAAAGGGGTAGACCTTCTGCTCACCATCGGCAGTGAGGCAGCTCAGATTGCAGCGGGCGCAAAAGAGGCGTCGGCAGAGATCGTGTGCCGGGAATTTATGGACAATCCTTCGGCGCTGGCGTTTTTAAAGGAAACCGTGCGCCCCGGCGATGTGGTGCTGGTAAAGGGTTCCAGAGGAATGCACACCGATGAAATTGTGCATGGGCTTTTGTAACTAATTATGAATGAATTGTAAATTGAGTTTTTCGTAACTGTAAAGTATACGGAAAAAACGGGAAGAATTGCGATAAAATCGGGGAAAAACTGCGTTTAGGGGTTGCAAGTTCTGAGATTCTATGATAAACTGTAACCAATTTGTTACTTTTTGTAATGGAATTGTAATAGCTGATAAGAAGTTACCTTTTTATAGAACTCAGAAAATTGCAGGAAGGCGGTCTTTCCCATGATAAAGAAGGCGTTGGCCTTATTGACAAGTGCAATCCTTGCCGTGTCCATAGTATTTACAGCGGCACTTCCCACATCTGCCGCAAGCGGCGCTACCGGAGTGGGTCTGGCAGAACATGCGATGAACGCATATTTTGAAAACTGGTCTTATGTCTATGGCGGTTCCAGTGCAGGAGCAGTTGACTGCTCGGGACTGTTTGTTACTTATAAAGGGGTTGGCGGAATCCGCAGCAACCTGTTAGGAGCAGCTACCAATGCCGGCCTGGCAACCGGTTCGGTATCGAACGGGATTCCCCGTATTCACGGCCTTGGATTGTGGCAGCCCGGCCATGTTGGAATTTATGTGGGCAGCGGGATGGCAGTAGATGCCCGTGACGAGTCCAGCGACATGGTATATCACAGTGTTTCCAGCAAGAACTGGCAGAAGTGGTTCAAGGTGGTAGGAGTCAATTATCCCACTACTGGCTGGCAGACCTTTCTGGGCAAAAAATACTACTATGAAAACGGACAGTACATTGTCAATTGCACCCGTATTATCGATGGGAAAGAATATACCTTTAACAGCAGCGGCGTTGCAAATGGCGGTTCTCCTGTGAGTGAAGAAGCCATAGCAGCGGCAAAGGCTGAAAAGGAAGCAAAGGAAAAGGCCGCAGCAGAGAAGGCGGCAGCCGAAAAAGCCGCCGCTGAAAAAGCAGCTGCCGAAAAGGCCGCTGCAGAGAAGAAGGCCAAAGAAGAAGCCGAAAAGAAAAAGGCAGAGGAAGAAGCTGCAAAAGCGAAGAAGGAAGCAGAGGCCAAGAAGAAAGCTGAGGAAGAAGCCAAAAAGAAGGCAGCAGCAGCAGCCGCTAAAAAGGAAGCAGAAGAAACCGCTTCTGAACAGGGCAGCCAGCTGGCACAGTCTTTGCTGATGGAAACCGTTCCGCTGGAACAGAAGAATATGCCCAAGGTAAAGGCAGCGGTTGTGCCGGAAGCTGAGCAGGCGGTTCCCGAAAATGCCGGAGCGATGGCGTTTGTGATCGTGTTGGCGGTGTTTATTTCTTCGGGAATGTTCTTCCTGGTATACCGTATGAAACATATCGTACAGGGCCGCAGCTATGTGCCGGCAAGTGACCTCGCATTTGTAAAGCAGATTTCCCGCCGGATGGAAAAAGCCCTGACCGAGAAGGCCAAGAAGCTTCTTAAAAAATAATATCCCAAAATAAAACCCCCGTGCAATGTCACGGGGGTTTTTTAATGTCATAAGTTTTCCACCAGTTTTCGATATCCAGTGGAAAAATCGATCTGGTTTCGCAGCGGACGGCCTTCCATATAGGCTTTTAGATTATCCGCAGAAATCCGGAGTATGCGCTCCAGTGTTTCGGGCAAATGATAAAAACCGGAGATATGAGGCGTAATCACAGCGTTGGGAATATCCCACAGCCGATGCTCCGGCGGCAACGGTTCCGGGTCGGTGACATCCAGCCCCGCCCCGCCAAGTTGGCCGGATTCCAGAGCGTCGCACAGCGCTTCGGTATCGATGATGATTCCCCGCCCCACATTGAGAACCACAGCGCCGGGCTTCATCATCTGGATGCGGCGGCGGTCAAGCAGGTTGGCGGTTTCCCGGTTGCCGGGCAGAGTGACTGCCACAACGTCTGCCAGCGGCAGCAGGGCATCGAGATCAGCGGTGAGATGCAGCTCGTCTACATAGTCGGGCTTGCGGGTGTCGGTTCGGCGCACTCCAATCACCGTGGCCCCCAGCGCCTTGACCTTTCGGGCAAATTCGCCGCCGATATCTCCCATGCCCAGCACCAGAATCGTGGAGCCTTCGATCGAGCGCACCTGCCCCTGACTTTGCCACTGGTGCAGGTGTTGAGCGTCCCGATAAGTGTGCAGGCGTTTGAAAATCTCCAGCAGCATCCCCAGCATATGCTCAGAAATCGCCAGCCCATAAGCGCCGGTTGCGTTGGTCAACAGGGTGTTGGCGTGGAGGACTCCCGGCTGGATAAATGGCTCTGTTCCGGCGCTGTTGCATTGCAGCCAGCGCAGCCGGGGAGAGCCGTGGAGAAATTCCGGGGGCGGGTTTCCAATCAGGATATCGGTGTCGTCGATTTCTTCCTGTGTTACGGTGTCGGGCATACGATACCGAAAGCTGCATCCCGGCGCACAGGATTCCAGCAGCTGGCGATGACGTTCTTCGGTGGGGACTAAAACCGTGATTTTGGTTTCCATAGGTGTTTCCTCCTGTGATTACATCAGGTCAAGAGTACATTTCCAGCTGAGAATACGGAACACAGAGCGGTCGAGCATCTCAGTCGGAATAGTTCCATCTTTTACGGCCTCCAGAATACTCTGGTAGGCGGTTTGATAATCGCTGCAAAGCAGCATGTCGTTTCCGGCCAGCACCGCCTGCACATATACGTCATGCTCCAGCCCGAAATCCTGTCCGGCAATGGCCTGCATCGAAAGGTCGTCGGTCATGATGATTCCGGTAAATCCCATCTTTTCACGCAAATAACTGTGAACCGAAGGCGAAAGAGAAGCCGGAAGGGTATCGTCCATAGCGGCAACGGTATTGTGAGAAACCATAATGGAATAAGCGCCATTGTCGATTCCGGTCTGGAAGGGAATCAGGTCACGGTTTTCCAGCTCCCACAAACTGCGCTCATCCAGCGAAGCCCCGGCATGGGTATCCTGATTGGTACCATATCCCGGAAAATGCTTGAGTACCGCCGAAAGCCCCTTGGTTTGAAATTCGTTCATCACGGTGGTCACATAGTCGGCGGTTTCCTCGGCGCCCTGCCCCAGCGTGCGGGAATAGATAAAATCGGCAGGGTCGGTAGAAACATCGGCTATGGGCGCAAGGTTTACGTTGATGCCCAAATCCAAAAGCAGCTTGGCTTTTTCTTTGGCGTCTTTGCGGATGAGATCCATTCCGCCTTCTGCAAAAAGGCTTTGGGGAGAAGCAAAGGGTTCGCTACGAAGATTCGGGTTGCTGCTGACCCGAACCACTTCTCCGCCTTCTTCATCCACAGCGATGACCAGCGGGATTTTGGCAACCGACTGCCATCCCTGAATCATGTTTTGCACCTGCCAACGGGTTTTGTCCTGATAGTCCTTTCCAAACGTCACATAGCCGCCCAGATGGTAGGTCACCACATCGCTCCCGGCATTTCCATCTGGGACACGTCCCAGCAGAAGCTGGCCGACTTTTTCTTCTACCGTCATAGATTGCAGCGTCACATACGCTTTTGAATAATTGGCAGAGAAAATCCCGTTATCCTTCCAGGCCAGCGGGATGCTGTCCTGAGGGTCGTCGGCGTCGGCGGTCTTTTCAATCGAAGTCACCAACACCGTCTGATTTTTTTGTTCCCGGTTTAGTTCCCCCTGATATCCAACGGTAAAGTAATCACCCGGATTCAGGCCGGAAAGCCCGGTGAAAGGGGCGGTAGAGGTGTCAAAGGTATATTCTTTCCCATCCTCTGCCCGCAGGGTCAAAAGCCCACGGGAATATTGCGTGAGGATTCCGGAAATGGTCTTTTCGGGAATGGGGGTGGCTGTTGGGGTTGGTTCGGGAGAAGCCGTAGGCGTTGGCGAAGGGGTGGGTTGAGAAGAAGCCTCCTGAGAGCCGCAGCCTGTGGAAAAAACAAAACAGGCGCATAGCAGCAGGAGGAGCAGATATCGGGCAGTAAAAACGGATTTCCCCGCTTTCATAAGGATCATCCTTTCATACAGGCAAAATGCTGCAATTTATCAGGCAGTTTGCCGTGCAGTTTGCCGGATGAAAAGCCCGGCGCTATTTGCCGGATGCTTTTCTCCAGTGCTTTGTCTGTCATTCTCCAAACTGCTAGTATTATAACAATATTTCCCCGAAAAGTACAGTATCTTACCGGATTGTAAGCTGGCTTACATGCCGGCATGTAAGCCGGATTAGAAGCCTCAGGTTCCAGAGGAAACGGCAGACAGAGAGCGCACCAGCATTTGATAATACCGCTGTGAAACTTCCTTTTCGTCGGTAATGGGAGCCGTACACATCCGCAGAGAAAGAGAGGCAAAGATCCCGGTAAAAGCCATCAGGATCTCTTCTTCGGGATAGGGTGCAATGATGCCTTCCCCGATCCCCACATCGGCCGTTTTGAGGATCAGGTGCGTGATTTCCTGTTGGAGCTGTGGCAAAAAATCCATTTTTTCCCGCAGCGTTTGGGATTGCCCCTCCCGGCTGAAATAAGAAAGCAGGAAAAAGGTCTGGTGATGGTTTTCATGGTGACGGATTTCAAATTCCAGCGCACAACGAACCTTGTTTTCAAAGCCCGAATAGCTTTCCATCTGGTTTTGCACACTTTCCAGATATCCATACATCATATACCGGATGGTCGAGAGGATAATGGCTTCTTTGGAAGGGAAATAGTTATACAGCGTCCCCTTGCCGATACCGGCCGCCGCTGCAATGTCAGAGGCCTTGAGGGCGTGGATGTCCACACCCTCCCGCATCAGGCGCAATACGCCCTGATAGATGGCAAGTTCCTTTTCAGTTGGCATTTTGCTCCTCCTCTCCGTGCTTTTTCAGGGGGCGGCGGTTCATCAGGTCATACAGGCAGGGAACCACCACCAGCGTAAGCACGGTTGCATACAGCAAGCCGCCAATGGTGACGATCGCCAGCGGCTGCACCATATCCGAACCCGACCCCATGCCGAGCGCCATGGTGGAAAGCCCCAGAATGGTGGTGAGCGCCGTCATCAGGATGGGGCGCAGACGAGTTTTTCCTGCCAGAATCAGGGCGTCCCGCTTTTCCATGCCGCCCAGACGCAGCTGATTGACATAGTCCACAAACACAATGCCGTTGTTTACCACCACGCCGGAGAGCACCAGGAATCCCAGCATGGCGATCATGCTCAGCTCTGTGCCGGTAATCAGCAGCGCCAGCAGGCCGCCGGTAAACGCCAGCGGGATGGTGAACATCACAATGAACGGGGAGAGCAGCGACTGGAATTCCGCCACCATAATCAGGTAAATGCACACCACAGCCAGCAGGATCATGAGCAGCATGTCGTTGAGGGTCTGCTGGATATTCTCGTTTTCACCTGCCAGTTCCACCGTGTAGCCGTCGGGCAGGGAGAAGGATTCCAGCGCTTTTTCCACCTCACGCCCCACCAGCCCGATATTATGGCTGCTGTCTACCCCGGCGGAAACCGTCAGGGTGCGGGTCTGGTCGTCGTGCTGGATGGAAGAAAGGCTCTGCTCCATGGTGATTTCCGCCACGTCGCCCAAGGTGATCTCGGTTTCCTTTCCATCCTTTGTCACCGTGATGGGATGGTCTTTCAGAGTTTTGTGGGTAACGCCTTTCCCGGCCTCCACCAGCAGGACAGGGTACTCTGTTGTCCCCTGCGTCAGGGTGGTGGCGGTGGTTTCGCTGGAAATGGCTTTGGTTACCTCCTGATACACCTGTGCAACGGTGAGCTGATATTTCATGGCTTTTTCTTTATCAACTGTCACCTTGATTTCGGGCTCGGTTTCTTCCAGCCCGTTGTCGATATCCACAGTGCCGTCAATTTTTTCCAGCATCTCTCCCAAATCCTGAGCGATGCGTTCCAGCTCATCCAGCTCCGGCCCTTTGATCACCAGCTGTACGCCGGAGCCTCCCAGTGCCGAAAGATCCATAGAGGAGCCGGTAGCAGTTACCGTGCAGTCCAGATCTTCGGTGGATTTTTCAATCTCGTCGGCAATCTGCTGGCTGGTCAAGGAGCGGTTTTCGTCCAGCGTGACATAGATGGAGATTCCGCCGCCGCCGGCCATTGCCATCATCCCGCTGCCTTCCATAGCGCCCACCGTGTCTACGCCTTCCACCTGCTGGATGCGCTCTGCCACGGTGTTGGCCATTTCACGGGTTTCCTCGGTAGTGGCGTCCTTGGGCATTTCCATAGTAACGCTCATCTGCATGCTGTCGGTTTCGGGAATAAAGGCTGTTCCCATTTGGGTGGCCTGCCAAAGCGAAAAGACAAAGAGCAGCAGCACCGCTGCCAGCACCACCGGCTTGAACCGCAGGGCGCCGCCCAACAGTTTCCCATAAAAACCTGCAAACCGGGCAAACAGCCCGTCTTTGGACTGAGGCACTTTCCGAAGCAGGCCGGCGCTCATGGCAGGCACCAGCGTCAGCGCCACCAGCAGGCTGGCCATCAGGGAATAGGCGATGGTCAGGCCCATGTCGGTGAACAGCTGGCGGGTCATGCCTTCGGTAAACACGATGGGCAGAAATACACACACGGTGGTAAGGGTGGAGGAGAAGATCGCACCGGCTACCTGCCCGGCGCCGTGCATGGCGGCCTCGGCGGCAGACATCCCTTCTGCCCGCAGGCGATAGGTGTTTTCGATCACCACGATACTGTTATCCACCAGCATGCCTACGCCCAGCGCCAAGCCGGAAAGGGAGATGATGTTGAGGGTAACGCCGCTGAAATACATCAGCACCAGCGCAAAGGTGAGGCTGATGGGGATGCTCAGCGCCACAACGATGGTGGGGCGGATGCTTCTGAGGAACAAAAGCAGAATCAATACAGCGAGAATACCGCCCATGAGCAGGTTTTCCAGCACCGACTGGATAATGATATTGATATAAATGCCCTGATCCTGCAAGGGGGTGATATGCAGGCCGGGATTTTCTTCGGTGAGCTGCTGCATCACCCGGCGGATGTCGTCGGAAACATCGGTCGTCGAGGCAGTGCTTTGCTTTTGGAAAGAAAGCAGGATACCGTCGTTTCCGTTGATTTTGGCGTACATCTCGCCGCTGTTGTCGGTCATCTCGATGTCAGCCACGTCCTTCAGGGCGATATCGCCCACATCGCCGTCCATATGAAACAGCACAAGATTTTCGAGTTCTTCCTGCGAAGCGAGCGCATCGCCCACCCGGACGGTGTATTGGGTTTCGCCCTCGGAGAGGTAGCCCGCAGGCATGGAGAAGTTCTGGGCGGTGAGCAACCCGGAAATGGTGTCACGGGTGATGACCCCATCCAGCCCGGCTTTTTTGTAGGCCTCCTCACGGGAGGATTCCAGCTCCTCACGCCCTTTTTTCAGTTCGGTTTCCTGTGTGGTCAGCGCCACAGAAGCCTCTGTCATCTTGCCGGTCAGGGTTTGGATGCCCATATCCAGCTGTTTTTTGGCTTCGGTAAGCTGCTGCTGCTGTTCTGTCAGTGTCTGGCGCAGCTGGGGCAGCTGCTCGATAGCCCCCTTGATTTCCTCCATGCCCTTGTCCAGACTGTTTTCCAATTCTTCCAGCTGGGAAAAAGCAGAAGGGTCAGTAAGGCCCTGCAAGAGGGAAATGGCCCGGTCAGTGTTTGTTTTGGCGTTTCGCAGGGCGGTTTCCAGTTCACGGGCGGTGGTATACAGGGAATCTTCTTCGGGGAAAGCGGCTTTTAGTTCTTCGGCCAGTTTACCGGCTCCGTCTGCTGCTGTTTGCAGGCCGTTGGAAACCGTTTGCAGGGTGTCGAGGTCAATGGCATCCGTGACGGACTCGACCCCGGACTGGATTTTGTCCAGCGTGGCGGAAAGGTCATTTTTTCCGCTTTCCAGAGAAGCCGCCAGCTCGTTCAGCGAGGAAGTGTCCTCCGGCAAAACCGACAGCACGAGATTGAGCTGGTTCAGCCCGGCAGAAAGCTGCAAATTCTGTTCGGTCAGGGTTTCCAGCTGCTTTTTTTGCTCGGAATCCAGCTTGGAGCGGGCTTCTTTCAGGGCAGCTTCGCCCTCGTCCAGCTTTTTCTCGGCCTCTGCCAGCCCTTTGTCCACCGAGGCCAGCACTTTTTCGTTGAGCGCTTGGATTTTTTCGTCGTTCAGGGTGACTTTCAGGGAATCTTCTACCAGCCCGATAGAGGTAACGCTGGCCACGCCGCCCAAACGCTCAAATTCCGGAACAACGGTATCCTGTACCAGCTGGGTGATTTCCCGGCTGTCTTTTCCCTCCATGTCCACACTGGCCACCATGACCGGCAGCATGTTGGGGTCGATTTTCATAATCATGGGGGAACCCACCTGCTCGGCCAGCTGCCCTTTTACCAGATCCAGACTGCTGCTCATCTCGATCATGGCGCTGTCCATGTTGGTATCCTGTGTGAATTGCAGGATCACCATGCTGGTGTTGGCGCTGGAAATACTGGTTACCTTTTCCACGCCGCTGGTGGTAGCAAGGGTCTGCTCGATGGGTTTTGTCACCGAAAGCTCCACCTTTTCGGGGCTTGCGCCGGGATAGGTGGTGATGACCGCCGCATAGGGCAGGGTCATTTTGGGAAGCAGGTCGGTGGACATCCGGGTAAAGGAGATCACCCCCAGCAGGATAATCAGGATGACCGACACAAATACGGTAAAGGGTTTTCGGACGCTGAATTTTGAGAGCATACAGGTTCCTCCATTGCGATACCAAAATCATTGGAATTCAAGACAAAATGACTGACTGGTCAGTCACCTGGTTCAGTATAGCATATTCCGTGTGGGGATACTTTAAACATTTTGTAAATTGCCATTTTTATTTTACAGAAAAGAAACCGGCGCTGGCAAAATGCCGGCACCGGTAAAATGGTCTTTTTATATATAGAGGGATAAAAAATCAGGAATTACTTTTTGACAAACTTCATGCTCATTTCCATGCCGCTCTGTTCCATGGAGAGAGTCAGTGTGCCGCCTTCCACGGTGGCGTCGATGCTTTGGCCTTCTGCTGTCAGGGTGAGCTTGCCGCCGCCCTGAGAGGTGTAGGTTCCTTCTGTCTCATCCCCCTCAGCGGACATCTTGAACTTGCCGCCCTCCATCAGGGTGATGGTGGGGGTCTCCTCGCCAAAGCTTGCTTCCCACATTTCGGTTCCCTCTTTCAGGGTAACGCCGCCTGCGGAAGCCTCAACCAGCTTATACTCGCCAAACGCATTGCCGCCGCCCAGCATGCTGCAGGATGCCAAGACAAACATGGAAATGATTACCAGAAAAAATGCAGATACCTTTTTCATAGATGAATTTCTCCTTTTGTTGATTTTGAGAAAAACAAAACAGTGATAGGATCAGGTGTTTTGATAAATACCCGGAAAATAAACTGCTATCTGCTCCATAAATCCCCTCTATAAAACCATTTGCCGCATTGGAGTAAGATACCTCATCCTCAATTGCTAGACTGTCTTGCCTTATGCACATTATAGCATGACGAAAACGGTAATACTAGGGATTTTTTGCAGAATTTATGGGGATTCCTCCCTTTTTGTTAGCTGCGAAAATCAATTATTCTATTCATTCGTTACTTTTAAAGTTTAAAATTGTGAGTAAATGGTAAAACCCTCTTGACAACATAGTTGGTTTGTTGTATAGTTAATTACACAAGTAACTAACCAATTAACCAAAGGGGGAATATCATGAAACTGGATCCTTCCATGGAAACCCCCATCTATCTGCAAATTGCCGCCGGGCTGGAAGACGGGATTTTTATTGGAGCCTATCCAGAGGGCACACAGGTTCCTTCCACCACCGAGCTTTCGGTAACGCTGCAAATCAATCCGGCCACCGTGCTGAAAGGAATCAATCTGTTGGTAGAAGAGGGGATTTTATTTAAGAAACGGGGTGTGGGGATGTTTGTGTGTGAAGGCGCACAGGAAAAAATCCGGGAGAAACGGCAAAACGCCTTTTTTGAGAACTATGTTCGGCCGTTAGTGAACGAGGCACGAAAGCTGGGGTTGGAGGAAGAAAAACTGATCAAACTGTTGGAAAGGGGATATCAGGAATGAATGCGATTACATGTATGGGATTGAGTAAGCATTTTGGGAATATAAAAGCGCTGGATGAGGCGCAGCTGTGTTTTGAAGAAGGAAAAATCTATGGGCTGCTGGGCAGAAACGGTGCCGGGAAGACCACTCTGCTCAACTGTATCACCGGAAGGCTGTTTCCCACTGCCGGGCAGGTTCTCATCGACGGCGAACAGGCGATGGAAAATCAAAAAGCCCTGAAAAAGGTCTTTTATATGGGGCAGCAGGAGATGTATCCCGAAGAAATGACGGTTGAAAAGATTTTTGACTGGACCGCAAAATTTTATGGAGGGTTTGACCGGGAATATGCTCACAGGTTGTGTTCTCTTTTCGGTCTGAACCCCAAAAAGAAATCGTCAAAACTCTCCACCGGTTACCGTTCGATTTATAAGCTGATTACTGCTTTGGCGGTGGATGTGCCGTATGTGCTGCTGGATGAGCCGGTTTTGGGGCTGGACGCCGGACACCGGGAACTGTTTTATCGGGAGCTGTTGGACAGCTATGGCAAAAATCCCCGGACAATCGTCCTTTCTACCCACCTGATTGAGGAAGCAGCCAGCCTGCTGGAGGAGGTTATCATCCTTCACGAGGGAAAGATCTTGTGCCACAAGACCTGCGAAGAACTGCTTCGGTGCGGTTATACTATAAGCGGGCGGCAGTCAGAAGTAGACGAGTTTTTAAAAGGAAAGCAGGTGCTGTCGGAGCAGTCGATTGGTGGCCTCAAATCAGCGGTGGTGTATGGAACGCCGGAGCGGGATTTGCCCACAACGCTGGAAATCGGACGGATGGACCTGCAAAAATTGTTTGTTGCCATGACAGAAACATCGGGGAGGGATTCGCAATGAAACAGGCGGTTTCGTATTATTGGAAAAATGTAATGGTTTCGTTTTTGATTACGTTTGTCACTATGGTTGCAATTGTTTTGTTTACCGGGATATTTTTGGAACGGAACCAACCTGAACCGATTGAGTATTCTCAATCTATTTCTGTATCGATTGATTATTCTTATTCTGTATCTGGATTTGAAGTGGCCTATATGATTTTTATGCTGATTTGGGGAATTACTGCATTTCGGGCGCCGTTTTATTTCTTTCAGCAGAATGCGATCACCCGAAAAATCCAGTATGCCGCATGGGGAATCGCCGCTGTGGGGATTGCTCTTTTGGAATCGCTGCTCTGCATAGCCTGTGGACGTTTGAGCGGGACATTGTTCCACTATGAGTCCGTTTTTAACCAGATGTATGAATCCAGTCTGCTGTCTTTTGGAGAGGGTTCTATTATCTTACAAGAAATTTTATGGAATTTCTCTTTCTTCCTGCTTATGGGCTGTGCCGGTTTTGCTATTGCCCTGCTTTATTACCGGCTTTCCAAAATCGGAAAGGTGCTGGTTTCCGTTCTGGTACCCGGTTTTCTGTTTGTCTTGTTGCCTATGGCAGATAAGCCGCTGCTAAAAGGGGGATACACCTGGCTCTTGGAAAAGGCGGCAATTCTGTTCAGCGGATACACCCCCACAGGCGTCCAGATCATGCTTCCAGTTCTCACAACGTTGGTATGTAGCATCCTTTTGGGATGTGCAGGTTGGCTGATGATACGGCGTGCAGAAATTCGATAAAAAGATATACAAAAAATTACGGGGGAAGGGTACATCCTTCCCCTGTGTTTTTTATTCCAAACGTTTCCGGGAAACCTTTCCGGGTTTTCGCTATGGACAAGTTATGATATAATGGAATCATCAAACAGTATGATCGGGTATTGTGCCCTATTTGGATGAAAACAGGGGAGTAAACCGCTTGGAAAGGAATGGTAGAGGGATGTCCTATCAGATTAATTTGGGCGAATGGAATTCGGTGTTTGCCGTGCCGTCGTCTTTGGTTGACAGCCATATGCGGCTGGCAGGCGCTGTGCAGCTAAAGGTGCTGCTGTGGGTGCTGCGCCATGCCGGCGAGGAGGTTTCGGTGGAAAAACTGGCGGCCGCAGTGGGGGTGAGCCCCGCCGATGCACGGGACGCCATGCAGTATTGGGTGGAAACCGGGCTGCTGCAAGGGGAAAAGGCCCTGACGCCGCCCAAAAGCGAGAACACACAAAGCCCGCAGGCCGCTGTGGCTGTTGCGGAGGAATCCTCCGCCGAAACCCAGCCGGAAGCCCCCGGCCCGGCCCGGCTGGTTTCTTCTCTCCCCACACCGCCGGTACAGGAGCCGGAAAAACCCGCCCCGCCTCCAAAAACACCACCACGCCGGATTCCAAAGCCGGACGGCGTGTTTGTGGCGCAGCGCATCAATGAGTCGGAGGAAATCAGCTTTTTGATGCAGGAGGCGCAGCTGATTCTGGGGCGCCCGATTTCGCCGGGGCTTTCTTCCAGCCTGGTGTTTATCCACGATGACTACGGGCTGCCGGTGGATGTGATCGTGATGCTGCTGCAATATGTCAAAGACCGTGGCCGGGATAATACCAATTATATTGAATCGGTGGCAAGGGGCTGGGCGGCAGACGGCGTTTTGAGCCACGAGGCCGCTGAACAGAAGCTGCGCCAGCTGGATGAATCGGAGCAGGCGTGGCGCAGAGTTGAAAACGCCCTGCGGATTCCCCGGCGCTCTCCCAGCGCAAGGGAAGAACAGTTTGCCCGCAACTGGGTGCTGGAATGGCGCTTTAGCGACGATATGCTCCGGGAAGCCTATGAGCGCTGTGTGGACGCTACGGGCCGGATGAACCTGAGCTATATCAACCGGGTGCTGGAGCGTTGGCACAAGGCTGGGATCTCGACCCCGCAGCAGGCGGCTTCTGAGCAGGCAGCCAAAACCGCTTCCCGCACAAAAGAAACCGAAACCAGCTTTGACTTGGACGAGTATGAGCGTACCAGCCGTTGGGGATACTTTGGAAAGGGGTGACCGGCATGGGATATAGCCGTGAAGTATATGATTCCGCCATGGAGGTGTTGGGACAGCGCCGCCGCAAAGCGGAGCAGGAAGCCGCCCAGCGGCGGATGGCGTTTTATGCCAACTGCCCCAGAGGACAACAAATCCAGCAGGAGCTGGCGGCGGTGGGGTCGTCGGCAGCCCGCCGGGTGTTTGCCGGCGGGAATGTCGCCGCTGAAATTGCCAAGCTGCGGGAGCAGAGCCTGGCGCTGCAAAAAGAACGTCGGCAGCTGTTGGAACAGTTTGGCCTTGCGGCGGATGCACTCGAAGCGCACTACCAGTGCCAGGCGTGTGAGGATACGGGATATATTGACGGAAAAATGTGCAATTGCCTGAAAGGGCTGCTCCGTCAGGAGGCGTACCGGCGGCTCAACGCCATGACCCCGCTGACGCTTTCCGGTTTTGAACAATTTGAACTGCGCTATTACAGCAGCCGTGCAGAGGCGGGAGAGGTTTCGCCACGGGAACACATGAAAGGCGTTTTGGAGTTTTGCCAAAATTATGCCAGCAGCTTTTGTTCCCATTCTCCCAGCCTTCTCTTTCAGGGACGCACCGGGCTGGGAAAAACCCATCTTTCGCTCTCGATTGCCAAAACAGCGATCGACAAAGGGTATGGCGTGGTGTATGGCTCGGTGCAGAACTTTTTGTCTATCCTTGAAAAAGAGCGGTTTGGGCGGTTGGAATCGGATACCAACCGGGATTTGCTCCACTGCGATTTGCTGATTTTGGACGATTTGGGGACAGAGTTTTCCACCCACTTTGTTTCGGCGGCGCTCTATAATATCATCAACACCCGCCTGATGTCGGAAAAGCCGACAATTATCAGCACCAATCTTTCGATGAAGGAGCTTCTGGAACGCTATGGCGAACGCATGGTGTCCCGCATGATTGGCGGATATCAGCGCCTGATGTTTGCCGGAAAGGATGTCCGTCAGCTTCGGCATCTGGAGCAGGAGCGTGGCACAAAGATTACAGAAATGTGATATTCCGGTTACAAAAGCGCATAAATGGTTGTTTTACCAAAAGTCTGTGTGCTATAATGAGCGGGAAATTTGTAATTTTATATTATATAAAGGAGATATCACAAAATGGGAATGAAAAAATGGTGGAAAGCAGCTGCATTTCTGACAGCCTGTATGATGCTTTTGTCCGGATGCGCCAGCGGTGACAAGGCCGCCGGAGCTTCTCAGGGAAAAGAAAGCCAGACGCAGTCATCTGTCAGCCAGAGTGCAGCTTCTTCAAAGGCCCCCTCTGCTCCCTCCCAAGCGCCAGAGTCCTCACAGGCGACAGAAAGTTCGGATTCCCAGACGTCTACGCAGCCGGTAGGGGCCGATTTCTTTAACGATGCCGTGTTCGTCGGGGACTCGGTTTCGCTGCGGCTCACCTATTATTGCCAGTCGCACAAGGGCGTTCTGGGGACAGCTCAGTTCTTGACTTCCGGAAGCCTGGGAAGCGGCAATGCGCTGGAGAAGATTTCCGAAGATTCCGTCCACCCGGTGTATCAGGGAGAAAAAATGCTGATCGAGGACGGGGTAAAGGCTTCGGGCGCCAAGAAAGTCTTTATCATGCTGGGCATGAACGACGTAGGGCTGTATGGAGTCGAGGACTCTGTGAAAAATATGGAAACGCTGGTCGAGCGGATTCTGGAAAAAAGCCCGGATGTGGAAATTTATATCCAGTCTATGACCCCCATGCTGAAAGAAACACAGCTAAAGCAGCTGAATAACCCGAATCTTGATAAATACAACCAGCAGCTGAAAGCGCTTTGTGAAGAAAAAGGCTATCATTTTGCAGACGTGGCCTCGGTGATGAAGGACGAAGAAGGCAATTTGATTCCCGAATATTGCAGCGACCCGGAGGGGATGGGCATCCACTTTACCGATGCCGGCGCTCAGGCCTGGATTGACTATCTGATTAAAAACGCCGACAGCTTTTAAAATATGGGCAGTATAGGTGATATTAGCCGGATGCTCCGCTGCCTGGCAATAAGCGTGCTGAGCGGGGGCTCTGATTTGGGTGAAAGTTCTCCGTCGTCTGTTTCCACAAGCCGAACCGCTGTGGAACAAGCCTGCCGGACGCCGGGATTTGGCTGGGGGGACTATGATTTCATCGAGATCGCCCTGCTGCGGCTGTATGAGACCCCGGAGCTTTGTCAAAAATACGGCGATTCGTTTGAAGCGCAGGATTTTGCCGGGAAGCACGTTCCCAAATCCCGCACCGCCCTGTGCCGGGCCGTTGTGCAGGGGGATGTTTGGGAAATTCGGCTTACAAAGTCCCGGTTTGGAAAGTGGAACGCAACCGGCTGCTTTTTGGCCGATAAGAATCTGGAAAACTGGACAGAATAAAATAACTGGAAATTTGTGAAAAAGGAAAGGATGAATCTGCATGAAAAAAGTATTGGCATTGGTAATGACTCTGGTTCTGGCAATTTCTCTGGCAGCCTGCTCACAGGACAGCGGCAGCGCCAATCAGTCGGCAGACCTGCCCAAGGTGCTGGAAACTATGAAAAGCGAAGTAGGATTCAGCGACGTGATCGATATTGACGAAGCCGGACTGAAAAGCAATTATGGAATCGAGGCCGAGGATGTCAAGCAGTTTGCCGCTTTGGCCGATGCTTCGGGAATCAAATGTGAAGAAGTGGTGCTGATCGAGGCCAAAGACGCCGACGCAGCGGGCAGAGTAAAGGAGAAGCTGGAAAAACGCATGGAATCCAAGCTGGCGCAGAACAAGGACTATTTGCCGGAGCAGTATGCGATTATCAAAAAGTGCAAGGTGGAGCAGAAGGGCAACTATGTGAGTATGATCGTAGGCGCCGAGCATGAGAAGCTCACCCAGATTTATCAGGAAGCATTTGCATAATCGTCACGGATTATAATGATGGAATCAAAAAAAGCACCTCGAAGGGAGACACTTCATATGGAAGTTGTCTTCCTTTGGCTTTTGTAAGGTGATTCTTGCAGAGTAGAACATGAAAAGTTAGGAAATTAAATTATTTTCGCTCTATAATGTAATTACACAGAGAGGAGGGATATTGTGGATTGGCTAACCGGAATACAAAATGC
>CAJFNK010000061.1 GCA_904394685.1 Candidatus Heritagella gallinarum
CTACAATCAATGGCAGCTACTGCGTTAAAAATACTCGGAATCCATCAAGGATTCCTGCGTTTTTTGCCTTGTATCTGCCTATTGCTTATGGAAAATCCTTCAATTTCTTTGTTTTCAGAAACGCCCTAGAAAGGCAAGGTTCCGTAATGATGAAATCTTTCGTAAAAAAGCTCGCCGCCGGTGCGACGGCCTGCCTTTGCCTGGTATCTGCCCTTTCGGGATGCTATTCCGAAGATAAGGCCTGGAGTGCCAAGCGTGGCGATGACACTGCTCCCATCGGTGTTTATATCTATTATCTCTCCAGCGCTTATTCCGAAGCACTTGGAAAAGTAGAAGACACCACCAAATCTGTTTTCGATCAGAAAATTGATGATAAGGACGGCACACAGTGGGTAAAAGACCGTGCAGTTGAGTCCATCAAGCTGATGTACTATGTGGATCAGAAGTTTGAGGACATGGGGCTGGAGCTCACCACAGAAGACCAGACCCAGATTTCCAACCTGACCAGCAGTGTGTGGAGCTATTCCAGCGCCATGTTTGACCAGTATGGCATTGCTGAAAAGTCGGTTGATAAAGCCTATTCCCAGTTTATAGTAAAGTATCAGAAGATTTTTGAAACGCTCTATGGCAAGGGCGGTGAAAAAGAAGTTACCGATGAGGATCTTCGCAAGTATTATGAGGAAAAATACACCGACTTTGACTACATTCTCTGTTCTTACACCAAAAAGACAGACGACGGCCAGAGCGAGGCCATGACCGATGACGAAAAGGCCGAAGCGAAAAAAGATTTCGATGCATACGTTACCAAGATCAAAGATGGCGACCTAACCATGGAAGAGGCTGCTGAGGAATATCAGAAGAAGATTGACAGCGACAGCGAGCAGCTGAAAAACCAGACCGTTGATCTGGATGAAGCCTCCAGCTACTATCCCAAAGATCTGATCACCAAGCTGGGCGAACTGAAAGACGGTGAAGTCGCAGCGGTTGATCTGGCAGATTCCAACTCCTATTATATTGTGAGAAAGAACTCCATCAGCAAGAAGTGTGACGAGATTCTCAAAGACGACGACAGCCGCATGAGTGTGGTTTCTGAGATGAAGAGCGAGGAATACTCCAACACCATGGAAGAAGAATCCAAGAAGCTCGATGATATCACCTTTAACGATGGTGCAATGGCTGGCTACGATCCCAAGATGTTCTTTGATGAGTCCCATCTCTCCTCTGCATCTTCCTCCTCCACCAGTTCTACATCTGAATAAGCGATGATAAAACCCCGGAAAGAAATCTTTCCGGGGTTTTTGTTTATCGATCAGTCAGAGGAATCAGAAGAATCGGAAGAATCTTCTTCTCCATATAAAAACTCTCGCAGCAGGGCGGCGTTTTCTTCCACATCGGGTTTCATCACCTGGTTGTTGGGAACTCCATGTAGGGATACTTTGATATCCTCATAAGTGCCTTTATAAGGGATATACATGGTTTCTACCGAATAATTGGAAAAGTCCGGGACCAGGGTCGCAAGGCCGATCAAGTCGCTGTTGGAGAGGTCGGTGGTTACATAGGGCAAATAGTCTGCCACCACTCCGGCCATATCCATAATGTTCATTTTCTTAAAGGTTTCCAGCATACAGAGAATCATCTGGCGCTGGCGGCCGGTACGTCCAAAGTCGCTGTCCAGCTCACGGATTCTGGAAAAATACAGGGCTTCTTCTGCATTGAGATGCTGTACGCCTTCCTGAAGGTTCCAGCCCTTTTCCTTGTTCATATACTCCGCTTCTTCTTTGGAAAGCTCAACATCCACACCGCCCATTTTGGTGATGATCTTTTCAAAGTTTTCAAAATCAGTCTGGATGTAATTATCAATATTAACCCTGAAATAGTTCTCGATGGTCTGCATGGTCAACGCCGCTCCGCCATAGGCGAAAGTAGCATTCAGCCGTTCATATCCCACCGTAGGGATATCCAGATAGAGGTCACGCATAAACGAAACCAGACGCAGTTTTTTATTTTTCTGGTCGATGGAAGCGAGCATCATAATATCTGAACGGCCATTGGAACCATCTTTATTGCGATCCGCTCCAATAATCATGATATTCATCACGCCATCCGCATTGGCAACACTCCATGCCGGGGCATCCGAGGGCTGCGCCTCATACTGCTTGGTGTCCACCTCCTGCCGGTTCAGGCGGGAGAGCATCCAAAAGCCGTATCCGCCAACAGCAAACACCGTCAACAGAATCAGAGAGAAAAGCCCCACAACCACCCTGCGTCCCGTGCGTTTGCGGCTTTCCTGCCTTCTGCGCTTTCGCTGGCGGCTCTGATAGGTAGAATGTCTTTCCTCTCCCCGGTTTCCCCCGTTTGTGCGGCGCTCCACTTCATAATAGCGGTTATATTCGTCATAAACAGGTCTGCGTCTTCCAGCCTGTGGAGCCCTTTGTGCTCCCTGAGGCGGGGCAGGCCGTCTGGGAGAAGCTGACGGTGTAGATGGTTGTCCCGATGGACGACGGGGATTTTGAGCCGGTCTGCGCCCCGGCTGATTCTGCATATTTCTTGCCATGAAGCATCCTCTCCTTTTTTACTCACAGGGGTTCTAATTCAATCCTGTTTATTTTATATCCTTTCAGATTTTACATAAATTTCATGTTTCACGAGTGCATACTATGATATGATGAAATTGATCTTTTGTTTTATAGTACATACAAGGTTTATTGTAAAGAAAACCGGTGGTATTGTCAACGGATTCAAGGGACACATCCCAGATTCTCAGGTTTTCCATGCGGGATTCTACTAGTATATCCGTATCCAATCTGATTTAGCCAATAACGCCGGCAGATTACCGGCTGTTTCTCATCGAAAGGAGTATCTTTCATGTCACAAAAACCCTCCACTTCCCAACGCACTCTCTGGGTGCGTATTGTTGCACTGGTTTGCGCCGGGCTGTTGGCGCTTTCGGCGCTGGCCTCTGTTTTTTTCTTTTGATACTGTGATTATATCACATGACAAAAGCCGGATTTTGCGTTATACTGTACCTATCCTAAGAGAGGAGTGATTTACATGGGATTCTTTTCAAAGAAAAAGCAGGAACAGGTCACCTTTACCATTGATGGGATGCACTGCAATATGTGTTCTGCCAATCTCCAGCGGGGCCTTTCTGAAACCGAAGGCGTCATCAAGGCAAAGGTGAGCTTTGAAGAAAAATCTGCCCAGATTTCCTATGACCCCGAAAAAACTGACCCCGACCGGCTGGCGGCTGCCGTAACCGAAATCGGATATTCGGTAGTGAAATAAGAATTCTGCAAAGCGGCCCTAATAGGGTCGCTCTTTCTTTTGCTGGTTTAAGGGCTATCTGAAAAGTCGAAATTATCGTCTTTTCTTACAGACATCATGAAATGATGTCGTACAATGCCAGCTACTGCGTTAAAAATCGTTTTTGCCTTGTATCTGTCTATTGCTTGTAGAAAATTCTTCAATTTCTTTGTTTTCAGATACGCCCTAGGAAATTCATCTTTTTTCACGCAGAGAAATCTGCTATAATAATGCCATCAAGCGATGAAAGAAGGGCTTTTGTGGAATTATCCGTTTTTTTCCCATTCTGGCAAAAACTCACGCCAGATGAACAACAGCTTTTGCAGGATTCAGTATCTCCCCGGCAATACGCCAAAGGAGAAATTGTCCACAACGGCTCACAGGACTGCACCGGGCTGCTATTGCTCACCAAAGGGCAGATGCGTGCCTATACTGTTACAGAAGAAGGGCGGGAACTGACACTGTTTCGCCTTTTGCCGGGGGATATCTGTATGTTTTCGGGCTATTGCGCTGTCAGCTCCATTCCGTTCCCTGTTATGGTGGAGGCATGGGAACCAACCGAAGTGATGGTTTTGCCCTCGGCGGTGTATCGCCATCTGATGGATACCTCGCTTCCAATTGCTCGGTTTACCAGCGACATGATGGCCGCCCGGCTCAGCGATATGATGTGGCTGATGGACCAGATTCTCAGCCGGGGGATGGATAGCCGGCTGGCGGCCCTGCTGCTGGAGGAATCCCGTCTGGCCGGCTCCGACAGCCTTCACACCACCCACGACCAGCTGGCACGCCAGCTCAGCTCCGCACGGGAAGTGGTTTCCCGGATGCTGAAATATTTCCAGACCGAAAAACTGGTGGCGCTTTCAAGGGGAACCATCACCCTTTTGGATAAAAAAACGCTGGAAACCCTTGCTGCCGGAAGCATCCGCTCGACCGGAAATCCCCGGCCATAAATTTTTTTGATAAATGTGACGCAGTCACGGAAATTTTCTCCAAAACAGGGTATTCTATAACCACAGAAAGACAACAACGTCTTACCAAAAAATAAAAATGTAACCACAAGACAAGTCATCTGTGATTTGAAAGGAGTTTTGAATATGTCTGCTACCCCCGTTACTCAAAATACATTCAAGCCTGAGGTTCTCGATTCCAATCTGCCCGTTCTGGTGGATTTCTGGGCTCCCTGGTGCGGCCCCTGCCGTATGCTTTCTCCGGTGATCGACCAGATCGCCGATGAAAACCCCGGCTCTCTGAAAGTGGCCAAGGTAAACGTCGATGAAGAAAGCGCACTGGCCAGCCAGTTCGGCGTGATGAGCATCCCCATGCTGGTGCTGATCAAAGACGGCAAGGTTGTCGATACTTCTCTGGGCGCCAAGCCCAAGGCAGCCGTTGAAAAATGGCTCTCTGCCCACGTTTCTCTGTAATGACCCGACACCGGGCCGGCGAGTCCGGTCCGGTGCTTTTTGTTTTCGCTTTTTCCAAACATCCCCGCTCATCGATACAATCAGTTGCTCATGCAAACAGGAGGAATGACCATGCAACCCCAAATTTATGATACCGTGATTATCGGCGGCGGCCCCGGAGGATACACCGCCGCTCTCTATACCGCCCGTGCCGGTCTTTCTACCGTGGTGGTGGAAAAACTTTCTCCCGGCGGCCAGATGGCCACCACCGACCAGGTAGACAACTATCCGGGATTTCCCGAAGGGATCAACGGTTTTGAACTGGGAATGAAAATGCAGGAGAGCGCCCAGCGCTTTGGCGCCGAAACTCTCTATGAAGAAGTTACCGCTCTGGAGCTGGAAGCTTCTCCCAAACGCATTATTACCAGCAGCGGCGAGCTTCTGGCCAAAACGGTCATCCTCTCTACCGGGGCTTCTCCCCGTGAGCTGGGGTTGCCGGGTGAAAGAGAACTGCGTGGGCGTGGGGTTTCCTATTGCGCCACCTGTGACGGGATGTTCTACAAAGACAAAACCGTTGTGATTGTGGGCGGAGGCAACACCGCCGCTGCCGATGCGCTGTATCTTTCTAAAATCTGCAAAAAAGTTTATCTGGTACACCGCCGGGATACCCTTCGTGCCAGCCGGGTCTATCTGGAGCCCCTGAAAAGCCGGGAAAACCTTGAATTTGTGTGGGATTCTCAGGTCACCTCCCTATTGCAGGAGGAAAAACTTACCGGGGTAACCGTACAAAATAAAAAGACAGGAATGGAACAGACTATTCTGTGTGACGGGCTGTTTGTGGCGGTGGGAAATGTGCCCAATTCTCAGCTTTTTGCCGGTCAGGTCACGCTCACCGAAAACGGATATGTCGATGCTGATGAAACCACCTGCACCAATCTGCCCGGCGTGTTTGCTATTGGCGATGTGCGGAACAAGCCCCTGCGCCAGATCATCACCGCTGCCTCCGACGGCGCTGTGGCTTCTCAATTTGCCGAAGAATATCTGTCATTGAACCAATAATTCTTTACGAGAATTTTACTTCTCTTTTTTCTCACTGGGAACTCTCCCATTTTGTTTCGAGTGCTATACTGGGAGCAGAAAAAAGGAGGGGGTTCCATGAAACAACTGACCAAAGAGATTCGTCACAAGTTTTCCCGTTATTGCCTGCGGCTCCTGCCTTCGCTTGGCTGTTTTTGCGCTGACATTCTGATGATCGTATGGGCTGCAAGAATCAGTCATGGATTGATCGATTCCTTTTTCACCAATATTCTGATGGTTTTTGCAACGGGACTTCTAGTTCCCCGCCGAGAGGAGGAACCCCTTCCCAAATGGGTTAAAATTCTGGCAGCTATCGTAATTGCTTTGGCCGTATTGTTATTTTTAATCGATCTACTGGTATACTATAAAAAATTCCCCGGCCTTTAATATACCGGGAAGGAAAGGAAGAACATGATATGATTACTGCAACTGATAACCGTAAAGTCGTTTTGATTGGTACGGGAATGGTAGGCATGAGCTATGCCTATGCCCTTTTAAACCAGAATGCCTGTGATGAGCTGGTACTCATCGACCTCGATAAAGAACGGGCACGGGGAGAAGCCATGGACTTGAACCACGGCCTGGCTTTTTCCGCTTCCCATATGAAAATCCACGCCGGAGATTACTCTGATTGTGCCAACGCCGATATCGTGGTGATTTGTGCCGGTGTGGCACAAAAGCCCGGCGAATCCCGGCTGGACCTCTTGAACCGCAACACCGAGGTGTTCCGCTCCATTATCGGCCCGGTAACGGAATCCGGATTTAACGGCATTTTCCTGGTGGCCACCAACCCGGTGGACATCATGACCCGCATCACCTGTGCCCTCTCCGGCTTTAACCCCCGCCGGGTCATCGGCACCGGCACGGCGCTGGACACTGCCCGGCTGCGCTATCTGCTGGGAGAATACTTCTCGGTTGACCCCCGCAACATGCACGCCTATGTCATCGGTGAGCACGGGGACAGTGAGTTTGTTCCGTGGTCCCAGGCTATGCTGGCCACACGCCCCATTCTGGAAATCTGTGAAGCCTCTGGCAACAGCTGCTGCCAGGAAGATCTGGACAAAATCAGCGAGGAAGTCCGCACTGCTGCCCAGCAGATCATCAAAGCCAAGCGTGCCACCTATTATGGAATCGGCATGGCCATGGTTCGCATTACCAAGGCGATTTTTGGCAACGAGAGCAGCGTTCTCACCGTTTCCACCATGCTCCGTGGCGAATACGGCCAGCACGGTGTATTTGCCGGGGTGCCGTGTATCGTGGGACGCAACGGTGTGCGTCGGGTGCTTCCTCTCAACCTTTCGCCCGAAGAAAACGAAAAATTCACCCGCTCCTGCGAAACGTTGGAAAAAAGCTATCAGGAACTGGATCTGCTTTAAGTTTCTCAAACAGGCTCACGGTTTTTCAAAAGCCGTGTGCCTGTTTTTATGGATTTCAAGAGTGGTTTTCCAAGGTTTTTTTGGGGGTTCCTGTCGATTGTGCCTAAAAGCCATCGGAGCGGGACAGAGCGGTTTTGTATCCACCCACAAAGTCGTCGTGGAAAATCTCCCGGCGCTTGCATTTCAATGAAAAATCTCATACAATAAGAACAGAACTTTCGGAGGTAGATAAGATGACGACTGCTGCCCTCTTGCGAACTGCATACGGCTTTTGCGGGGAATCAATGGGGAAGTGTATCATCTTCTAGCATCGTCAGGTGTCGGGCTGCGTCATTTTTGCCGCAGCCCTTTTGGTTTTTCCACAAACAGGATCACGGCTTTTGAGCCGGCGAAAGAAAGGAATGGTTGATTCATGAAAAAGGTTGCAGTGATTATGGGAAGCGACAGCGATTTCCCCGTAGTGTCCGCCGCAATCAAGCGTTTAAAGGGCTGGGACATCCCCGTAGAGGTGCATGTCATGTCGGCACACCGCACCCCTGAAAAAGCCGCTGCATTTTCCGCAGGCGCAAAAGAGAACGGCTTTGGCGTGATTATCGCCGCTGCCGGCAAAGCCGCCCATCTGGCCGGCGTGCTGGCTGCTCACACCACCCTGCCCGTGATTGGAATCCCGGTAAAATCCTCCACTCTGGACGGTCTCGACGCTCTGCTGGCCACCGTACAGATGCCCAGCGGAATCCCGGTTGCTACCGTGGCTATCGACGGCGCCGACAATGCTGCGATTCTGGCTGCCCAGATGCTGGCACTCTCTGACGAAGCTCTGGCAGAAAAGCTGGCACAGATGAAGGTACAGATGGAAGAAGGCGTTGCGAAAAAGGACGCCGCCCTGCAGGAAAAAGTGGCAGAGCTGTAAAAGTTCTCCACCAGAATCCCATAAAAGGTTGAAAATTAGGGCGTATCTGAAAACAAAGAAATTAAAGGATTTTCCACAAGCAACAGACAGATACAAGGCAAAAACGATTTTTAACGCAGTAGCTGTCGGTGATTGTAGGAAAAGACAAAAATTTCGACTTTTCAGATAGCCCCTCAAAAAACCAGTGAGAAGTGAGAAAGGAATCCGACTATGAAAAGTTTCAGCGAAAGCTATAAGGCCGCCGGTGTTGACGTAACCGCCGGTTATAAATCCGTAGAACTGATGAAGCAGCATGTGGCACGCACCACCATCCCCGGTGTGGTTTCCGGCATCGGCGGTTTTGGCGGCCTGTTCCAGCCCGACCTCACCGATATGAAGGAGCCGGTGCTGGTTTCCGGTACCGACGGCGTGGGCACCAAGCTGCGTATCGCCTTTTTGATGGACAAGCACGATACCGTAGGCATCGACTGTGTTGCCATGTGCGTCAACGACGTGGTGTGCGGCGGCGCAAAGCCCCTGTTCTTCCTGGACTATCTGGCTGTTGGCAAGAACGTTCCCGAAAAGGTTGCCAACATCGTTTCCGGCGTGGCCGAGGGCTGCGTACAGGCCGGCTGCGCTCTGGTAGGCGGCGAAACCGCCGAAATGCCCGGCTTCTATCCTGAGGACGAGTATGATCTGGCCGGTTTCTCTGTGGGTATTGTGGACAAGCAGAAGATCGTAGACGGCTCCGCCATGGTTCCCGGCGACGTGCTGATCGGCCTGCCCTCCTCCGGCGTTCACAGCAACGGCTTCTCTCTGGTTCGCAAGATCTTTGACGTGAACAAAGAGAACCTGTCTGCTTATGTTCCGGAGCTGGGTGCAACACTGGGCGAGACCCTGCTGACCCCCACCAAGATTTATGTCAAGCCGGTTCTGGCTGCTATGGCACAGGCCAACGTAAAGGCTGTTTCCCATATCACCGGCGGCGGTTTCTATGAGAATATTCCCCGTATGCTGAAGGATGGCTGCTCCGCTAAAATCGACCTTGAAAAGGTTCCGAAGCTCCCCATTTTCGACCTGCTGCAAAAGACCGGCAACATCCCCACCCGTGACATGTACAACACCTTTAATATGGGTATCGGTATGTGCATGGCGGTTGCCAAAGAAGACGCCGACAAGGCTGTTTCTGTGCTGCGTGAGGCTGGCGAGCAGGCTGTGATCATCGGTGAGATCGTGGCGGGCGACAAGGAGGTCATCCTGTGAAAAACATCGTCGTGCTGGTTTCCGGCGGCGGCACCAACTTACAGGCGCTGATCGATGCGGAAAAGGCGGGACAGATTCCCGGCGGCAAGATTTCGTGCGTGATCGCCTCCAAGCCCGGCGTGTTTGCGCTGGAACGTGCGGCCAAGGCGGGAATCCCCTCCCGTGTGGTGGAGCGCAAAGCCTATCCCGACCGTCAGAGCTATTCCAAAGCGATTCTGGAAGCCCTGAACGAGGAAAAGGCCGATTTGGTGATTCTGGCGGGCTTTATGGTCATTCTGGACGAGCAGGTGCCGAAAGCCTATCCCAACCGGATTTTAAACGTCCACCCGGCGCTGATCCCCTCTTTCTGCGGGCCGGGATTCTATGGCCTGAAAGTCCACGAAGCGGTGTTGGCCTCCGGCGTAAAGCTAACCGGTGCAACCGTACATTTTGTCAGCGAGGTCTGTGACGGCGGCCCCATTATTTTACAGGGCGCTGTGCCGGTTCTCAACGACGACACCCCGGAAACCCTGCAAAAGCGGGTTATGGTAGAGGTGGAGTGGAAGCTGCTCCCCAAAGCCGCCGCCCTTTTCTGCGATGGAAAAATCAAAGTGGAAAACGGGATTGCAAAAGTAACAGACTGAACGACAGTGTCCCCTGTATGAAATATTGACAGCCTGCCTTGGGTCTGGTATACTCAAAATGAACGTTCTGCGTGACTGACGGATTTGCAGAGTTTACTGCAATGGAGCGTAGAATGAATTTGCCGACCGTCTGGGCAGCCTTTGTATTAAGGTTGCCCTTTTTTATTTATAAAAGTACCTACCGCAATCAAAGGAGGATTTTTCAATGTTAAATTTGGAAAAAGACTTGCAGCAAAACACATATCCCGGACGTGGTATTGTCATTGGCCGCAGCAAAGATGGCAAAAATGCCATGATCGGCTATTTTATCATGGGGCGCAGCGAAAACAGCCGCAACCGTATTTTTGTGAAGGAGCCGGACGGTATCCGCACCGAAGCTTTTGACCCCGCCAAGCTGACCGACCCCAGCCTGATTATTTATCATCCTGTCCGTGTGGTGGGCGACACCACCGTTGTTACCAACGGCGACCAGACCGACACGGTGGCAGATTTCCTGAAAGAGGGCAAGACTTTTGAGCAGGCGCTGCGTACCCGTACCTTTGAGCCGGACGGCCCCAACTGGACACCCCGCATCTCCGGCATGGTGGAAAAGAACGGCGACTATCGCCTTTCGATCCTCAAGAGTGCCGACGGAGATGAGAACTCCACCCGCCGCTATTTCTTTGAATACACCGCTCCCCGTGCTGGAGAAGGGCATTTCATCCACACCTATGAGCATGACGGAAACCCCATCCCGTCCTTTAAGGGCGAGCCCAAATCTGTGGAGCTGCCCTATGCCTGCATCAACTGCTTCACTGAGGCTTTGTGGAACAGCCTGAACGAGGACAACAAGGTTTCTCTCTACACCTGCTTCATCAATCTCGAAACCGGCGAGCGCACCGAGCGCATCGTCAACAAAAACCAGTAACCTTATCTTTTTGCCGGGGGATTTTTTGGGGCTCTGCCCCAAACCCCGCTTAAGGACCTTCTTGAAAGAAGGTCTCTTAAGAATCCCCAAGAACTTTTATCCTATTTTCTCTCGTACCCCCATCTGGGGGTACGAGAGAAAATAAAGTAAAGTTTTTTGAAGGTTCTCAGGGAATCTTTTTTTCAAAAAAGTTCCCTGAGCAGGGTCCGGGACAGCGTCCCGGAAAGTCCCCGGCAGAAGACATGATACAAGGAGGAAATAAAAATGGCAAATGAGCTGATGCTGAAATACGGATGCAACCCCAATCAGAAACCTTCCAAAATTTTTATGCAGGACGGAAGCGACCTGCCGATTACTGTTTTGAACGGCAAACCGGGCTATATTAACTTTTTGGACGCTTTCAATAGCTGGCAGCTGGTAAAAGAGCTGAAAGAAGCCACCGGTCTCCCTGCCGCCGCTTCCTTTAAGCATGTAAGCCCCGCCGGTGCCGCTGTGGGTCTGCCCCTTTCCGACACCCTCAAGAAAATCTATTTTGTAGACGACCTGGAGCTGTCCCCGCTGGCCTGCGCCTATGCCCGTGCCCGTGGCGCTGACCGTATGTCCTCTTATGGCGACTGGGCAGCTCTCTCCGATATCTGCGACAAAGAAACCGCCCTCATGCTTCAGCGTGAAGTATCCGACGGCGTAATCGCTCCCGGCTACACCGACGAAGCGCTGGAAATCCTCAAGAGCAAGCGCCGTGGCACCTATAACATCGTGCAAATCGACCCCGAATACCGTCCCGCTCCGGTGGAGCATAAAGACGTGTTCGGCATCACCTTTGAACAGGGACGCAACGAGCTGAAAATTGATAACGAGCTGCTGAACAACCTCGTTACCGAAAACAAAAACATGCCCGAAGCTGCCAAGCGTGACCTGCTGATTTCTCTGATTGCCCTGAAATACACCCAGTCCAACTCTGTGTGCTATGTCAAGGACGGTCAGGCAATCGGCATCGGAGCCGGACAGCAGTCCCGTATCCACTGCACCCGTCTGGCAGGCAACAAGGCCGATATCTGGTTCCTGCGCCAGCATCCGAAGGTGCTCGCTCTGCCCTTTAAGGCTGACATCCGCCGCCCCGACCGTGACAATACCATCGACGTGTATATCTCCGATGACTATATGGACGTGCTGGCAGACGGCATCTGGGAGCAGTTCTTCACCGAGAAGCCCGAAGTCCTCACCCGTGAAGAAAAAGCCGAGTGGCTCAAGACCCTTTCCGGCGTGGCGCTGGGCTCCGACGCCTTCTTCCCCTTTGGCGATAACATCGAGCGTGCCCATCGCAGCGGCGTAGAATATATCGCCCAGCCCGGCGGCTCTATCCGTGACGACCACGTGATTGATACCTGCAACAAATACAACATGGCGATGGCCTTCACCGGCATCCGCCTGTTCCACCACTAATATCGGGAGGAAGCAGCATGAAAGTTCTGGTAGTAGGCGGCGGCGGCCGTGAGCACGCCATTATCCGCAAACTGAAAGAAAGCCCCAAGGTGGAAGCCATTTACTGCGCTCCCGGCAACGGCGGTATTGCCGCTGACGCCGAGTGCTTCCCGGTAAACGCCATGGACATCGAGGGCATGAAAGCGCTGGCAAAAGAAAAAGCGGTTGACCTCGTGTTTGTGGCTCCCGACGACCCGCTGGCCGCCGGCATGGTGGACGCTATGGAGGAAGCCGGATTCAAGGCATTCGGCCCCCGTGCAAACGCTGCGATTATTGAAAGCAGCAAGGTCTTTTCCAAGGACCTGATGAAGAAATACAACATCCCCACCGCCGGATATGAGGTATTCGACGACCCCAACAAGGTGCTGGAATATGTAGAGGCACAGGGGAAATATCCGGTTGTGATTAAGGCTGACGGCCTGGCACTGGGCAAAGGCGTTATCATTGCCGAAAACTTTGAGATGGCAAAAGAAGCCGTCCACTCCATCATGGAAGACAAAGTATTCGGCGCATCCGGCAACCATGTGGTGGTAGAAGAATTCCTCACCGGCCCTGAGGTGTCTGTGCTGGCCTTTACCGACGGCAAAACCCTAAAGCCCATGGTATCCTCCAAAGACCACAAACGTGCCTTGGACGGCGACAAGGGCAAGAATACCGGCGGAATGGGAACCATCAGCCCCAATCCCTATTATGACGACGCCATGGCAGAGCGCTGCATGAAGGAAATCTTCCTGCCCACCATGAACGCCATGAACGCCGAAGGCCGTCCCTTTAAGGGATGCCTCTATTTCGGCCTGATGCTCACCCCCAACGGCCCCAAGGTCATTGAGTATAACGCCCGCTTTGGCGACCCGGAAACCCAGGTGGTGCTGCCCCGGCTCAAGAGCGACTTTGCCGACGTGATTCTGGCGGTTGCCGAGGAACGTCTGGCAGAGCAGCCGGTGGAATGGACCGACGAGGCTGCGGCCTGCGTGGTGATGGCTTCCGGCGGCTATCCGGCCTCCTATCCCAAGGGACTTGAAATCACCGGTCTGGACGAGAACGGACAGCTTCCCGGCGTGACTGTGTACCATGCGGGAACCGCTCAAAATGACGGCAAGCTGGTGACCAGCGGTGGCCGTGTGCTGGGCGTTACCGCTTTGGGCAAGACTCTTGACGAAGCGCTGGAAAAGGCATATGCGGCTGTGGAGAAAATCCATTTTGACGGCGCTCATTATCGCCGTGACATTGGCCGCACCCGGTAACATTTCTTTCATACACAAAACCCCGGCTTCTCGCAACAGGAGAAACCGGGGTTTTTTAGGGCGTTTCTGAAAACTAAGAAATTGAAGGATTTTCCACAAGCAATAGGCAGATACAAGGCAAAAAACGCAGGAATCCTTTATGGATTCCGAGTATTTTTAACGCAGTAGCTGCCATTGATTGTAGGAAAAGACGATAATTTCGTCTTTTCAGATAGCCCCTAGTAAGGCAGGCTTCCTGAATCGGAAGCCTGCCCTTTTTCTTTTATTTAAAATGGTAAATCAGCTTACAGGGTTTGCACCTGAATCCCATTTTCATCGGCGGTAACAGCGACAGCGCTCAGCTCGCCTTCGCCTTTTTCCACGATGACCGAAGCCAGACGATCCTCCACCTTGCGGCGAATGAGGTTCCGCAGGTCACGGGCGCCGCTGCGTCCGCCAATGGAGTTCTCTGCCAGCCAGCGTGCTGCCTTGTCGTCATAGGTGAGCGTGATTCCCCGCTCCTGAAGCGAACCTACATACTCCTGCATCAGCAGCTTGGCAATCTCGGTATAATCGTCTACGTCCAGCGGACGGAACACGATGATTTCATCCACACGGCTCAGGAATTCCGGCCGCAGGAATTCTGAAAGCGCCTTCATGGCTTTTTCACGGCTGGCATCAGCCTGCGTGCGATTAAAGCCCATGGCAGACTCTTTCTTTTCGCTGCCGGCGTTGGAGGTCATCACGATCACGGTGTTTTCAAAATTCACATTGCGCCCATGCGCATCTGTGATATGGCCTTCATCCAGAATTTGAAGCAGTATATTCAGCACATCGGGATGCGCCTTTTCGATTTCGTCAAAAAGCAGAACCGAATAGGGACGGCGGCGGACTTTCTCGGTTACCTGACCCGCCTCATCATAGCCGACATAGCCGGGCGGGGAACCGATGATACGGCTCACCGAATGTTTCTCCATAAACTCCGACATATCCAGCCGGATGAGGGTTTCGGGGGTGTCAAACAGCTCCTGCGACAACACCTTTACCAGCTCGGTTTTTCCCACACCGGTGGGGCCTACAAAAATAAACGAAGCAGGGCGGCGGCGGGGGCTTACCTGTACACGGCTGCGGCGAATCGCAGACGCCAGAGCGTCTACCGCTTCTTTCTGCCCAATCACCTTGGCGCTGAGGCGCTCCTCCAGCTTTGCCAGCTTTTTCAGTTCGCTTTCCTGAATCCGGCTTGCCGGGATTCCCGTCCACAGCTCGATGACACGGGCCAAGTCCTGTTCCTCCACCTGAGCGCCCAGTGCGGCCGGCTCCAGCTCTTTGGCCTGCTGCTCCATCCGGGCAATCTCATAGCGGGTCTCGGCCAGCTTTTCATAATCCGGCTCTACCCCTTCGGCGGTCAGTCCTTCTTCCTGCGCCCGAAGCTGTTCCAGCTGGAACATAACGGCATCATATTCCGCCATGGGCAGGTTGCGAAGGGCTGCACAAGCACAGGCTTCGTCCAACAGGTCGATTGCCTTATCCGGCAAAAAGCGGTCGTTGATGTAGCGCTCTGCCAGCACCGCTGTGCGGCGGACAATCTGGGGGGACACCTGTACCCGGTGATACTGCTCATAATAGCTCTTAATGCCTTCCAGCATTTCTTCGGTATCCTTGAGAGAAGGCTCTGCCACGGTTACCGGCTGGAAGCGGCGCTCAAGCGCTGCGTCTTTTTCGATATATTTGCGGTATTCGGCAAAGGTGGTAGCGCCGATTACCTGAATCTCGCCTCTGGAAAGCGCCGGCTTGAGGATATTGGCGGCATTCATCGAGCCTTCTGCGTCGCCGGTGCCCACCAGATTGTGAACCTCATCGATGAAAAGAATGATATTTCCGTCTGCCTTTACCTCGTCTACCAGCCCTTTGATACGGCTCTCAAACTGTCCCCGGAACTGGGTACCTGCTACCAGAGCTGTCAGGTCGAGAAGCTGGATTTCTTTCTTTTTCAGCCGGGCAGGAACATCCCCCGAAGCAATGCGGAGTGCCAACCCCTCTGCGATAGCGGTTTTGCCAACACCGGGCTCACCGATCAAGCAGGGGTTGTTTTTGGTGCGGCGGGAAAGAATCTGCACCACACGATGAATTTCACGGTCACGCCCTATGATGGCGTCCAGCTCGCCACGTCTGGCCTTGCCGGTGAGGTCGGTGCAGTATGCCTCAATATGCTTGCGCTTATTTTTGCGGTTTTTCTCCGCCCCTTTTTTCTCACGGGATTTTGTTTCGGGCTGATTCTGGGCGTTATTTTCCATGCCGCCCATCCCCGGAAAGATATTTTGCAAAAACGACGGGAAGGTTGCCGCCCCACCGGGCATAAAGCCATCTTCTTCTCCATCGCCCTCTCCAGAAGCAGGGTCCAGCGCCATCAGGCTGTCCATTTCTTCTGTCATTGCCTCAAGCTGCTCCTCGGTAATCCCCATTTTTTCCATCAGGTCATTTACCGGTTTGATCCCCAGCTCTTTGGCGCACACCAGGCAAAGCCCCTGTGTATTGGAGGTATCCGTGGACTGGGAAATAAAGACTACCGCCGGACGTTTATGGCATCTTGAACATAGTAACATAGCCAATCATCCAATCTCTGCCGCCGCTGGCAGCTACACTTGCGGACTGTCCTGCGGCCGAATTGGACAGTCCCGGCCTTTCTATTTGCTAAAGGCTATCTGGAAGAACGGGAACTCCCGTCCTTTTTGGCCTTGATTTCTTTATTGATATCCAGATTGTCTTTTGGGTTCTCCGAATGGAGAAGCTGCATAAAAATCTGGAAATAACGAACCATTGCATAAATCATGAATGCCGCTGTAATTCCCAGCAGCACATAGGAAATCACGGTTGTGGCCGTCGAATAAAGATGGAATACACCCTCCATCATCACAATCACCACAGCGGAAATATAAAACAGAAATGTTGACACCTTGCCATACCATTTTGCGGCACAGGGGCGCTTTTTCTTTTTAAGCAGGATGCAGCCTCCTACCAACATTCCCAGCTCTTTGAGGACAAAAATCATCAAAACGGGAATGAGCACCGGGTGCTTGACGGCCAGACAAACGGCCACCGTCCCCTGTGTCAGCTTATCCGCCAAGGGGTCCAGCATTTTTCCAAGCTCCGTGATCTGATTGAATTTTCGGGCAATCATCCCGTCAAAAAGATCACTCAAGCCGGAAAACGCCAGCATCGCTACCGCCCAGAGAAGATTATCCTGTAAGAAAAACCAGGCAAAAGGGGCGATAACCAGTATCCGCAGAACCGAAAGCAGATTGGGGATCGTCCAGTTCTGGTTCCGGCTCTTATGGTTTTGACTTTGGATCTCACTCACTACTAACATCTTCTTTCATTCCATAACATTTCCTTTTTCGAGTCTGGCAGTCCTCAATCCCATAAATAGAGGTAGAACTGATAAATGCGGGAATCATTCAAAGCCTGCTGCCATTCGGGACTGAACAGATAGGAAAGCACCTGCACGCTGAAGCACAGCAGGAACACGATGACCAGCCCCTGTGCCAATCCAAGCGCTGACCCCAGCCCTTTGTCCAGCTGGTTGAGAACCGGCAGACGGAAAATCCGGCTGAGCAGCTCGGAAACGATCCGCAAAATCACCAGCAGGATCACAAAAATCACCAGTGAGAAAAGGGATTTCAGCACAGAAATAATCACCGGCGCCATCACCGCCACCGCCGCTTCGGCAGCCGAACCGGTTGCATTGGCAATTGCGCTGTTAAGCGTATCAGCCGTTACCCCATAAAAATTCAGAGCGCCAGTAAACAGCTCTGGAAGTGCGGAAAGCGCTGCTTCGGCGCCGTTTCCCGACGACGATGTGGCAAGAGATTCTGTAATCTGACGAACCATCGGCTCCCGCAGCACCTCATAATAAAAGCCATGCGCTACAATCCCGCTAAACCAGGTGGCAATAATCAAGGCCGCAACCGTTGCCGCAAGGTCAAACACGGAACGGAAAAATCCCCGCTTCATGCCAAAATAAAACCCCAGCAGAATCACCAGCAAAAACAGGATATCCACTACAATTCCCATATTCACCCTTCTTTCTCCTCAATCAGACATATTTCCTGCTACACAAACAAAGTTTTGGGAAATATGCTATTACTATATCATAAAGCCCCTTCTCAAACAAGTTACGGGAGTGTAAACAACCTTAAATTTTCTGTAAATTTCCCGAAATCATCCAATTTTCTGCTGCCGGACCTCGCTCACGCCCAGCAAATACACCTGGCTTTCATCCATCAGGGCAATAGCACGGACATCTCCTCCCACCTGACAGGTTCCCAAACTCTTGCCGGTTCCGGAAGAAAACGCCTCTACCTGTCCGCCGGAAAGGACAGCCAGCGTTTCACCATAAATAGAGACCGATTTTACGCTGCTGGAAACCTCCAGCTGCGTTGCCGGTTTGGCAGTCCCACGAAACTCCAACACCGTACAGGCGCCCGAAATCGAATGGCTGGAAACCGAAAGCAGTACACGGGAACCTTCCAGGTGATAGGCGGTGAGCTGTTTTCCGCCATAATCATATTCCTCCATAGCGCCGCTGCCTGCATCTACCCACAGGGTTTTCTGGTCGCCAACCGCACAGATTTTATTCCCGCTCCACTGAGCCTCCAGAATCATAGTATCCGCTGCGGAAAGCGTATATACCGGTTTTTCCTGATTGAAGTCAAAAACATACAGGGTAGACACCAACCCGCCGTCTTTGGCCGACACTCCTGCGGCAAAGCCCTTGGTTCCGCTGCTGTTGAGCGCCACAGCGGTAATGTAAGACTGGCTGAAATCATATTCATATTGTACCGAGCCATCCCGGAGATATACAGTCAATCGGGACGCATAATCCTCCGCCTGGGTGACAAGGGCAAAACGGCCATCCGCCGAAAGCGCACCCGTTACAATTTTTTCTTCGGTGTTTTCCCGAATCAGGCTCCGGGTATGGGTTTCCAGCTGATACCCGGTTCCTCCGATACTGTATACCAGGAATCTCCCTCCCGCCTGCCGGACTGCCGGCTGGCTGCACGCATGCTGTACCGAAAGGGTTTCCTTTCCCGTAGAGTTCCAGGCAGTCAGAGCCGTGTTGCTCACCACCACCGCTTCTTTATCCACCGAGAGGAAATTGCCCGCTTCGGTTTCGCCGCCGGGAATGGAAACCGGATACCCATCTCCAACACCCATTCCCACCAGACGAGCCTGGAACCAGTCGGAGATATTTTCTACCGTCAGGTTTTCCCGATTGAACCACCACACCAGCGCCAATACGGTTGCCAGCAGAATCAGGCTCACCCGATAGATCCAGCGTGGAACCCGCTGCGCCTTTTTCTTTTGTGGGCGGCTTTTTTTCTTATTTTTCAGCAGGTTGATTTCTTCATCGTCCCCATGCTCCTGAAAAGATGGAAACCGCTTTCCCTTATGTTCCACTGTGGCACCTCCAATTCATTCCTGACTGTATATTTACAAAAATATCTACTAATAGTATTTTTATCTTTCAAAATTCGGCAAGGTAATGCCCTCATAAAACACCTGATCCAGACATAATCCGCACGCCGGAGCTGTTGGGCCCGCTTTCTTCCGGTCAAGTGCCGCCAAAATCCCCGGCATATCTTCCGGCTGGAATTTTCCCTGCGCCACCCGGAGCATGGTTCCCACCAAAATCCGAACCATATTATAGAGGAAGCCATCTGCCGCCACCCGATAGGTGACCAGATTCCCCTCCCGGCTCCACTCGGACTTGGTAATCGTGCGGGTCATGTCGCCCCGCTCCCGGCTGTCGATGGTGCAAAAGGAAGTGAAGTCGTGGCTGCCCACAAAATAGGCCGCCGCCTGATTGAGCTTTTCCAGCTCCAACGGATACCAGTAGTGCAGCGCCCGGTCACGCAAAAAAGGCGAGCGAACCGGATGATTCCAGATGGAATAGACATATTCCTTGCCTTTGCAGGAATATCGGGCGTGAAAATCCAAGGGAACCTCCCGGCAATCCAGCACCGCCATATCAGCGGGAAGAAAATGGTTCAGCGCCCCCTGAAGCCGCTGGCAGGGGATACTGCTGTCCAGCTGCATGCTGATACAAAACTGCCGGGCGTGAACGCCGGTATCCGTGCGGCTGCAGCCCTTGAGGGAAGGGCGCTCCGAAAGGATTTTATACAAAGCCTCCTGAAACACCTGCTGGACAGAAATGGCGTTCTGCTGCACCTGCCAGCCGTGATATCCGGAGCCGTCATAACAAAGGGTAATCAGTACGTTGCGGGACATGGGATTCTCCTTTCGGAAAAAATTGGAATCATCTGTAAAGGCGCACCTATGTGTGCGCCCGCTTCTTTTAGGGCGTTTCTGAAAACAAAGAAATTGAAGAATTTTCCACAAGCAATAGGCAGATACAAGGCAAAAAACGCAGGAATCCTTGATGGATTCCAAGTTTTTTTAACGCAGTAGCTGTCATTGATTGTAGGAAAAGACGATAATTTCGACTTTTCAGATAGCCCCTAGCTGCGCCTGATGAAAAGAGCTTTCATCCCGGAAGTACGGTTATGCAGCTGGTAAATCAGTTGTTTTTCCTCCTCCGTACATCCTATCAATAACTTTATTTCGGAATCTCGCTTATAAAGATCCACAATACACAGCAGGGCATCCAGCTGCTTTTTTTCATCTGTACCGACCCATACATCGATTCCGGCGCCATCCATAGAAGAAGTCCCCTCTAAATAGCCATAATCTACCGGGTACACAAAGTCGGGCCAGCGTGGGTGAGTTGAGCCTTTGGGGCGGTCGATTATGATGACAGACTGCTCCACCAGCGTGTCCACTGCATCCCAAAATTCCTGATTGTTCATAGATCTGATTCCTCTCAGCTCTCTTATGCCAGCGCCGGCAGGAAAATATCTCCCACCACTACACCGGCCAGAACCAATGTCACCACGATGATCGCAACAACATCCCGTCCTGTCATATGAAGCTGCTTCATTTTGGTCGGCGTTACCCGGCTGTTATAGCAGCGGCACTCCATGGCCATGGCCAGGTCATATGCCCGGCGGAAAGCCGACACAAACAGCGGAATCAAAATCGGGATCAGCGCTTTGACACGCTGCATCAGCCCGCCGCTCTCCATGTCAGCGCCTCTGGCTTTCTGGGCGCTCATGATTTTATCGGTTTCTTCCAGCAAGGTGGGAACAAACCGCAATGCAATAGTCATCATCATGGCAATATCGTGTACCGGCACCCGCAGCAGCTTGAGCGGCTTCATCAGCCGTTCCATAGCGTCGGTGAGCTGCGTGGGCGAGGTGGTAAATGTGAGAATCGAGCTGCACAAAATCAGCGCTGTAATCCGCAGCGCAATAAAGATACAGCGATAAATGCCGTTCATGGTGATCTGCATGATTCCCCATTGAAAAATCGGCTCGCCGGTTCCATAGAACAGGTTGAGAATGGAGGTAAACGCCACGATAAACAAAATGGCCTTGATGCTTTTCAAATACATCTTAACCGGCACGCCGGAAAGCAGCATCCCGGCCAACACCAGCGCCACCACCAGCCCCATGGAAACAAAATTAAACGCCACAAAGATGAATACGATGGCGGCCAGCACCATCACCATCTTGACACGGGGGTCCAGCCGGTGAAGAATGGAGCGTCCCGGAAAATACTGGCCTAATGTGATATCACTGAGCATTTTCGTCCGCCTCCTTTTTTCTCACCAGTGGGAGCAGTTCTTTGATCGCCTGTTCCAGCGTCAGCACACCCGAAGGTACCGGGCAGCCCATGGAACGCAGGCGGGTCATGATGGCTGTGACCTGCGGGACACGCAGTCCCATGGTTTCCAGCTCGGAGCTTCTTGCGAACACATTGGGCGTGGTGTCAAACATGGCAGCCTTGCCCTTGTTCATCACCAGCACCCGGTCGGCGGTACGGGCGATATCTTCCATACTGTGGGAAACCAGCAGCACGGTGTTTTTCCGGTGCTGATGATAGCTGCCAATCTGCGCCAGCAGCACATCCCGGCCTTTTGGGTCGAGGCCGGCGGCAGGCTCGTCCAACACCAGCACATCCGGGTCCATGGCAATCACACCGGCAATCGCCACCCGGCGCTTTTCGCCGCCAGAAAGCTCAAACGGGGACTTTTCCCACAGGGAAGGCTTGAGCCCGGTAAATTCGGCGGCCTCTTTTGCCTTTTCCAGCGCTTCTTCGTCAGAAAGCCCCTTGTTTTTGGGGCCAAAAGCGATATCTTTTAACACCGTTTCTTCAAAAAGCTGGTATTCCGGGTATTGGAACACCATGCCCACCTGAAAGCGCACAGCACGGATTTTTTTCGGCTCCGCCCAGATATCCTTTCCGTAAAGCAGGATTTTGCCGGAGGTGGGGCGCAGCAGGCCATTGAGCTGCTGGATCAGCGTGGATTTGCCGCTGCCGGTGTGTCCGATCACCCCGACAAACTCCCCTTCCTCAATCGAAAGGTTCACATGATCTACGGCAGTACGGGCAAAAGGGGAACCCGGACTGTATACATAGGTCAGATCCTGTGTTTCCAATACGGCTGCCATAGACTCACTCCTTTCTGATGAGGGCATACAGGGCGCCCACACATTCTTCTTCGTTCAAAATCCCGTCCGGGATGCCGCAGCCATAGGAGCGCAGCCGGTAGGCCAGCTCGGTGGCCTGCGGCACGTCCAGATGGTGCTGCTTTAAAAGCTCTACCTGCGAGAAAACTTCCCGTGGCGTGCCTTCGATGAGGATATCCCCCTCATCCATGACCACCACACGGCCAGCCTGCACAGCCTCGTCCATATAATGGGTGATGAGGATGATGGTAATGCCCTTCTCCCGGTTCAGTTTGTGGATGGTTTCCATCACTTCGTCACGTCCCCGTGGGTCCAACATGGCGGTAGGCTCGTCCAGCACAATGCAGTCCGGCTCCATGGCGATGATACCAGCGATGGCAACCCGCTGCTTTTGTCCGCCGGAAAGCTTATAGGGGGCATTTTCCCGATATTCATACATGTCCACCGCTTTGAGAGCCTCATCTACCCGGCGGCGGATCTCCTTAGGCTCAATCCCCAGATTTTCGGGGCCAAACGCCACGTCCTCCTCCACGATGCTGGCAACCAGCTGGTTATCCGGGTTCTGCTGCACCAGACCCACACGGCGGCGAACCTCATAAATAGTTTCTTCGTTGGCGGTGTCCATGCCATCCACGGTCACTTTGCCCTGGGTGGGCAGGAGCATCCCGTTAAAAAGCTTGGCCATGGTGGATTTGCCGCAGCCGTTATGACCCAGCAGCGCCACAAATTCGCCTTTTTTGATTTCCAGAGTGACGCCGTGCAAAACCTCCCGTGGCAGCTCGCCCTCGGCGGGTTCATATGCAAAATGCACCTTGTCCGCTTTGATAAATTCCATAGGGTTTATGACTCCTTTCGATGTGAAATGCCGTTTTCGGCTTATTCCATCCTGAATCGTAAAAATTAACCTTCAAAAATTGCGGTGCTGCCGCAGGGAAGCACCAACCCGCTCGATGTTACCGGCAAACCAATCTCATCCGACGACACCTTGCCGCCAAATCTGGTTTGCAGCAGCGTCCCCAGCAGGTATTCCATCACCGACGGGGAAAGACCCGTGGTATAAGAATTGAGGATAAAGAACAGGGGCTTTTCCGAAAGAATGGGGATACACTGGCTCACCAGCGTATACAGCTGTTCTTCCAGCTTCCACACCTCTCCACCGGGGCCTCTGCCATAAGAGGGCGGGTCCATGATGATGCCGTCATAGGTGTTGCCACGGCGCTGCTCCCGCTGGACAAACTTCATGCAGTCGTCCACCAGCCAGCGCACCGGACGGTCGGCCAGGCCGCTGGCAGCGGCGTTTTCCCTTGCCCATGCCACCATACCTTTGGAGGCGTCCACATGGGTCACATGGGCGCCCGCCTTCATGCACGCCAGGGTGGCCGCCCCGGTGTAGCCAAACAGGTTCAACACCTTGATCGGGCGGCCTGCCTCCTGGATTTTCTTCATGGCAAAATCCCAGTTCACAGCCTGCTCCGGGAAAATGCCTGTATGCTTAAATCCCATGGTTTTCAGCTGGAAGGTCAGCCCCTTATACCCGATTTTCCACATCGGGGGAACCGGGCGGTAGTTCTGCCACTGGCCGCCGCCGGTGTTGGAGCGATGATAGCGGGCGTTGGCCTGTTTCCAAAGGGGGTGTTTTTTGGGGGTGTCCCAGATAATTTGCGGGTCGGGACGAATCAAAATCACATTGCCCCAACGTTCCAGCCGTTCTCCGGCCGAAGTATCCAGCAGTTCATAATCCTTCCAGTCTGCGGCTCTCATGGTAACATCCTTTCTTTTATCGGAACCTTATGCCAGCTCCCGGCGCATGACTTCTGCCACGTTCTCGGCGATCTGGCGGATCTCCTCGTCGTTTTCTCCCTCTACCATTACTCTCAGCAGAGGCTCTGTGCCGGAGGGGCGCACCACAATGCGTCCATTGTTCCCCAGCTGTTTTTTGGCGTCGTCAATTGCCTGACGCACCCGGATATCGGTATAGAAGCGGAGCTTGCCCTCGTTGCTCACCGTAATGTTGATCAGCACCTGCGGATACCGGGTCATGGCAGAAGCCAGATCCGAGAGCTTTGCCTCTCTGCGGCGCAGGATACTCATCAGCTGGCAGGCGGACATCTGACCGTCGCCGGTGGTGGCAAAATCAAGGAAAATAAAGTGGCCGCTCTGCTCGCCGCCAAAGTTATATCCCTGAAGCAGCATTTCTTCCAACACATACCGGTCGCCCACCTTGGTGGCCACAAAGTCCATGCCGTTTGCCTCGCAGAATTTGGAGAAGCCCATATTGGTCATGATAGTACCCACCACGGCATTCTTGGCCAGCTTTCCTCTGGACTTCATATCCAGCGCACAAATCGCCATAAAGAAGTCGCCGTCTACCAGGTTGCCGTTTTCGTCCACTGCCAGGCAGCGGTCTGCGTCGCCGTCAAAAGCGATACCGGCATCACAATGATGCTCTTTTACATATTCCATCAGGCCCTCCACATGGGTGGAACCGCAATGGTCGTTGATGTTTACCCCGTTCGGCTCGGCGTGGAGCATATGTACCTTGGCGCCCAGCTCGGTAAACAGCAGCTCAGCTGTACGGGAGGCGGAACCATTGGCGCAGTCCACGGCGATCTCCATGCCGTCGAGCGCAAAGGGAACCGTTGCCTTGATATGGTCAACATAGTCACGCACCACATTGGGGGCAGTTGTGACTTTTCCCACATCGCCGCCTGTGGGGCAGGGATACGGCTGTACCTCGTCCAGCACAATGGCTTCGATCTGCTCCTCCAGTGCATCGGGAAGCTTATAGCCGTCGCCGCTAAAGATCTTGATGCCGTTGAACTCACAGGGATTGTGAGAGGCTGAGATCATCACGCCAGCATCCGCCTTGTATTTTCCAACCAGAAATGCCACGGCGGGAGTTGGCACAACGCCCAGCTGCACCACATTGGCGCCAACGCTGCACAGGCCGGCTGTCAGAGCATTTTCCAGCATATCGCTGGAAAGGCGGGTATCTTTGCCAATCAGGATTTTGGGGTGGCGGTGGTCGCTGTCCGTCAATACCATGGCGGCGGCCCGGCCAATATTCATGGCCAGCTCACAGGTGAGTTCACTGTTGGCGATTCCTCTGGCTCCATCTGTTCCAAAAAGTCTTCCCATTGCACACACTCTCCATTTCTTTGGTTTCAATTTGCCTTTAATACTGATATCCAGGTGCGGCTTCGCCGTTTCCGGGAGCCCACCCGGTAAAAACGGATACGCTATGTATCCATTTTTATGCAAAATTATTTTTTCTACGCCCCTCAAAAGCGTTTCAAAGCAAAAGCCTTCCAACGCAATCAAAAAAAGCGTATGGGGAATACGCAATTTATTCAAACAGGCTCTGCTGCAAAATTGCGGCCTCGCCGGGCGGGGTCAGCCCCAGATGCCGATAGGCTGCCGGGGTCACGCAGCGGCCTCGTGGCGTACGGTTCAAAAAGCCGATCTGCATCAGATACGGCTCGATAACATCTTCGATGGTCACGGATTCTTCGCCAATAGCCGCCGCCAGGGTGTCAAGCCCCACCGGCCCGCCGTTATAGTAATCGATCATCGCACGCATCATGCGGCGGTCGCCGGAATCCAGTCCCAGCTGGTCGATCTCCAACCGGTCGAGCGCAATCGAAGCGCTGCGCTCATCAATCACGCCGTCGCTGATGACCTGTGCAAAGTCCCGCACCCGCTTTAACAGCCGGTTGGCGATACGGGGCGTACCACGGGAACGCCGGGCAATTTCCAGCGCACCGTCGGCTGCGATTTCAATCCCCAGAATGTTGGCGCTCCGGGTAACGATTTGCGCCAGCTCTTTAGGAGAATACAGCTCCAGGCGCAGCACCACGCCAAAACGATCCCGCAGCGGGGCGGTAAGCTGTCCGGCACGAGTGGTGGCGCCCACCAACGTGAATTTAGGCAGCGGCAGATGATACGAAGCCGCCATCTGCCCCTTTCCGGTGATGATATCCAGCGCAAAGTCCTCCATAGCGGGATAGAGGATTTCTTCCACGCTTCGGGATAGGCGGTGTACCTCGTCGATAAACAGCACATCACCGGGGTTCAGGTTGGTGAGCAGCGCCGCCAGGTCGCCGGGCTTTTCAATCGCCGGGCCGCTGGTCACCCGCAGGTTGACCCCCAGCTCGTTGGCGATGATTCCCGCCAGCGTGGTTTTGCCCAGGCCGGGCGGGCCATACAGCAGCACATGGTCGAGCGCCTCGCCACGCTGCCGGGCGGCTTCGATGAAGACCGCCAGATTCTCCTTGACCTTTTCCTGCCCGATATATTCCGTAAGGCTCCGGGGACGAAGGGGATTTTCTACCGCTGCATCCTCCGGGTTATAAGCCGGGTCGATCATCCGGTTTTCAAAGTCCATTTCGGAAACATTGCTTTCGTAGTCCAATGATGTCCCCCCTGTCAATCCCATTTAGGCGCCAACGCCCGCAAAGAGAGCCGAATCAGTTCCTCCACCGGGAGCGAAGAATCCAGCTTGCCCACAACGGCCGCCGCATCGCTGGGCGTATATCCCAGCACCGCCAGCGCATTGACTGCCTCTGCCGCATTGGAAGAAGCCGACACCACACCGGCCGCCTCGATATTCTCCATAGAAAGCCCCACCTCGGCAGAGCCTCCCATCTTTTTCACCTTGTCTTTCAGTTCCAGCGCAATCCGCTGCGCCAGCTTGGGGCCAACGCCGCTGGCACGGGTGAGCGCCTTGCTGTCGCCCGAAGCCACAGCCATGGCCACCCGCTCCGGAGTCAGCTCCGAAAGAATCGCCAGCCCCACCTTGGGGCCAACGCCGCTCACTCCGGTGAGCATCTTAAAGCAGTTGAGCTCGCTCATGCTGTAAAATCCAAATAAATCCAGCGCATCCTCCCGGACGTTCAGATGGGTATACAGGGTAACGGTTTCGCCCAAAGGCGGCAGGTTCCGCTGGGTGCTCAAAGTCGTGAGGCACTTGAACCCCACGCCGCCGCACTCTACCACGACAAACCCCATTTCTGAATGAATGAGCTTTCCTTTTACACTATAAAACACGCTGTTTCCTCCCTGTATCTTATCCCCGGCGAAGCAGGCTTCTCCGCAAAGCGGAGCCTGCCGCCTGTCCGTGGCAAATCGCCATGGCTAGCGCATCGGCTGTATCGTCCGGTTTGGGAACCTCCTGCAAGCACAAAAGCCGCCGGGTCATCTCCATCACCTGTGGCTTTTTGGCTCCGCCATAGCCTGTTACCGCCATTTTCACCTGCATGGGCGTATATTCAAACACCGGAACCCCGGCTTTTTTTGCTGCCAGCAGAATGACCCCACGGGCCTCTGCTACACCGATGGCTGTTGTTTTGTTGTTATTGAAATAGAGCTTTTCGAGCGCCATGGATTCCGGCTTCCACTTGGCCAGCACCGAAGAAAGAGCGTCATAGATAATTTCAAGCCGCCGCTCAAATGGTTCCCCGGCTTTTGTCACGATAGCGCCATGCTCCAGCGAGCGGTACCGGCTGTTCTGTGCCTGCACCACTCCATATCCTACAATTGCATAACCGGGGTCAAGACCCAAAATCACCATAAAAATACACCTCTCTGGGGAGAATGACTTACAAATTGCGTCCAGGCCCCATGCACTCTAAAAACTTTGAGAATATCCGTTCTATTATATCATATTACAGCACAAATGAAAAGGAAAACCGCCAAATCCCGCCCGGCTTCCAGATTATTCCTTTTGGTTTTGATGATGCCTGCAAAACGGCGGGGCAATCGTTTCCTCCATCAGCGGCGCATAGGCTTTGACTTTTCGGAAAGTATTGCCCATCATCTCATGGCTCCGATAATAGCGCAGCGCCGGCAAATCGAATTCCGCCAAAAACAGCCCTTCTTGCTCCCCTGCCACGAAAATCCGGTTGTCACAATCACCGTTTTCATCCCACACAATGGGGCTCAGGGCGCAGGAATGACCCTTTCCCTTTCCGGGCGGGTTGGCCATCACCACCCCGGTCATATTCTCATAGGCACGGGTGGAAAGGGTGTTTACCCGGTGGAACATCTCCGAGCAGTCGTTGGGAACCAGAATGATCTCGGCGCCCTTCATCATCAGCACCCGTGCGCTTTCGGGGTATTCCCGGTCATAACAGATCATAATGCCGAATTGTACGCCGTCAAACTCCGCCACAAAAAAAGCGTCCCCGCTCTCCAGCATCCGCTCGCTGGAAAAATCGCAGGTGTGGACTTTGTCATATCGAAGCAAAATTTCCCCGTCCCGACCCAGCAAAAAAGCGGTATTCCGTGGGCGACGGTTCCCTCTGGTCAAAGAAGTGACCACCACCCCCATTTGCAGCTCTCTAGCTTTTTTTTGAAAGACATCTAAAAAAGCAGAATCCTCTGTAATGGTGCACTCGGCCCACGCCCGAAACGCTTCTGTTTTTTCAATTTCTTTCACCGGTATTTCGTCGTCAAATTCCGGAAACGCATATCCGGTGATCCAACATTCGGGAAACAGCACCAAATCCGCCCCCTGCTCTTTGGCTTTTTCCATCAGGCGAACCCCAAGACGGGTATTTTCTTCCGGGCAACCCGCACGGCTCTGATACTGGATAACAGCAATTTTGCATTTTTCCTTCATGCGGCTTCCTCCTTTTGCTTTGTATAAAATGCAAACCGCTTTTGACTGGTTTGATTATAACACAATCTGGATTTTAAAAAATGAATATTTTTCCCAAACAGGGCAATACTTTCTCCAAAAGACGATGATTTCATTTTGACCAAGGAGGTACATCATGAATCGCAGAGGGAAAATCAGGATCGGCGTTTTTGCCTTGGCGGCCGTCACGGTTCTGGGCGCCGGTTTAACCATGCGTACCATGCAGGCACAGGAATCTGAAACAACGCTTTCCTATGTCTATCAACGGGCGGTAAACGATCTTTCCGGCTATGTTTCCGGCATGGAAGCCGCACTGGAAAAAGTCCGCTATGCCAACACCGCCACCGCCCAAACCAGTCTGGCGGCACAGCTTCTCGAAGAATCCTCCGGCGCCAAGGCGGCACTTGCCGTTTTGCCAACTTCGGGTGAAAATTCCGGCAACATTAACCGGTTCCTCTCGCAGGCCGGGGATTATGCTTCTTATCTCTCCCGGCGGCTGGCAGCCGGTTCTACACTGGGTGAAGAAGAATTTGACAACCTGACCACCCTTCGCAAATATGCCGAAACGCTGAGCGAAGAACTGCAGAAGCTGGAAGAACGATTCCGGTATGGCAAGGTGACCATGCGGGAAGCAAGATCCACGTTACAAAACGTTTCGGAAGTCCTGCCGGCCTATGGCGGAGAATTGGAAGAAAGCGCCTCGGCATTTGGCGAATATCCCACTTTGATCTATGACGGCCCATTCAGCGACCACATTTCTCAGCGAACCGCCAAAGCAACACGGGATATGAAACGTCTGGGACAAGGTACCACACAAAAAACAGCTGCTAAATTTCTGGGAATCGAAGCTTCCCAGCTGGAAGCGGTCACCGACACCGGCGGCGGGCTTCCCTGTTATAACTTTACCAGCGGCGATATCCGCATCTCTATGACCAAGGACGGCGGCCTGCTGTGTACGCTTTCCAATTCCCGAACCATTTCGGAGAATAAGCTTTCTCAGGAACAGGCGTTGGAAAAAGCCAAAAGCTTTTTGAAAAAGGCCGGGATCGAAAGCACAAAAGAGAGCTATTATGTAGTAGCCGATGGCGTTTGCACCTTTAATTTTGCATGGGTAGAAACCACCAGTACAGGAGAATCCATCACCTGCTATCCCGACCTGATCAAAGTGGGCGTTGCCATGGATAATGGTGAGATCGTATCCTATAATGCCTCAGGCTATTTAATGAACCATCAGGAACGCAGCTTTGATGACATTCAGGTTTCGGCAAAAAAAGCTCGTGAATCCGTGAGTCCACGCCTTAAAATTCAAAAAGACCCGACGCTGGCACTCATCCCCACTCCGGGACTCTCCGAAGTGCTTTGCTGGGAATTTGTGTGCAAGGGTGAAGATGGTGAAGATATCCTCGTATATGTAAACGTGGAAACGGGGATGGAAGACCGGATTTATGAGCTTATCGAAAGCGATCAGGGAACACTTGCTATCTGATTCCTTCAAAATAGAAAAATACTGAATCATTTTTCTTCCATCGTATAATAAACGGAAAAGATCCTGATCTCCATGGTGAGAAATCAGGATCTTTTTTTATTCATTTTCCCAAACAAAGCCTTTTAACTCCCCCAAAAAGGATTGGTAATGAAAATTCTTATGCAGATTGCCCTAGGAGTGGAAAAAAATACAGCCAGCATTGCTATGGAATCTGTCACTGAATTGTGATAGCATAAGTACCAAACCAACAGAGCGTTTTCCTGAGAGGAAATCTTACTCTTTGTAAAACCCTGTTAATGAAATGAGGAAGTTGTAGTATGAAAAAAATCATTGTGGTTTTTAAAACCCATCTGGATCTAGGATTCACTGGACTCGCCAAAGAAATCGAAGAAAAATACTTACAGGAGTATATCCCAGCCGCACTGTCGGTAGGAGAAGAACTCCAACGCCGGAATTGTAAAGAGGGATTCGTATGGACAACCGGAAGCTGGCTGATTGACCGGTATCTGAAAAAAAGCGCTCCCGCCCAGCAGGAACGGATGCGCCGTGCCATCAAAAACGGGATCATCCGTTGGCATGCCCTCCCCTTTACCATGCATTCTGAGCTGGCAAGCCCCGAACTTTATGAGGCTGGCCTAATGATTTCACAGAATCTCGACCATGAATTTGGCCTTCACACAGTGGCGGCGAAAAACACCGATGTTCCCGGCCACACCATTGCTATCGTTCCGTTACTCGCCAAAGCAGGGGTAAAATTTTTACATATTGGCGTTAACCCCGCTTCTGCCGTGCCGGAAGTCCCCGACTTCTTCTGTTGGACAGCTCCAGAGGGGGAAAGCGTCATCGTCATGTATGACAAGGGCGATTACGGTGGATTCACCTGGATTCCCGGAACCGAAACGGCGGTTTGTTTTGCCCATACCGGCGATAACCGTGGTCCTCAGTCCGCCGAAGAAATTCTGTCTATCTATGAAAAATTGCATGAGCAATATCCCGATGCTTTGATTTGTGCCGGCAGCCTGGAAGATGTGGCAGAAGCTATATTGCCCGTTTCGGCAGACTTCCCCGTAGTAACGCAGGAGATTGGAGACACCTGGATTCACGGTGTTGGAACCGACCCGGCTAAAGTCAATCAATACCGTGCCCTGCTGCGTCTTGCCAAAAAAATGGAACCAGAAACAGCTTCGCTACTGTATGAAGCATTGCTTCCGATTCCGGAACACACCTGGGGTCTGGATGAAAAAACGTTCTTACACGATCACCACCATTATGCCCGAAAGAGCTTTGAATCCGTACGAAATGAGCCAAACTATCAGAAGATGGAACAGTCCTGGCAGGAACAACGGGACTATCTCACTGAGGCCGTTTCCCTTCTTCCTTCTGTCTGGAAAGAACAGGCAGAAAGCTGCATGAACCAGTGGCATCGGGAAATCCCTGATTTTTCCGGATATCAATGCCTCGCCGCTCACGCCGATGGATGTTATTACACCTCTTTGGGTGAATGGCAAATCGGGATTGGCCGCTCCGGCGAGGTGATAAAACTGCAAAAAGGCACCTTGACACTGGCTGATGAGAACCACCCACTGGCTTTATTCCGGTATGAAGTCTTTTCCGAAAAAGATTGCCTTGCATATCAGGATCGGTATTCCCGCCTGAAAGAGGAAGAATGGGCTGTGGAGGATTTTGGTAAAATTGGGCTTTCTGAAGAGATGGAACAATCTCAGCAATTTGGTGTACAGTGCAGCCAGGTGCTCACCAACGGAAAGAAAATCTGCGTACTACTGGATGCACCGGCAGAAGCATTTGACCACTATGGATGTCCGCAGAAAATGATGTTAACCCTTCAACCAAATACAACTGAAATAACGTTTGATTTTAGCTGGTACAATAAGCCTGCCAACCGTATTCCAGAATGTTGTGAGCTTTTCTTTTGTCCTGTCCAGCCTTTGCAGTCTATCGAAAAAATGGGACTTGAAGTCGATCCTGTAGAGGTAGTTTCCAACGGTAATCGGGAAATGCACGCCACTTCCGGTATGATTCATTTTGATGGAGTTTCTCTATATACTTGGGATAGTGCACTGGTATCCATTTCCAGCCCTTCTATTTATGCTTTTTATAATCAGATTCCATCCAGAGAAAAAGGAGTTTGCTTCCCCCTCTTTAACAACCAGTGGGGAACCAATTTCCCGATGTGGTATGGGGACGATGCTCGGTTCCGTTTTACTATAGCTGTCAATAATCTATAAAGCAAAACCGGTTCCCACCTTTCGGCGGGAACCGGTTTTCAAGTTTTATTAAAATCAGGCTTTGCCAACGGAACCGAACAGCTCCATCTTCTCCTTCACGGTAGCCTTGATAGCCTCGAAGCCGGGAGCCAGCAGTTTGCGGGGGTCGAAGCCCTTGCCCTGCAGATCTTTGCCTGCCTCGATGTACTCACGGGTAGCTGCTGCGAAGGACAGCTGGCACTCGGTGTTCACGTTGATCTTGGAAACGCCCAGATCGATAGCCTTTTTGATCATGTCGGCCGGGATACCGGTGCCGCCATGCAGAACCAGAGGCATTGCGCCGGTCTTCTGCTGGATAGCGTCCAGAGCGTCAAAACGCAGGCCGGGCCAGTTCTCAGGATATTTGCCATGGATGTTGCCGATACCGGCAGCCAGCATGGTCACGCCCAGATCAGCGATCATCTTGCACTCGTCGGGATCAGCCACTTCGCCAGCGCCGATCACGCCGTCTTCTTCACCGCCGATGGAGCCAACCTCAGCCTCAACGGACATGCCCTTGGACTCAGCGATAGCAACCAGTTCCTTGGTCTTTTCGATGTTTTCTTCGATCGGATAGTGAGAACCGTCGAACATAATGGAGGAGAAACCAGCCTCGATGCAGGCCTTTGCGCCCTCATAGCTGCCGTGATCCAGGTGCAGAGCCACGGGAACAGTGATCTTCAGTTCTTCCAGCATGCCATTTACCATGCCAACGATGGTCTTATAGCCGCACATATACTTGCCGGCACCCTCGGAAACGCCCAGAATCACAGGGGAGTTGAGCTCCTGTGCGGTGAGCAGGATTGCCTTGGTCCACTCCAGGTTGTTGATGTTGAACTGTCCTACGGCATAGTGGCCAGCCTTGGCCTTGGTCAGCATTTCTTTTGCAGATACTAACATTTTCAGTCCTCCATTTTTAAATTTGCCTTTCCGGCCGCAAAGCCGAAACGACAATTAATTAACATGTAAAGCTGGAATCATTATATCCCATTTACTGTGGAAAATCAAGGGCAGCGGCAGATTTCGGGCACAACGGTCGATTTTATTCCTGTGGACACAACCGTACCGGTATAATTTCATATTCTGAATTTCTCGATAAACGGGAAGTGATGTAATCTATTCAAGCCATTGAACAAAAGCGGTTTTATCACTACTGTTATAGCCTGCATTACGATAAAATTTAAGTGTTGCATCTTCCTTTGAACCAGTGAGCAGCATCATTTTATAACAATTTTCCTTTTCTGAAATTTCTTTTGCATAATTCAAACATTCTGTCGCATACCCCTTGCCACGGTAACCTTCACGGGTAACAACATTTTCTATCAATGCGTATGGTCTGACATTCCTTGTTAAATTTGGGATAATTACGCAAACACAAGAGGATACTATTTTATTATCAACCTCATTTACGATAATGTGATGATTTTTATCTTTCATAATCGTTTCCCAGGTGTTATTCAACTGTTCAGTCATTTCCGGTATAAATTTCTCATGTAAATATAAATACAAATTTAACAATTCGTTTCGCTCGTTTTCTTTAATTTCTCTAACCATATAGAACCTCCGCAAATTTCCGCTTATCTTACCATGAGTATAGCGCATAACGAAATTGTGTCTATACAATTTTCAGCAAGTCATTATATTTAATAACAACCCGCAGGATGAGAAAAGGGATACATCCTTACAAAGTGACTCTCTTCCAGGCAGCGCTTTATTTTTTGCTTTCCTCAATTTTCTCCGCCAGCTCGTTTAAATATACCCACCGCTCGGTTTTTTCTTCCAGTGCTTTTTCCAGCTGCTCTTTTTCTTCCAATAATCCGGGCAGCAGGTCAAAACGGGCGGCATTTTCGTCTATCTCTTTTTCTTTTTGTGCGATAGCCTGTTCCAGTTTTTCGATATCTTCGTCGATGGTTTCAAACTCCCGCTGTTCCTTATAGGAGAATTTCAGCTTCGGCTCCCGTTTGGGCTTTTCTTTCTTTTTGGGGGCCTCGCCTGCCGGTGATTCCGGCTGAGGGGCGGCGGCACGATAATCGGTATATCCGCCCAGATAGGGGGTGAGGGTCCCATCCGGCTCAAACACAAACACATGCTCTGCTGTGCGGTCGAGGAAATAGCGGTCGTGAGAAACCGAAATCACAGCACCGGGGAAGCTGTCGAGGTAATCTTCCAGAATGGTGAGGGTCTGGATATCCAGATCGTTGGTGGGCTCGTCCAGCAACAGGATGTTTGGGGCGGTCATCAGGATACAGAGCAGATATAGCCGCCGTTTTTCTCCGCCGGAAAGCCTGCCTACCGGCGCATGCTGCATGGCTCCGGGAAACAGGAATTTTTCCAGCATCTGGGAAGCCGTCAGCGTCCCCTCCGGGGTCTCGGTCTGCCAGGCAATATCCCGGATGGTATCCAACACGGTTTTTTCATCGTCCAGCCCCTCGCACTCCTGCGAAAAATAGCCGATCTTCACGGTTTCTCCAATCCGCACCTCGCCGCTGTCGGGCGCAATCAGCCCCTGCATCACCCGCAGCAGCGTGGTTTTTCCGCATCCGTTGGGGCCGATGATCCCCAGCCGGTCACGGCGCAAGAGATTATAGGAGAAATCATGGAACAGCACTCTTTCCCCATAGCATTTGGAAACAGCGTCGATCTCCACGATCTTTTTTCCCAGACGGGCGTGAAGCGCCGAAAGCTCCAGTTCCTGCTCCGGCAAGGGCTTTTTGGCGGCGTCTTTCAGCTCCTCAAAGCGATTGACACGGAATTGCGCTTTGGTGCTTCTGGCCCGTGCGCCCCGCTGAATCCATTCCAGCTCTTTTTGATAGAGTGCTTTTTTCTTTCGCAGAGAAGCCGCTTCCATGGCTTCCCGCTCCTCTTTCAGTTCCAGATACCGGCTGTAATTGGCCGGGTATGGGGTCAATATGCCGTTGTCCAGCTCCACCATCCGGTTACACACCCGTTCCAGAAAATACCGGTCATGCGTAACCATCAAGAGTGCTCCCCGATATCCTGCCAGATAGGTTTCCAGCCATTCCACCGTGGCGCTGTCGATATGGTTGGTAGGCTCGTCCAAAATCAGCAGCTCTACCTGGCCGGCCAGCGCTGCCGCCATGGCCACCCGCTTTTTCTGCCCGCCGGAAAGGGTGGAAACATCCTGCTCAAAATCCGTAATCCCCAGCCGGGTCAACATGGCACGGCACTCAAATTCCGCCGAGTCCTTGCGGTCACGGGCGGCATGGCGCAGCACCTCCTGCCAGACAGTTGTGCCGGGGGTAAAATCCGGGCTTTGGGGAAGATATCCTACCCGCATCCCAGAGGCGGTGGTAATGCGGCCGCTGTCGGCTTCCTCCACCCCTGCACACACCCGAAGGAAAGTGGATTTTCCGGTCCCGTTCACGCCGATCACGCCGATACGGTCGCCGGATTCAATGGTGAGATCGACATTGGCCATCAGTGGCTTTACGCCATAATTTTTGGTAATTTTTTCCAGTGTAAGAACGATCATAAGGGTTCCTTTCTATCAATCAGAGCTTTCAGGCTTTTTTCTTCACACGCAGTTCCCGTGCCTTCATGCCAAGGCGCATGGCAGAAGAAACCAGCAGGATTCCCAGCGCCAGCGAACCGGCCACCCCCAATGTGGAGAGAAGGCTTTCCAGAAACATTTCTGTTTCCCCATTGATGCCGTATTCCATCGTGTAGTAGATTCCACCGCCCGGCACAAGCGGGAACAAAGCAATGAGCAAGAATACCGTAACCGGGGTTTTGGTAACCCTTGCCATAATTTCACAATACAGAGAGAGCGCTACCGCCGCCAGAAAATAAGAGGCGGCGCTGGGCAAAAATACAGAACACAGCAGATATACTCCCCAGGAAATCCCTCCGCCCAATCCCACCGGAATCAGGCGCTTTCCCTGGATATTAAAGATAATCGAATATCCGATACAGCCGATAAAGCTGTACAGACAGGGCAAAAGCCCGTCTTTGATGACTGCCATCCAGTCCATGGGTTCCCTCCTTCAGATTCCCAAAATCCATTTTGCACCATATACCGCCATAGCGGCGCCCAGCGCAATAAATACCGCAATCAAAAACACCTCGGCAATTTTGGAAACGCCCGACATCAAATCGCCTGCCAGAATATCCCGGATGCAGTTGGTGAGGGCGATTCCCGGAACCAGATTCATCAGCACTCCGATAATCACTTTATCGGAGTTATTCGCCAGCCCGGTTTTTACCGAAACGATGGCGAGTGTCCCGATAAGGCAGCTCTCGACCATCAGGGAAAAGAACTGGTTGGCTTCGAGCTTATTGAGCAGATACTGAAACAGGCATACCACCACAGCGATGGGAAACGCACAGGCCGCATCCAGAAAATTCCCGCCAAAAATCATGGAAAACGTAGAGCCGACCAGCGCCCAACCCAGACAGGTGAGCGGAAGGGAATAAACGGGCCTTTTGGGAATCTGGGAAAGCTCCTCCCGAATCATGGAAAACGCCGGGGTTTCCCGGCAGACACGGCGGCAAAGGTCGTTGACTGCCATGACTTTGTCAAAATCGGTGCCACGGGAACGCACCCGGACACTTTTGGAGATATTCTCGCCGGATGGCGTGAGAATGGTGGCAATAATAGTAGTAGGCACACAGTACACTTGGCCGCTGACGCCATAGGCGGCAAAAATCCGCTCCATTGATTCCTCAACACGATAAATCTCGGCGCCGTTTTGAAGGAGCAGCCGGCCGATATCGGCAGAAAGATTCAGTAATTCATGATAATCCATTGATAAAACCTCTTGAATTGATTGATCTACAAATACAGTTTTTACGCCCAGTATATCACATTTTCCGTTTTGAAACAATCAGCACCCCGCCTTGCATTTCTGTGGGGAATCTCTTATAATAAAGCCGGAAGTACTGGTTGTTTTTTATGCCGCCGGAACCTGAAAGGAACGGCAGGTGTTTACTAAAAATAATCGGCGCTTCCCTCAATTTAAAAGCGCTGCATCCGGTTTGGAGCAGCAGCAGGAGGTATTATTATGAAAAAACAAGCATCCACCCGTGACCGTGGCATCTTCCGCAAGGAAGCCATGCAGGAAAACATCCTGCTATGCCTCTTTATCGCCATTATCATCGTATTGGCGTTCACCCCGTTGGGAATGATTCAGCTGCCTCTGATCAAGGCCACCATTCTCCATGTCCCCGTTATCATCGGCTCCGTCCTGTTTGGACCGAAAAAAGGCGCTGTCCTGGGGTTCCTTTTCGGCCTGTGCAGCTTTGTCAGCAACACCTTTACCCCTACCGCTCTTTCCTTTGCCTTTTCCCCGCTGATTCCCGCTCCCGGCACAGACAACGGCAGCCTGTGGGCGCTGGTGGTTTGCTTTATCCCCCGCATACTGGTGGGGATTCTTCCCTGGTTTGTATTCCAGTTGCTGCGGCTTCCCTTTAAAAAGGAAAACATGAAGCTACGCACCATTCAACTGGTGATTACCGGCGCTGTGGGCGCTTTTATCAACACCTTCTTTGTAATGGGTTTAATTTATGTTGTATTCCGTGACGCTTATGCCGCCATGAAGGGGGTAACCGCTGATGCAGTGCTGGGGCTGATTCTCGGCGTAGTCGCTACCAATGGCGTGCCGGAAGCGATTGCCGCTGCGGTGTTGGTGGGCGCTGTATGCCTGCCCATGCAGAAGCTTATGAAACGTGACCCCCTCAAAACCGGGATAAAAAACGAAAAGTAAAAGTAAGCAAGAAATCTACGCAGACAAACTGAGGTGTAAGCAATGATCGTAGCCATCGATATGGGCAATACCAACGCCGTGATTGGATGTATGGAGGGGGAAAAGATGATTTTTACCTCCCATATCAGCACTGACCGTTCCAAAACGGTGGATGAATATGCCCTGCTGTTTAAAGGCATTTTCGAAATGAACCATATTGACCCCAAAACGCTGGAGGGGGGCATTATCTCCTCGGTAGTTCCCATGCTGCGCCCGGTTCTCCGGGACGCCGTGGAGCTGCTCACCGGAAAGCGCCCGTTGCTGGTTGGGGCCGGGGTGAAAACCGGGTTGAATATCAAAATCGATAACCCGGCACAGCTTGGCGGCGATCTGGTGGTGGTGGCAGTGGCTGCCTGTGCCAAGTATCCCAAGCCGATTGTCATTTTTGACATGGGTACCGCCACCACAGCCTCGGTCATTGGCAAGGATGGAAGCTATTTGGGCGGGATGATTATTCCCGGACTGCGGGTGGCGGTAGACGCCCTCTCGGCAAGGGCTTCCCAGCTCCCGCTGAACATCAGCCTGGAAGCGCCGGAAAAGATGATCGGCACCAACACGATTGACTGTATGCGTTCCGGTGCGATTTATGGCAATGCCGCCATGCTGGACGGCATCATTGAACGGCTGGAAGAAGAATTGGGCGAGCCTGTGAGCGCAGTTGCAACCGGCAACCTGATTTCCATGGTGATTCCCTATTGCGAAAAAAAGATTTATTCAGAACCCGATCTGTTACTGCACGGGCTGCGGCTGCTGTATGAGAAAAACAGCCGGAAAGGAGCCGCTTTATGATTCTGGCAATTGATATTGGCAACACCCATATTGTGGTAGGCTGCTTGGAAGGGGAAACCCTGTCGGCTTCGTTTCGACTGGCAACAGACCGCTCCAAAACCGCTGAAGAATACACCCTGCTGCTGATGGGAGTGTTTTCCATGCGGGGAATCGAACCGGAATCGATTGAAGGGGGCATCATCTCCTCGGTAGTACCCGTGCTGCGGCCGGTATTGCGGGATGCGGTGGAGAAACTCACTGGAAAGCGCCCGCTGCTGGTAGGGGCCGGGGTCAAAACCGGATTGAATATCAAAGTAGACAACCCGTCACAGCTGGGCAGCGATAGAGTCGTGGATGCAGTTGCCGCCTGCGCCAAATATCCCAAGCCCATTATGATTGTCGATATGGGGACTTCTACCACCATATCGGTGATTGACCGGGAAGGGAGCTTTTTAGGCGGAATGATTATCCCCGGCCTTCGGTTGGCGGTAGATGCTCTTTCTTCCAGAGCTTCTCAACTTCCTCAAAACATCAGTCTGGAAGCACCGGATAAGATGATTGGAACCAACACACTGGATTGTATGAAGTCCGGCTCGGTGTATGGCAGTGCTGCCATGCTGGACGGTATTATCACCCGTTTGGAGAAAGAGCTGGGCGAGCCGGTAACCGCCGTAGCGACCGGAGGGAACATCTCTATGGTAGCGCCTCTTTGCAGGAAAAAAATTCATGTTGAACCCGATCTGCTGTTGCAGGGGCTTTGGATACTTTATGAGAAAAACACGCAGCAAAAATAACAGTTGGCAAATCGCTGTGAGGCCTTTGATAAAGGGTTCACAGCGATTTTAAAAAAACAAAATAAAAAATTTGAAAAATAGGGTTGACAACTGCAAAATTACAGGGTATAATAAGCAAGCGCCTTAACCGTGCTGGTGTAGCTCAGCTGGTAGAGCAGCTGATTTGTAATCAGCAGGTCGGGGGTTC